>CAZLXG010000130.1:0-1505 GCA_964563585.1 uncultured Flavobacteriaceae bacterium | reverse complement strand
GTTGTGAATTGCTTTCAGAATTGTATTTTTACTTAGCATTCACAGTATATCAATCGTTAAAAAATTGATATACTGCATGTTAAGCGTTTAATTAGAATTTAAATTTTGATTTAAATAAGGTCTCGACTGCGCTCGACCAGACAAGTTTTTAAGTTCTATTTTTTTTATAATAAGATACAGAAACAAGTTCAGCATAACAAAACTCTAAAAAAGTTCTAATTGTTGTGTTGGTTTTTCTAATGCTGTTGGTTTTTTTCCATAAAAAAGTTCCATCATTCCAAATTGTTTATCTGTAATTTGCATCACACCTACTTTACCTTGCTCTGGCAAACTCAGCTTTACACGTTTTTTATGCACTTCCATGTTTTCTCTACTAGCACAAAAACGTATATAAATTGAGAACTGAAACATAGTAAACCCATCATCTAATAAAGATTTTCTAAACTTTGTAGCTGCTCTTCTATCTTTTTTAGTTTCTGTTGGCAAATCAAAAAATACTAACACCCACATACTTCTATATTGATTTAATCTTGAAAAATGATTACTATCCATAATGTTCTGGTCGAGCACAGTCGAAACCTAATTCTCAGCTCGCTTTTAAGCTGCACTCACTACTTATCAAAATATATTTTGTAATTCAATAATGCTCAAGGAGGCTCTAATTATAATTCATAAATAGGATATAATATTTTACGACTCATTCCCGAAAAACATTCATATAAACTGTTTGTAGTTCTACTCATAGCTACCATTAAAGGGCTTTTATTCCCGTCTATAACAACATCCATCACGGGTAATTCTAATAAACTCATTTTTAACGATGTTGTTAAGTCTTCATACAATTCTCCCGATTGCACAATATCGTTTACCAATACATCTACATATACACGATACGGTTCCATGATATCGTCTGCTAAACAAAAAGCATTGTATTTATTACGATGAAAAACACCAACACTTGGCAACATTCCAGAACTGACTAATGCTCGCGCTGTAATACCTCTTAAAATGGCATAACCATAGTTAAGGAGGTTATTAGGTGCTTCATCTTTTTGCCCTCTTGTAAAATTTTCGATACCAAAAATGTGCTGCCAATAATATATGGCGGCTCTACTTTCGTGATTTTCCATATCTCCACTTTTTACCTCGTTTGCCCATTTATACATTTTACGTGCAGGAATTTCTTGTGCTTCTAAAAAATCAGCTTGATTCAATATTTTAGCAGAAATAGTTTGTTGCCATAAATTCTTTTTTAATGGTAAACTTGCATTTAGTTGATATCTAATACGTTCTGTTTGCTCGCTATGACCAACCAAAGGCTGTAATAGACTAATAGGTAAATGAAATGCATCACAATTAATTATTGCTGCTTTATTTTGTATTAATTTAGAAAGCAAACCATTAGTGATTGTTATTTGTTGATTCTCTAATACTAACATACCAATATCTTCAATAGGAACTGTCTTCGTTTCTTTATTCTCTTCAGGATAATTAATAACCAACTG
>CAZLXG010000129.1:0-1566 GCA_964563585.1 uncultured Flavobacteriaceae bacterium | reverse complement strand
AGTAATAAACCGAAATATAGTGCTTATCCTCTGCCCTACGTTTCTTATACTAACCGATTTTTTGAATGAATGCAACCTGCTCTTTTCATTGCTTTTGAGTTGTTTTATTAAGCAATTTTATATCTAATGAGATCTTATGCTATTAACTTTTAAGTTTATCAGCATGCATTTTACGTAGTTTTGCCAATTTAGGTGTAATTACTGCACTACAATAACCTTGTGTCGTGTTATTAGCATAATAATTTTGATGGTAATTTTCTGCTTCATAAAATTTACCTAATATACTAATTTCAGTAACTATTGGATTTTCATAATAAGGTGCAACCTCTTTTGAAACCACTTCTGCAATTTCTTTTTGAGTAGCATCATGGTAATAAATTACCGAACGATATTGAGTACCTGAGTCTCCATCTTGACGATTTAAACTCGTTGGATCGTGACTTGTCATAAAAATAACTAACAAATCATTATAAGAAATCACATTAGCATCAAAAGTAATTTGAACCACTTCAGCATGACCAGTTAATCCCGAACATACTTCTTTATAGGTTGGTGTCCCAGAAACTGTTCCGCCTGTATAACCTGAAACAATTTTCTCTACACCTTTTATTTGCTGAAAAATTGCTTCAATACACCAAAAACATCCACCGCCTACAGTTACTAATTCTAATTTTTTAGTTGTCATTTTTCGTCTCCTCGTTTTCTATTTGCATAGATTCTGAATTAATACAATAACGCAATCCACTTGGTTCTGGACCATCTGGAAATACGTGCCCTAAATGTGCATCGCACGTGTTACACATTACCTCAACGCGAACCATACCAAAAGCCATATCTCTTTCGTATTTAATTGCATTGCTTTTAATTGGCTGTGTAAAACTTGGCCAACCTGTGCCAGAATTAAATTTAATTATTGAATCAAATAAAGATGTATTGCAACACACGCAGTTGTACTTTCCTGCGTCGTGAATACTACAAAGCGATCCGCTATTTGGTGCTTCTGTACCTTTTTTTCTTGTGATTCTAAATTGCTCTGAAGTTAATTGAGTTTTCCATTCGTCGTCTGTTTTTTCAACACGTCTATCTGGAATTGGGTTTCCTTTTACGGTAAATTTGATAACTTCTTTCCAAGTAAGCATAATATTGGTTCCTTTCTTTTCTAAATTAATATAATATGCTTTTCAAGATTAAACTTAGTCAAAAATAATACAAAAAACTTACAAATTTTCACAAACTACATCTTGAGAATTTTTTAATAGATAATTTAATTGTCGGCATAAAAATCACCCTAAATACTCAACAATTTCTTTTTTAAGTACATGTGATTCAAAAGTGCCTTCAACTTTGTATAATACTTTTCCATCTAGAGCAATAAGAGATGTGTATGGTAAAGAGCCTTACCAATTCTGGAAATTCAATAACACATAATCCGCACCTCTATGCCTTAAATTTAGAACCCACAAGAAACGACTTTTTTGAAATCACGGACTTCAAGAATTTTAACTTTCCCTAGTAGGCTGAGCCTCTTTTCACGAAAAACCCGATTCTACTTGATCATCTATTTTT
>CAZLXG010000128.1:0-1691 GCA_964563585.1 uncultured Flavobacteriaceae bacterium | reverse complement strand
CAAACGGTTTTTACGTGTATGCTGCGCATCCACAAACCTTATACTTTGCGGGTTATCCCAAAACTCTGCTTTAATATCAACAGTAGCTAAAGTATCAGTAATATTTTTCGGTACTATAGAATCTATATGTTTAGTGAATTCAAACTTTGAAAAATTTACTAATGGTTTTAAATTATACTTTTGTGCGTATACACTTATAGACAGTAATATTAGTACAGAAGGAATAACTAATTTTATGCAGTTAAACAAGGTTGATTTTTTTTTGAATGTCGAAATATAAATATTTTAAACGGTAATTTGTGTTAATCTATTGTTAGAAATGTTTAAATATTATACACAAACAATTCTATTTACCAGAAACGACGGGAGGTGTGAAGTGGAAATGTGTATAAAATGAAATTATAATTGTATTCTAAATTAATGTACTATCTTTGCAAAATATTAATAAATTAAATTACATTACAATGAGTAAAGGAACAGTAAAATTTTTCAACGACACTAAAGGTTTTGGATTCATCACTGAAGAAGGAGTTGATAAAGATCACTTTGTACACATTTCTGGATTAATAGACGAAATCAGAGAAGGTGACCAAGTTGAATTCGATTTACAAGAAGGAAACAAAGGATTAAACGCAGTTAACGTAAAAGTTATCTAATATATATCCTATATATTTTCAAAAAAAGCCCATCAATTAAGATGGGCTTTTTTATTATACAATAGTATAGATTAAGTAATCCATTAAAAATATGACTACTACATTTTCCAGTTTAGGCATAAATACTCTTTTAGTAAAGGCTTTAAACACTTTAAATATCAAGAATCCTACATCTATTCAAGAAAAGGTAATTCCGGTTATTTTAAACAATAAAGAAGATGTTGTAGCCTTAGCCAAAACAGGAACAGGCAAAACTGCCGCTTTCGGGTTGCCCTTATTACAATTAATTGACCTAGAAAACACCAGTATTCAAGCTGTAATTTTAGCACCAACTAGAGAATTAGGTCAACAGATTTATAATAATTTAGAGTCTTTTGTAGCGCATAGTCCTAAAATTTCTATAGCTTCCATTTGTGGAGGTGTACCCATAAAACCTCAAATAGAACGCTTAAAAGAAAATACACATATTATTGTTGCAACTCCAGGTCGTTTGGCAGATTTAGTAAAACGTGAAGCCATAAATATTAAAAACATATCATATTTTATTTTAGATGAAGCAGATGAAATGGTTAGCGCTCTAAAAGAAGGATTAGATAATATTATAAAAGAAATACCAAAATCTAGAAGAACTTTTCTATTTACTGCTACAATGCCAGGAACCATAAAACAATTGGTTCAAAATTATATGTCAAAACATGTGGTACATATAGAAGCAGACATGACAACGGTTGGTCATCAAGGTATCGACCATCAATATGTAGTTGTAGAACCTATAGAAAAATTAGAAGTATTACTTCATTTTTTAAATTCTAAAGAAGGCGAACGCGGTATTATATTTTGTAAAACCAAAGCTGCCGTTAATAAACTAGCTAAAAAATTAGCGATTAATAAGTTTTCATCTGGTGCTATACATGGTAGCTTAACCCAAGGGATTCGCGACCGTATTATGGGGCAATTTAGAGCAGGATATATCGATATTTTAGTTGCTACCGATTTAGCAGCTCGTGGTATTGATGTAAAAGAAGTTTCATACGT
>CAZLXG010000127.1:0-1855 GCA_964563585.1 uncultured Flavobacteriaceae bacterium | reverse complement strand
AATATATATTGATACTCCTAAAGATGGTTTTCTAACTGATGAATCTCTTATTGTTGGTGTTATTGATAATGGTGAAGCATATGCTTATCCTCATTATATTTTAGATTGGCATGAAGTTGTTAATGATATTTTCACTAATAAATCAATGACACTTTCTTATTGCCCTCTTACAGGCACAGCATTTGGGTGGGAAAGTTCCTCAGACAACAGCTACTCTACTTTTGGAGTTTCTGGATTATTATATAATGCTAATTTAATTTTATATGATAGAAATACAGATAGTTTTTGGTCGCAAATGCTATTAAAATGTGTTAATGGAGAACAAATAGGAAACATTCCTACATTAATAGATGTAGTTGAAACCAATTGGAAAACATGGAAAACACTTTATCCAAACACAAAATTACTAAGTTCAGATACAGGAATATATAGACCATATGGCACATATCCTTATGGTAATTATAAAACAAATCATGATTCTTTTCTTTTTACACCATCACCTTTAAATTCTGCCCTACCAAACAAACAAAGAGTATTCGCTCTTTTAGGTAGAGATAAATCTAAAGTTTATAAATTTTCAACGTTTCAGGATGGTCTTGCAATTAAGAACTCTTTTGATGGAAAAGACTATTTAATAGTTGGAAACGAAAATGCCATAACAGCTTTTGAATTAACTCAAAATTTTTCAGGTTTAAATTTTGAATTCGACTTTTCAAATTCAGAAACTTTTTTCAAAGATGACGAAGGCAATAAATGGTCTATTTTTGGCAAAGCCATTGAAGGTCCACGAAAAGGAATACAACTAACAGCAGCAAAAAAAGTAACTAGTATGTGGTTTGCCGTAGCAGCTTTTTACCCAAACCCAATAATTTATACTGAATAATACACCAATAAAATAGTCCAAAATACAAAAGTAATTTTTTGCTAAAAATAACTGTTCACACTGCTTGCTAATCAAATATATAATCGTAAATTTGCAAACTCTTTTTAAGAGAGGAATGTTTAATAAGAAAAAATAAAAGTGTGGACACATTAAGCTACAAAACGATTTCAGCCAATAAAGCTACTGTTAATAAAGAGTGGGTTTTAGTTGATGCTGAAAATCAAGCGCTTGGTCGTTTAGCATCTAAAGTTGCAAAACTTTTAAGAGGCAAACACAAGCCAAACTTTACACCACATGTTGATTGCGGAGATAATGTAATTATTATCAATGCTGAAAAAATCAACTTATCTGGGAACAAGTGGAACGATAAAACATACATTCGTCACACAGGATATCCAGGTGGTCAAAAAAGTTTAACTGCTACAGAATTGTTTGGAAAAGATCCTGCAAGACTAGTAGAAAAATCAGTAAAAGGAATGTTACCTAAAAACAAATTAGGCGCAGCATTATTCCGTAATTTAAATGTTGTTGTAGGTTCAGAGCACACGCATGCTGCTCAAAAACCAAAAACAATTAACTTAAACGAATTCAAGTAATGGAAGTAATTCACAAAATCGGTCGTAGAAAAACGGCGGTTGCTCGTATTTATGTTGCTAAAGGAAAAGGTAACATTACGATTAACAAAAAAGAATTAAACTCTTACTTCACAACATCTACATTACAATACAAAGTAAACCAACCATTAGCATTAACTGGTAATGAAGGTAACTTTGATATTACAGTAAATGTATTTGGAGGAGGTATTACTGGTCAAGCAGAAGCTGTTCGTTTAGCAATCTCTCGCGCTATGTGCGAATTAGATGCTGAAAACAGATTAACATTAAAACCAGAAGGATTATTAACAAGAGACCCAAGAATGGTTGAGCGTAAAAAATTCGGACAGAAAAAAGCGCGTAAAAAATTCCAATTCTC
>CAZLXG010000126.1:0-1887 GCA_964563585.1 uncultured Flavobacteriaceae bacterium | reverse complement strand
TATTAATCACTGCTTTCAATCCTTTTTCTAATAGTCCAAACATTGTTTCTTCGTGTCCTTTTTCTCCTTGAATAATTTGAACATTCTTTGTTTTTAAGAAATCAATTTCTTTTTTTGTTAATCTACCTACTGCATCATCTTTCATTCCGTAAACATACACTACATTAGACATATCAACATCTTTTAATAATTGAGTATATCTTTTATAGCCGTACCCTGCAGCAAGTCGGGGCATATTTCTATCTGTTACATCAGGGCTTTTATATGTTCTGGTAGTATTAACACCATCTTTAAATCCAAGTTGTTTGCCTTTTGAAAATGATTTCCAAACTTTTTCAGGCATATCTAATCTACCAACAGAAATAAGATAGTTATCGGCTATATTTCCATATTGGACAAGTAAATCCTCTACCATAAATGCACCATACGACAAACCTGTAACAATTACTTTCTTATTTTTAGATTTAAAATATTTTACAGCATTAGCAAGTAATTTTGTATTTTCATTATCAAAACTTTTTGCTTGTTCAAAACTAATATCCTTTTCTGTGAATTTTTCAGGGTGTAGGGTTTGAATTTGATTAATATTTACAACAAAAAAACTATCTTTCTTTAATTTTCCATATTCTGTAAATATTTCCTTAAATTCTTTAGTATATAAATCAAGTTCGGGACCACCTTGTGTATTAATAATTACGGTATTGCTTTCAGAATTGCCATAATAATATCCTAAGTCTTCGGGAAGGTCAGGGTAACCTTTGGGGTTTGTAGCATCTACAAATTTGCTTGCTATTCCCCATTTTTCCAATTCATCTTGCCGCATATAATGAATATTATCAGCAGAAGCTGCATTTAAAGTATAAAAGTAAAAATCTTCACCTTTTTCTCCAAGACACATATTAAAGTATTCTATCTGATATTGATGAGCAGGATGGTCTTTGGGTAATTCTTCTCCTGAAAAACCCATTGCGTCCCAAGAATGAACACCTAATTTTGCTCCTTTGGTAATAATTCTATCTTTTCCTGCACAGAATAAATCTACGCCCCCCGATGCAATGTCGCTATTTGCAAGCAGTTTGGTTGTAAGCCCTGCATCTCTAATCATTTTTCCTGTAAACATATTTACTTCATCATTTACAGAACCGGGAACATTTTCAAAAACAAGTGTTTTTACATTTTTATGCTTTGTTATTAAATCCTTTATTTGTTTGTAGGTAATTGTTCCTAAATCACCATTTAAAAAAGCTTCATTTCCTTTTAGTTCCAATTTGCTTGACCCTGCACCTGATAAGGCTTCATTAGTTACAAAATCAATATTAAAAACTTCTTTTTCTGATTTTAGTGTTCCTTTGAAACGAAAATCTAATTTATTAAATTCAGTAAATCGTCCAATTAACGAGCCTTTCGCAATAGGTTGCTCATCTGCAGAACCTGAACCCATTACATTTCCATTAAACAATAAAGCTGTTGTTGTAAAATCTTTATTTGGTTTTACTTTTTTTATACTCACAAACTGCACAATAGATTTTTGTAATTTATTTACAGTATAAACAGTAATAAATAGTGCTTTTTTATCTGCTTCTGCTTCAAATAAATATATGGGGTATTTATTTCCATTTATACTAATTGTTGCATTTTCGATTAATTCTAATTGTTTTTTTACTACATCATCTATACTGTCTTTATCAATACCAGAGTCTATCTCTTTAAAATTTGCCCAACATTTCTCTTTATACCAATAACCATTTTTTGAATTACATTCTTGTTCTGTATCAGCAGTATAAGTTTTTTGTAATTTTTTAGTAATTAAAGGTGTACAATTAGTAAACAGCATCATGACTAATGCTATTAAAAGTATTTTAGTTGTTTTCATAATAATATTCTCTT
>CAZLXG010000125.1:0-1939 GCA_964563585.1 uncultured Flavobacteriaceae bacterium | reverse complement strand
GATTATAATTGGAAAGTACAACACAATGTTTTACACCATACATACACCAATATTCAAGGACATGATGAAGATATTGATGCGGGAAGAATTATTCGTTTTTCTAAACATTCAAAATGGTTAAAAATTCACAAATACCAAAAATATTATGCTTTTGCTTTATATGGTTTATTAACTGTTAATTGGGCAATTACTACAGATTTCAAACAAACATATCACTATTTAAAAAGAAAATTATCTTATGGTGAATTTCCTAATCCAGCAACACAATGGACAAAATTAATTATTGGTAAAATAGTTTATTATGTTGTTTGGGTAGCATTACCGTTAATTATTGGCTTTACATGGTGGCAAGTTTTAATTGGTTTTTTAATTATGCATTATACAGCAGGTGTTATTTTAAGTGTTGTATTTCAATTAGCACACGTTATGCCTAATACAGAAATGCCTTTGCCAGACGAAAACGGTAACATGAAAAACACATGGGCAGTTCATCAATTAT
Organism: uncultured Flavobacteriaceae bacterium; assembly: GCA_964563585.1. Classification (GTDB taxonomy): domain Bacteria; phylum Bacteroidota; class Bacteroidia; order Flavobacteriales; family Flavobacteriaceae; genus CAZLXG01. The sequence continues at coordinate 1,440 of CAZLXG010000125.1, read as the reverse complement.
TTACAACGTCTAATTTTTCACCAAAAAACTGGTTAGTAGAATTTTATACTGGTGGATTAAACCGACAAGTAGAGCATCATTTATTTGCAAATATTAGCCACGTACATTATAAAAATATTGCTAAAATTGTAAAAGAAACCGCTAAAGAATTCAGCTTACCTTATAACGAGTACAAGTCTATGAGAAAAGCTATTGTCGAGCATTATAATCAATTAAAAATGCTAGGCAATAAACCAGCATTACAAGTTTAACTTTTTACATTTTTTTTAAATGAATTTATTATCAGATAGAATACTAAACATGTCTATATCTGCCACTTTAGCTATGGCAGCAAAAGCACGAGAATTAAGAGGAGAAGGAAAAGATATTATTGGATTAAGTTTGGGAGAACCAGACTTTAACACACCAGGTTTTATTAAAAACGCTGCGATTCAAGCTGTGAACGACGATTACAATTCTTACACCCCTGTTGATGGTTATGTAGAATTAAAAGAAGCTATTATTACTAAGTTTAAACGCGATAACGATTTAACTTATACTTTACCACAAATTGTAGTTTCTACTGGTGCAAAACAATCTTTAGCAAATATTGCAAGCGTTATGCTTAATAAAGGTGATGAAGTTATTTTACCTTGCCCTTATTGGGTAAGTTATTCTGATATTGTAAAGTTAAATGAGGGGGTTCCAGTAGAAGTTAAAACATCTATTGAAAACGATTTTAAAATGACTGCCGCACAACTTGAAGCAGCTATTACACCAAACACAAAAATGATTTGGTTTAGTTCGCCATGTAACCCAAGTGGTTCGGTTTATAGTAAAGCTGAATTACGCTCATTAGCCAATGTATTAGTAAAACATCCAAATATATATGTGGTTTCTGATGAAATATACGAACACATAAACTTTGTTGGCGGTCATGTAAGTATGGCTCAATTTGACGATATGTTTGATAACACCATTACTGTAAATGGTGTTTCTAAAGCATTTGCTATGACTGGTTGGAGAATAGGATATATTGGTGCTCCAGAAAAAATCGCAAGAGCTTGTAATAAAATGCAAGGTCAAATTACAAGTGGAGCCAACTGTATTGCACAACGTGCTGTTATTACTGCATTAAACGCAGAACCTTCGACAGTAAAATACATGATTGACGAGTTTAAAGTACGTCGCGATTTAGTATTAGATTTACTTAGTAATGTTGAAGGCTTTAAAACCAACACGCCAGAAGGTGCTTTTTATGTGTTCCCAGATGTTTCATACTATTTTGGTAAAACATTACGTGGAAAAACCATTAATAACGCTACCGACTTTTCTTTATATTTATTAGAAGAAGCTCTTGTTGCAACCGTTACTGGTGATGCATTTGGAAACCCTGATTGTATTAGAATATCTTATGCTGCTTCACAAGAACAAATTATTGAAGCAATAAAAAGAATTAAA
>CAZLXG010000124.1:0-1968 GCA_964563585.1 uncultured Flavobacteriaceae bacterium | reverse complement strand
AGCGATGTAATTACTGTATTCATATTTTACCTACCTATTCCATTCATTTTATGTTTAAAAGAAGACTGCAGTTTAGCCATTCCAAAACTACAAATCAAATCTATTTACAAATACCCTTCTAACTAAAATAAATAAAAAAAGCGACGCAACGTAGGGGGTAACTACTTTGCGCCGCATATAGGGAAGAAGAAACTAAGAAGTTTCTACATACATCAACGAAGGTCAGCTTACTTTCTGGACAAAAATTAAAAATAAATAAATAAAAACTCAAAAACTTCCCTTTAAAAAAATAAAAGTATCGCTAAAACCCCTTTTAATAGGATGTTTTAACCTTTTCTCTCATTTTTTTTAGTTCAAATAAAAAACAGCTATTTTTTATCTAAAACAAGACCGATTAAATATAGTCGTAAATATCTCTTTTGAGTTTTAATAGAGTTTGGCACAATAGACGGCATAATTCGTTCTTTTATTTTTATCGTACCATCAAACGTTTTTCGCTACACAAAAATTGCTGTTAATAACACACACAAAACCCTATTAATTAATTTTCATAACTCTTAATAACTCAACATTACAAACATAATATCTCACTTATACTCATGTTATCCACAACCAAATATATATACATAAACAACTAAATTTAAATGAATTATAATAAAAAATACATCGTTTTCACATCTATTTACAACCCAATACTAATAGTGAATTTATAAATACAATATACTAATATAAAAGGAGGCTTGTTAATGAAATTTAATATAGAGCAAAATCATATTTTAGAAGCGCTTCAAAAAGTGCAATCCATCGTAAACCAACGAACCACACTTCCCATTCTTTCTAATGTATTATTAGAAGCAGAAGATGGAAAATTAATTTTAACGACAACCGATCAAGAAGTCAGTGTTCGTACTAGCTTCGAAGCGGATGTTATTGAAAAAGGGTCAACCACATTACCAGCCAAACGATTTTTTAGTATTTGTAGAGATCTACCCAATTATCAAGTTGATATTGTAGTTAATGAAAAAAATGTAGCTGAAATTTCATCTGGTGCCTCTGATTTTAAATTAGAAGGATTATCAGCTAAAGATTTTCCACCTATGCCTTCATTCGAAGAGAGTTTTTCATACAAGATCAAAGAAGGAATATTAAAAGATTTACTTCAAAAAACATCGTATGCAGCTTCAGCAGATGAATCTCGAGTCATATTAAATGGATCCTTGTTATCATTTAAAGAAGATAAATTAATGGTGGTTTGTACAGATGGTCGACGTCTAGCCCTAGTAGAACACGAGATGGAAATTCCAGAAAATGCAGAAGTTGATCTTGTAGTTCCCACAAAAACCGTAGTGGAGCTCATTAAAACATTAGGAGATGAAGGAGAGGTTACGATCAAAATTTCTTCTACGCAGATTGCCTTTGAATTTGAAAATATATTTATTATTTCAAAACTTATTGAAGGAACATATCCTAATTATCAGCAAGTAATTCCAGCTCAATGTGAAGAACGAATTTCAATTGATCGAGAAGTATTTCAAAGCGCTATTCGCCGTGTTTCATTAATGTTAGACGATCAATCTGCTTCGGTTAAATTAGTGATTTCGGAAAATCGAATTGAATTATTAACTTCTTCTCCTGAGATTGGAGAGGGAAAAGAGAGTGTTCCTGTAAAATATTCTGGAAAAAATATGACCATTGCATTTAGTCCTGAATTTTTAATGGCGCCATTAAAGCATTTAGATAGTGATGAAATCTATTTAGAGCTTTCAGATGAACTGAGTCCAGGTGTAATAAAATCAAATATTCCATTTTTATATGTTATTATGCCTATTCGAATAAGTTAGTTATATTTGGATTCCATACTCTGTTTATTTTATAATTTTTTAGGTGGTTTTTTTTAAGTTATGTCAACAGGGTATCAAAGTAAATTTCAGCGACCAAACCAACTTGCTCGGTTGGCGAAAGATCTGG
>CAZLXG010000123.1:0-1989 GCA_964563585.1 uncultured Flavobacteriaceae bacterium | reverse complement strand
CGCTTAATTGAATTTATCTACTTCATGCTCATTTCTATTTTGGAATATACTTATATGACTGTCCAGTAATGTGTTCCTCTATTGACATATTTATGTTTAATACAGTATTCAAGGCAATTCCAAATTAAACCCACCCAAGAAGCTGTTTGGTGATTACCTGATGCAGAAATAGATACTCCTGCACCTACAAAAGTAATTACATTTCCATTAGCTATATCTTCTATTAACTGTATAACAGAAGAAGGTTCTTCAAAAATATTTGTCATTGATTTACTTTATAGAATAGTTACAGATAATACGATACTAATACGGTATTTTCTGTATTTTAGCAACCTATATTGGAGGGCTTTTAAGTAGCACTCCTAAAGATAATCAAGCTAATTATTTTTTTCTGAAAAGTCTGGACATGATACGAAAAATTAAAACAATTAAGGATATAAAACCGATGAGCAAAAAAATGGAAATTAAACCAAAACCTCTTCCAACGTATTCATCTTGCTCAATATTTGTTTTAGATTTAGGTTTGTTTTCAACACTTTTAAGATTTGGGTTTGTCTCCAGTATTACCTTTACCCACTCTTTAGACTTTTCTCTAACCCAATCTATATCTGATTGATAGTTGAACGTACTGTAAACATACCCAAATAACAGACGATTTTTTACATAAATACTGTTAGTCCCCCCTACAATCACTTCATTTAATTTGCCTGCTTCAGAGTGCGTTTCGGTATTCGCTAAACTAGCAAATCCAATTGAATTATTTGTATTTACGTATATACCGAGCGGTATTTGCTCTTTTAGCCCCATTTTGATATCAATACCAAGATACCCAGAAATTGCAATTGAAGCTACATCTAAGGCATGATCAGTTTCAGCTATATATTTATTAAAAAGCGTTGTATGATTCTCTTCTATTTTTTTTGAAAATTTCCTAAAAAAATCAGGCGATATGTCTATATCTTCATCTTCCTTTAGAGTTTCTAGAAGGAGATATCTCTCAAGCTTTACACTTTCGTCCTTCAATATTCTACCTAGATCTTCCTCAGAGACTAGCACGGCAAGAAGTCTATTAGACTCTGGTACGAATTTTTCAAGTAACTTCCGGGTCGATGGAGATAAATTACTAATTTCGTGAAAACCTGAAGGGGATTTAATAGTTAAATTATTGCCTCCAACCCTAACTTTAATTTGTGTTGTGTCGGAGTATGCAACTCCGTTTAGCAACATCAAAGTTAATATTAAAGCGATTTTCGAATAAATATTCAATTGCACTACTCCAAAATGGTTTCGGATAAAAATTACACTTTGTATTAGTTTTTACTCAACCGAATACGAAGTAAATGTTAGCTTAGGTCAAGGTCAAGTCAGTTGTTTAATTTTTAGATATAAGCTTTTTAATAAATGAAAAGCAAATAGTACGAATTTCATTAATATAACCCAAATAAGCACTCCGAAGAACATAGTACCAATAAATGAAAAGCCTGCTGTAAGTGTATGAGGTAAACCGTATGGAGATAATCCTTTTTCAAATATGTCATGGAAAGGAAATGCTCTGTAAACAACAACTGAGCTTATAAAAAATATTAGGCTTATCCAGATACTCATTTTTTTAAATGTTACAAATGTTTGGAATGCGATAAACAGTGAAATCCCCATCAATATGATGCCAAGGAAGCCTGCCACCAAGCTATCAAGCCCAGAAATAATAAAATTGTTTAAGATTATTCTTGAAAAACCAATCACGAAAGAGATGATGATGATTTTAAATATATTCGACTTATTTCGATTTAATTGTTCCTTCAACATGGTAAATAGTTCTCCGATATAAAATTTAAATATCTTATTCTTAGCAAATTTAATCATTCAAATGAACGACCTGCAGCGTATACGCCGTGGTAGTATATGCGTCACAGGACAATCCTTCAAGTTATTAGATTTTATGTAAGCCCAAAGCTGTAATGTCCCCTTTCAACCAAGCTAAAATGTCCC
>CAZLXG010000122.1:0-2021 GCA_964563585.1 uncultured Flavobacteriaceae bacterium | reverse complement strand
CGTTGTACACAAGCTAATGAAAACCAAGTTACATATATTCAAAATTGTTGCCAAACATTTAAGTTTTACAAAAGCTGCTGAACAATTATATATTTCACAGCCTGCGATTTCTAAAGCAATCAAAAACTTAGAACAAGAATATAAGACCACTTTATTTATAAGAAAAAGAAACTCAATAGAAATGACAACAGAGGGAAAGTCATTTCTCATCTACACGAATAAAATATTGGCTATCTATACTGAAATGGACGAGAAATTTCTTCATAAAAATGAAGCTTTTCCTGATTTTATCAACTTTGGCGTAAGTACAACCTTGTCTAACTATATTATTCCTAAAATAATTGCGAAATTTAGAGTGCAATTCCCTGAAACAAAATTTAATATAATCAGTAATAATTCTAAAAATATTGAAACCTTAATTTTAAATGAAGAAATAAATTTTGGAATTACAGAAGGAAGTACTTCTAACCCAAAATTACAATTTGAAAAATTTATTAAAGATGAAATTGTCCTTGTAACAAATGTTAAGAATAACATTTGTCAAAAAGGAATCATTGATCTAAAAACCTTACAAAACATCCCAATGGTTGAACGTGAAAAAGGTTCTGGAACAAAAGTAATTATTGACACCTTTTTATTGAATCATAATATATCAAAGCTTAATTCTGTGGTGTTTTTCAATAGTACTGAAGCCATTAAAAATTATTTATACAATTCCGATCATTACGCACTTCTGTCAATCCATTCTATTTCTGATGATTTGATGGATAACAAACTCAAAATAATAGACATTAAAGATTTAAGCATTGAAAGATGGTTTTATTTTGTAAACAGAACAGGCTATCTTTCCAATACTTTTGAATATTTCAAAAAATTCATCCGCCACATCCATAACCTTTAGTTATTCGTAACAACTAATTAATATGCTTAAAAGTTACTAAGACATATTACTTTTGTATCAAATAATAACAAATGATATGAAAGATATTTACTCAAAAACAATTTACTGCCTTATAATTATAATTGCCCTTTTAGGGTTTATAAACAGTCCAACAGCATTAATACTTGGTTTTGTATTTACAATTATATTTAATAATTCATTTAAGGCATATAGCTATAAAGCTATTCATTATTTTTTGAAAATTTCAGTAGTGGGACTAGGTTTTGGAATGTTTATTAAAGAAACTTTAGAAAAAAGTAAAGAAGGATTAAGTTTAACCATCTATTCAATAATTTTAACAGTATCGTTAGGTTTGTTACTAACAAGGCTTTTAAAATTAGATTTAAAGCTAGGACATCTTATTACATCAGGAACTACAATTTGTGGAGGAAGTGCTATAGCTGTAATTTCCCCAATTATTAAAGCTGAAAGTAAAACCATAAGTATTGCTTTAGGAATTGTATTTATATTAAACTCTATCGCATTGTTTGTGTTTCCGGCAGTTGGACACTTTTTAAACTTAACGCAAGAACAATTTGGTTTGTGGTGTGCTATTGCAATACACGATACAAGTTCGGTAGTTGGAGCTGCTTTAGGTTACGGAGAAGAAGCGTTACGAATAGCTACAACAGTAAAACTATCTAGAACTTTATGGATTATTCCGTTATCAATTTTCTCAATGTTTCTTTTCAAAACAAAAGGTGAAAAAATTAAAATACCTTACTTTATTATTTTATTTATTGTAGCAATTATTATAAATAGTTACCATATTTTACCTGAGCCAACTACTCATTTTATTGTTTTAATGTCTAAGCGATTGCTAATAATAACGTTGTTTCTTTTGGGTTCTACAATTTCGATAAAAGACCTAAAATCTACAGGAAAGAAACCTATCGTTTTGGCACTTACGCTGTGGGTTTTTATTTCAATATTTTCATTAGTCTACATTTTGAACTAAAGCCAGTGTACAACAAAGTGTAAAAACAATAAGGGTTATTAGTGCTTAAACCAAAATTCTGTGCATTCTACAAAGTCCGCAAAATTTTCAATTTTGCGTGTCTATTGAAATAAAGAAAAAATT
>CAZLXG010000121.1:0-2068 GCA_964563585.1 uncultured Flavobacteriaceae bacterium | reverse complement strand
TAACTGGTTTTCTTCTAACAATTTTAACTCCTTAGATAACATCCTTGGTGAAATTTTTGGTATTTGTCTTTCTAACTCTCGAAAACCATGATTGCCAAAAGTTAAGGATAGTAATATTAAAAGCTTCCACTTACCTTGTAAGACTTCAAGAGTATCCACTATTGGTAAAATAGCATTCTTGCATTCTCCTAATTTCAAATTGTCCATTTTATTGATAATTGAAACGATATACTAAGGTATAGTACTATACCTTAGTATATTCATATATAATATATAGTGACAAATATATACTTTTGCATTAGTTAAACAATGTGAAAATCAAATAAAAAGAAAAATGATGAAACAACAACAAATTATTTACCGTATTGGGTTAGGAATGCTTATTGTATTTTATGCGATGGGTGGGGTATCAAATCTATTGCAACTTCCAGATGTTATGAAAAATTTAAAAATATTGGGATACCCTTCATATTTTGCTGTTTTTCTTGGGATATGCCAAATTTCAGCTGTAATACTTTTATTAATACCAGGGTTTCAAAAGATAAAAGAATGGGTTTTTATAGGGATATATATCAATCTAATAGGGGCTATGGTCTCTCATATAGTTGTTGAAGGTTTTCTACCTGTTCTCATAATTATTTTGACAACGATAATTATTTTAACAATTACGTTCACCCTTTTTTTAAAAAGAAATAATCCTCCTGAAGTAGAGGCTTAAAATATGTATGGTATCATAATTCTTTATGATACCATACATAAACCCTTAGCGATATTGTTTAAAGGAAAGCCTAATTGAATACAAGGATTAAAATCATGCTCTATCAACTAGTAAATGGAGTAGTTTCTACAGATGGTATGAAAGCCATTATCTTAGGCGTAAATATCGACCAAAAAACCACTACAGTAACTGTATTATACCATTTTAACTATAAGATAAGTCATTTATCCTGTTTGTTTTTACACTCTCTTCGTTAAAATAATTTACCTTAACCAGTTATGCTAAATCATTTTTCCTCGATATTGCAAAAAACAATTCAATCTAAATTAGACTCATATTATAGTTAAACTGGTATTAAATATAAATTCGAATACCCCAACAATAACAGCTCATAAAATCTTCAATAAGATTATAAAAGTTGTCTGGGCAGAAGATGAATTTTGGAATTACATTGAAAAAGATGGCGACAGCTAGAATTCAAATATTAGTCAAGTTAAAAACTCATCGAATTTAGAAGAAGTTGAAACTAAAAAACTGGGCATCGAATATTTTGATTTTGCCGCTAGACTCTCTCCTTTTAAAGATAATAAAGAGATTGGCTCTATCAATATAGTTAACAACCATTTGCCCAATCCTATCACTTATCGTAGGTATTCTAGCTCAGACTAAACCGTCTTTCTTAGGTATCTCTACTTCTTTGACAGGTGGGGGAAAGTAACTCCCTAATGCCATACGATTCCAAAGTTTGTAAAGATGTTTACTGCGATTTGCATCAAATACTTGTATGCTAATTCCATCAACACCTGACCCTCCTTTGTTGAAACGCACTTTTTGATAAGCCTCCCAAACCATTTGACGACTTATCGGTATTGATTTTGTCTCATTCCATAAATTCATCCTCTTTTTATTGAGTTGGTTAATAAAATGTAACGGTACAACGTAACCCCTTTGCTCCTTTTCCATTACAGAATTATCGTCACTACTACAGGTTAATCTGCCTCTACAAACAATATCGGTATTCTGACTCTAGGGTGATTCTATCGAACATTTCCCTTCGTATTTGTGTCTAGATTCCCAAGTTCTGTAAATAAAATTCTTGCCATCTGAATGACGCTAGCCTTACAGTAAATAAATAGGTTACTTCTGTGAATTAACTAAAGCCACTATGGCGATTACACGAGCGGTTGTAGTTTTCAATTTTGTATTTGCCATTTTTAATAAATCCAAGCTTCCAAATGAGATTAAAAAGAAACTTCAGGAATAAAAACTACCTACTACCATTTTAATTATAAAACACGTCATTAAAAGTATTTAAATAATGATGATTTGAAGTTATAGATTTTATTATTT
>CAZLXG010000120.1:0-2090 GCA_964563585.1 uncultured Flavobacteriaceae bacterium | reverse complement strand
CTTTATTGGAACTTGTGGACTACCATAATATCAGTATGAAGTCCATTCTTAAATTTGGAATACTAAAAAATTGTAACAATGGGAAGGTTTTTATAGCTTTAACAGACCGCATGGAGCATTCAAAGGAAAAACTCCCTATGAAGAGCTAATGTCTCGCTTAAAAAATCAATCTTATAGTTCCACTTTTGTTGAAGCATCTCACTTTTCTAAAATGATTTTACTTAATTAAGTTAATAGGCAACTCATGCTTAAATTTTAAATACATTCAGAAAAAACTAACAATTTTAAACAAATTATCAATTACATTCTTTAAATTCGTATATAATGTAAATCTAATAGATTTTTGAAAAAAAACAAGAAAAACAGACCCAGAGTACAAGATATTGCAGCTATCATAAACACCTCTGCCTCAACCGTTTCTAGAGCCTTGAACAATCATCCAAAAATAAGTAAGCAAACCAAAGAAAAAGTTTGGGATGCAGCTAAAAAGCTAGGCTATCAGCCTAATATTCCAGCATATATGAGTCAAGATAAAACAAAGACAATTTGTTTTATGGTTCCTGATTTAAATTCTACATTTTACAGAGATGCTATTTTAAGTATTCAAGAGTTTTATAAAACTAAAGGCTATAATTTATACATTGCCTTTACAAATAATATGCTCGACATTGAAAAAACATATTCAAATTCTTTAATCGACTTAAATATTGAGGGTATAATAGTTGCTATATTTGATAAAAGTGAGGACACAGAACATTTATTACAGTTTATAAACCAAAAAATCCCATTGGTATTTATAAACAAATCTAATCACACCCCTAGTTCTTGTAAAATTATCCCTGATATTTCACATGGTGCCTATAAGGCTGTTTCTCATTTTATTTCTATGAAATGCAAAGATATTGCTCTTTTTACTGCAAACTTAAACAGTTCTTTTTTTGCTGATATTGTTAATGGATATACCGTGGCAATGCAGGAGGCTGGACTAAAAATAAATATGGAGAGCGTTAATTCTGCTACCATAAATCAAGAAGAAATAGATAAGCGTTTAGATAATCTTGTTAAAAATTCTAAACTTCCAGATGCTATTTTAGCTACTAGTGCTAATGTAAGTAATTTAATAATGAATTGGCTAAATAAAAAGAACATGAACGCACCAAATGATATATTATTGGTAAGTTTTAATAATGATAAAAACTTATCGGTTGGTGCTTCAACTTTATCTTCAGTTCAATTTTCAGGGTCTGAAATTGGTGACTTGGCAGCAAAAAAATTATATGAGCAAATTAATAAAGGCATCATAATAGATGAAACTATAATAATACCTGCAAAATTTATTATTAAGAGCTCGTCTTTAAAATTAAAATAATAAAGACTTTCCTTCTGTTCAATACCAGTTTAAACAAATTATAATACAGGATTCCAATAATTTCCAGAAATTGTAATTAATGAAAGTAGTTTTATGGTATTTGAATAATAATCTCCGCTTTGCAAATTATTATTTAACAGTTCGCTATACAAATTATTTAACCAATCTTGATTTGTTGTATCTAGCATTGCTCCTACGGTTAAGGGTCCAACAAAAGTTGCGTCATTCCAATCAAAGATTGGTGTTCCATTTAATTGATAACCATTAGAAATACTAGTTACGTTGCCAGAAGTTGCTGTGACCAACCACGTATTTAATTTATTAATTACTGTTTTTGCCCTACTGTCTCCAGTAATTAAATAGTCTGTACCAATGCGCCAAGGAAAACGGCAGGCATTATAATAATAATCTCCATCATAAATGCCTTCTATAAAATTTTGTCCTGCAGGAATTGGTGTGGTATTGGTATTTATTATAAAATCGGGCACTAATCCTGTGGTAGTATTTTGAACTGCCATAACTAAATTATAACATTTATCAACAACTAAATTCCAATTTGTATTGCTTGTTGCCGTTGAAAATGCTTTAAAGTGACTTGTAATAAAATCAGAAGACCTTGTTCCGTAATAAAAATTCGGACTACTAGAATTGCTCCAATCTCCCAGTTTTACTGTTGAAGTGCTAGGGTTAATTTCATCTTGCATTATTGCGTCTATAATTC
>CAZLXG010000119.1:0-2098 GCA_964563585.1 uncultured Flavobacteriaceae bacterium | reverse complement strand
TACAACACATTTTTATTATCACAACAACTTTTTTAAGCTTTTTTTATACTATTTTTTTTTACCTTTTTAGACCCTTGTGCTCAGGTGTTTACAAAGTTCGTTTATTTGATAAATTACTTTACCTATTCTATACTCTTATATATAAATGTTAACAACACCTCCTTTTTGCGTTAGGGATTGTAGCGGCATCCTTTTTTGAGGTACGAGAAAAAGATATAGCGAAAAGCCTGGTGGTTTATTTTTTTTAAACCAAACGCCCAGAAAAACTATAAAAAGAAATTCCAAACGATACCGAATCGTACTGCAAAATCGCGATATGGGTTGTTTGGTGCTGAGTAATAATTGTACCCTGTTAGGGATGAGTTAAAATGTTCGGCTTTTAAATAAATACGGGTTTGACGGATTTTAGCATTGATAAAGAAATCGAACCGTGGAAAACCTCCGTGCTTTTTTTTGGTTTGCACATAGAATTCTGCCAATAAAGGATCGTAGGCATTCATACTATATTTAGTAAAATAATTGAATGTTACGCCTGTTTGTAAATACATTGCTTTTTTAAATAGGTGGCTGGAATAATATAATGTGTTTCGGGTTGTTAATTGCGGGACATTTAAAACGCTGTTTTTGTCGTCTACATTTTGATATAATATGGTGTTGTTTAGGGCGAACTTTTTATACTTTATTTCTTTTTGTAGTTTAACTTTTAAATATGTTATTGATTTATTATTTTGAAATGCTTTTATTGGTGCAAGCACTCCTTCTGGAATTCCTGTTTCGTCTCTTTTAAAATAGGTGTAATCGTTTATTGTTGTAAAGTGAACCGATATGTTTGCTAATTTTTTTGATTTTAATTGGAATGCTAGTTCTTCTGTTTCGGTATTATTAAAGTTATTTTTCCAATTGTAATTTATATAGTTACTTTGATATAGCAATACGTTATAGTTTGGTGCTTTTGAACTGTGATTAATGGATGCTGTTGCCGATATATCTTCGTTTAATTGAAAGGTGGCCTCTGCTTTTAAGAAATTCCCATCGAAATTTCCTGATACATTTATTCCTAATTGTCCTTTTAATTCGAAATTTTTAAATTGTTTTTGATACTTTCCGCCTACTGAGAATATATTTCCTTTTAATCGATTTGTAATTGTTGTACCATTTAATACTACTATTCTATTATAACCGTAATTATAATTGTTATAGCTTGCATTGAATTGTAAGCTACCTATTATATTATTACTATAGTTTAATTGTAGTTGATTATAAAAATTTTCTAGCGTTACTCGATCTCGTAAATTGGAACTTAAAAATGAATTGCCAAAATAACTTGTATTTGCTCTTGATTGATCGTATTGGTATGATTTATCTTTAAGCGACATTATATGCCTTACACTTAAATTGTTTTTTAAAAGTGAATCGTTCTTTTTTAATATCTTATAGCTATGGTCTAAATGAAAACGTTTTCCCTTTAATATGTTTTCGGCATTTTCGAAATTTACTTCTAATATTGATCGGTCTATAAATTCTGGTTCGCCTGCTTCAAAAAAAGCAACATTACTATCTTGTAAACCTCCATTTTCTTGATTCATTAAATCTTGCGTTACCATATGTGCTTTTACAAAATAGCGTTTGTTTTTTGTTTGATAATTAGCTGTAAATCGAAAATTTCCAGTACTTGTTAATAGGTGCTGGTATTTACCTAAGGAACGCATGCCTTTGTAGGCTATTGAAAAATTAAATTGTGGCGATGTGTTTACTGTAAAAAAGGAATCGGCTAATTGCCCTTGCTCGAAAGCTGTTTTAAAAAATAGTTCGGTAAATGGAGTTGGAACACGATAATAATTAATGTCTTCAATTTCCATGTAATTGAAATGACGTGCTCTTGCACCAAAACTTGGCATTAAACTAGTACTTTCAAAATCATAAACTAAACTATTATAGGTTTGTCCTAAATTTGAAAACGGCATTAACCCAAAATTATCTTTCCTTAAATAATTAAACTTGTATTCTTTTTGAATTGTTAAAGTAGTATCTACAAATGTTGTATCACTCTCGTGTGAGATAATTAAATAGTCTTCTATTTTTGCATCTAGGTTTTTTA
>CAZLXG010000118.1:0-2141 GCA_964563585.1 uncultured Flavobacteriaceae bacterium | reverse complement strand
ATTTTTTGTTTATTAATATAGGCTAAATTACCTGTAAGTTTTTCTATGTAATTAATATTAATGATAAAAGATCTGTGGATTTGAATAAAACAGCCTTGCTTTAAATACCCATCCCAATTTTTTAAAGAATCTATAAACGAAAGACTTAACTCTTTAGTTACTACAGTTATATAGTTTCTATCTGATTGTATGTAAATAATATTTTTTAAATTTATTTTGTGTAAAATTTTATCTACATTAATAAAAATATATTCATCGTTTTTAGTGACTTGTTTAACAGATTGATATTGAAGTTTTGGTAATGTATTTTCTGGGCTTGATTCTATTTTATTAATAGATTTTAAAAAGCGTTCAAAACTAAAAGGCTTTACTAAATAATCTACAATAATATCATATTCAAAACTTTCGACAGCATAATTAGTGTAGGCTGTGGTCATTATTATCTTTGGTGGGTTTTTGAGTGTTTTGAGGTAATTAATCCCAGAAATATTAGGTAAATTAATATCTAAAAACACAAAGTCAATCGTATTAGTTTGTAATATATTACTTGCTTTAAGTGCAGAATTAAAAACCTTCAAAAGGTTTAAATCTGGCACTTTATTAATATAACTAATTAGTATTTCTTGTGCAGGCACTTCATCCTCAATAATTATACAGTTCATTCTAAATTTATTTTTAAATCTACTTTAAACATTCCGTTTTTCTTATTTATGTTTAACGTATAATTATCTTTATATATTAACAGCAATCTTTGTTGTAAGTTTTTTAGCCCTATTTGAGTTGTTTTATTTTTTTCAAGATTATCATCAAATTCATTTTCACAATAAAAATGAAGTTTCCCGTTTTGTACGCTTAAAAAAATATCAATATTACTTAATTCACTATCCTTATAAACTGCGTATTTGAATGCGTTTTCAATTAAATCTATAAGAATTAGTGGAGCAATAGAATGGTTATAGGAATCTATTTCTTTTTTGTAACTAATATTATTTATTCCTTGAGTTCGTAATTTTTGAAATTCAAGGTAATTATCTATAAATGTTAAATCTTTTTCAAGGTCAACTAATGTATCTGTACTTTGATTTAAAACATATTTTAAATTTTCAGATAGCATTAAAATCATTTCTGCAATAGTATCACTTTCTTTTAAAGATTGTGCATATATGGTGTTTAAACTATTTAATAATACGTGTGGATTTATTTGTGATTTTAAAAATTTTAATTCGATTTCTATTCGATCTTTATGTGCTTTTTCTAATTCTTTTTGTTTCTCATAAAAGCGTAATACGACCCAAACAAATGATAAAAAAATAAATGGTATTAAGATAACCCAGAAATTAATAGAAAAACAGGTGAAAATGTTATAATTCCCTAATAAAAAATAGGAATAAAAAAATACTGCTGAAAATAATAGGAGAAAAACTATTAAGGCATAGACTAAATAATTCTTTCTTTTAAAAAAATATGGTAATAATAATTGGTCATTAAAATATGCAATACCCGAAACCAATAATAGCATATCGAATTCTATTCTATTATACCAATTTAAATTGGTATCGTAAGATAGATCTAATACATATAGCACTATAAGATAAAATATCCAAAATAGAGAATGAATAATAAATTTTACAATTGATTTATGCTTCATTATATTATATAAATTTCACTAAAATACAGAGATTTGTATTTGTTATTCAAATTAAATGTGCAAAAGTTTGTTTGTAAGGTACTAAGTAAGCTTTGCTAATTATATAATTGGAAACTGTCAAGTAGGTTCTCAAATATTTTATTCATTCCACACTCACATTCTACTTCTCTCCTATCGTCGTTTCGTAAAAAGAGTGTTTATTCACAAGTTTTTATTGTTTTAGAGGAGTTTCATGCATCTCGTGCCTTGATGTCATTAATATTTTAGAGAAACATTTGAGAATAAAAAAATAAGGAAATGTAGTAGTTTAAACTTTCGTTTTTACCAAAGCTCAAGTTACATAACACAGGGCATTATAGTACAAATTCATTTCATTAAAATTAGATAGCTATAATTCTATATTATGTGAAATATTCCAATATATTTATTTTACAAAACTTTATTCAGAACTTGGGTCATTCTCAATTAAAAGAACTAAACCAATTAATAAATT
>CAZLXG010000117.1:0-2196 GCA_964563585.1 uncultured Flavobacteriaceae bacterium | reverse complement strand
AAATAAACCTAAAAGGAAAACCCTTCTTTATTGAATAATAAAATACGGTAAACTTATACTATTACATAAAATCAAAAGTTATATTTTTATGCTGTATTGCATTTAAAATTTATCTTTACCACATGAAACGCTATTTATATTTTACTTTAATTTTAAGCCTATTAGTATTTTGGAGTTCTTGTCGTAAAGATTTTGAGTTTTCACCAAGTACAGGAAGCCTTCAATTCTCTAAAGACACCGTTTATTTAGATACCGTTTTTACCAATATTGGCTCAAGCACATATAATTTAAAAGTATATAATAAAAGTAGTGACGATATTACTATTCCAACTGTAAAGCTAGGTTTAGGCGATGCTTCTGCATATAGGTTAAATGTTGATGGAATTTCTGGAAAAACATTTGAAAACATTCAAATTTTAGCAAAAGACAGCTTATATATATTTATTGAAACTACTATAGATATTGATGATTTCACAAATCCAGATGGCAATTATTTATACACTGATAAAATTGAATTTGATGCCAATTCAAATTTACAAACCGTAGAATTAGTTACGTTGGTTCAAGATGCTGTTTTTATTTATCCAAATAGAGATAATACCACAAAAATTGTTGAGACTTTAACACTAAATATTGATGGTGAATTGGTTGAAACCGAATTACACGGTCGTGAGTTATTACCTAGCGAACTTACATTCACAAACGAAAAACCTTATGTTATTTATGGTTTTGCTGCTGTACCAAACGGAGAAATTCTAACCGTAAACGCAGGCGCCCGAATACATTTTCATGCAAACTCTGGGCTGATAGTTTCAGAAAGTGCTTCGCTTCAAGTAAACGGTAGCTTAAGTACCGACCAAGAATTATTAGAAAACGAAGTGATTTTTGAAGGTGATCGATTAGAACCCAATTTTTCAGACGTTCCAGGGCAATGGGGAACTATTTGGTTTTTTGATGGCAGCATCAATAACACCATTAATTACACAACTATAAAAAATGCTACCGCAGGTATTTTATGTGATGGCAATCCTAGCGAAGTTACCGAAAAGCTTAAAATTACCAATTCGCAAATATATAATTCGAGTGCCTTTGGTATTTTGGGTAGAAACACATCTATTACTGGCGAAAATGTAGTTATTAATAATGCAGGTCAATCGTCGTTTGCAGGAACTATTGGTGGTAAATATAACTTTACACATAGTAGCATTGTAAATTATTGGAATAATGGACCCAGACAGTTTCCTGCTGTATTATTGAACAATTTTATTGTTGATGAAGATAATAATGCCACTCTTGCAGACTTAGAAGCAAATTTTAACAATAGTATTATCTACGGAAACGAAAATGCAGAAATTTTATTAGATGAAATTGAAGATGATGCAATAATCTTTAGCTTTAAATTTACCAATTGTTTAATTAAGTTTGATACTAATAATCCTAATTTCTCTGGTGAAAACTACAACTTTGAAAACACTAACATTTTTGAAAACGTAATATTTAATGAAGATCCAAATTTTAAAGATGCATATTTAAATCAATTGATGATTGGTGATGAATCTTCAGCTATAGATAAAGGTAACACCACGTTTTCAAACCTCGTTCCTACCGATATTTTAAATATTACTCGAACAGCTTCACCAGATTTAGGCGCATATCAACATATTACTTTTCCTGAAGAAGATTAAAAAGAGTTTTCTGCTAATCTAAAAAAATGTTTATATTAGTTATCTACTAAAACTTATATAAATTATGATTGGTCTTATTTTTAAAATAGCTTCTATTTGTGCAGGTTTATTGCTTGCTGTAACTGCTTTAGATAAACTTGATGGTAAAAGTAATTTCTTTAATAATATAGCTTCAAAATTAAAACCGTTTAATACTGCTATTGGGTTTGTAACTTTAGTTATTGGTATACTTTATTTAATAAAATTTAACTGTATTATTTTTAGTATTGTTGGTATTTTATGTGGCATATTATTACTTCCTCAACAGCTAGCAAAAGTTCCAGTAATTGGTGGCTCTCTTTTAAAATTATCAAATACAATAATGCCTGTAAAGGTTATTGTTGGTGATATTGCTTTAATATTAGGGATTTTAAGCTTGTTTAATATGAATCCATTTTGCTAAAAAGCATGCTTTTAAATAAAATAAAAACTGCATCGCTACGTAAAGAAAGCACTTGATTTTGTCAGAAAA
>CAZLXG010000116.1:0-2249 GCA_964563585.1 uncultured Flavobacteriaceae bacterium | reverse complement strand
TGTATAGGTTTTAGTAAATAATCTACTGCACTAAATTGAAAAGCTTTAATGGCATATTCATCAAAAGCAGTTACAAAGATGAATTGAAAGTTGATGTCTGTCAGTTGTTTAAGTAAATCAAAACCTGTACCATCGGGCATTTGGATATCTAAAAATACCAATTGAGGTTTCAGCGATTTAATTTTTGCTAAACCATCAGCTACTGAGATAGCGGTGCCTATTATATTAATTTTAGGACAATATTTTTTCAGTTGAATAGCTAGACTTTCTCTCGCATTTTTTTCATCATCAATAATAATAGCTTCCATATTATAAATCAGTGTTTCATGGGTATATATAGCTCTGCTTTTGTTCCACAAGCTTCATTTTTATCATTATATAAATCAGTGAAAATAATTTCTCCTTTTGTTCCTAACTCTTTATTTAATAAACTTATTCTATCTTGATTAATTTCAACTCCCATAGAAGAGTGTGTTTCTTTTTTAAAAGTAGAGTTTTTTATTTTCTGAGCTTCTTTTCTTCCAATTCCATTATCTTCAATGGAGCAATAAATTAAATCTTCCTTGTCTTCGATATGAATATTAATTTTTCCTGAGCCTTTTTTGTTCAATATTCCATGAAGAATTGCATTTTCGACAAACGGTTGAATAATCATAGGAGGGATTAGAATAAAATCTGTTTCTAAATCATTATCATAATTAATTTGAAAAGAAAATTTATTATTAAACCTTACTTGTTCAAGTTTTAAATAAAGTTCCAATGTCTCAATTTCGCTATTTAAAGCGATAAAGGTATGTTTACTGTTGTTTAAAATAGCCCGCATTAAACGGGCAAAATCAGAGATATAATTAGAAGCGATATCAGCTTCGTTTTTGAGTATATAGTTTTGAATGGAATTTAAAGAATTAAAAATGAAGTGAGGATTCATTTGGGTTCTTAAAAGTTTGTTTTCGGTATCTAAATTTTGTTTCTGGAGCTCATTTTCTTTGGCTACTTTTTTAATTTTAAATTTATTAAACAGCAGCCAGGCAACAATTAAAAAAATAAAACCAAGTACAATTATAAAATAATTAATATTTTTTTCAAGTTTTAATTTGCTGACAGATTCTGATAGTTTCGCTTCTTGAAGTTCTTTATTTTTATTAAGCAACACAATTTCTTGTTCTTTTTGATAAACATCAAACTCTGTTTGTATTTGTATGATTTGTTCTGCTTTTTGAATGTTAAAAAGAGAATCTTTTTTTTCAGTATATAAAATAAAATATTCTAAAGCTTTTTTATTTTGATTCAATTTTTGATAACTAAACGCGATTCCCTCATAAGCAGACTTTAACAATTCATTACTCTCTATTTCTTGAGCCATTTTAATCCCTTTATTAAAATAAGAGAGAGCTAAACTGTACTTATGGAACTCATTATGTAAAAAACCAATCATTATTAATGACGCTGCCTCACTTTCAAGGTTGTTATTTTTTTTAGCTAGGTCTAAACTTTTCTGATGATAATTTAGTGCTAAGTTGAAATCATTTTTCTTACTATAAATATCTGCAATGTTACTGTAGGTATTTTGTAATCCATATTGGTAATCTATTTCTTTTTTTAAAGCTATACTTTTTAGAAAATAATCAAGAGCTTCATTTAGTTTTTCGTCCCTATTATATATAACTCCAATGCCATTGTAAGCCGTAGCAGTAATTTTAAAGTAATCAATTTCAATACTTAAGGCTAGGGCTTTTTGAAAGTACTCCAATGCTTTTTCGTGATTTTCGATATAATCGTAAGTAATAGCAATATTGTTATAGGTGTTACAAATACCAATTTTATCATTAAAAAGTAGTTTTAATTTTAAGCTTTTAATAAAATAGGTAGTTGCAATATCATAATTCCCTAAGGATTGATTCACTACTCCTAAATTTCCTAAAGCTTTTGAAATACCTATACTATCATTATTCTCTTTGTAAATCTTTAAAGTTTGCTGAAACGATGTCAAAGCCTTATCAAATTTACTTGTACTCCAATAAAGTTTTCCAAGATTGTTATTTGCCTTTGCTTTTGTAGTATAAGTTGAAGTATCAGAAGATAAAATGAAAATAAGACTATCAATATTATTTTGAGCACCTACATTTGTAGATATTAGGAAAAGAAAAACAAAATATTTTTTTAAAAGTGTTGAAATTTTATCCATTACTGCAAAGTAACATTTTTTAATAGTTAAAGTTATTATTACTTTATGCGAGTGATATTTATGT
>CAZLXG010000115.1:0-2280 GCA_964563585.1 uncultured Flavobacteriaceae bacterium | reverse complement strand
AAATCTTTTACCCTTCCACCTCTAACCAATACTATCGAGTGCTCTTGTAAATTGTGACCTTCGCCGCCAATGTATGCATTAACCTCGTTTCCGTTCGTTAAACGAACCCTTGCTACCTTACGCATTGCTGAGTTAGGTTTTTTAGGTGTTGTTGTATAAACACGAGTACACACACCACGTCTTTGTGGACACGAATTTAAAGCAGCCGATTTACTCTTCTTGGTTATTTTGGCTCTTCCTTTTCGTACTAATTGTGAAATTGTTGGCATATATATTTATATATAATTTTTTAATCCTCTTCTAAGAGGGCTGCAAAGGTAGAGATTAAAATGAATATTTCAAACCCTAAAACATTAATTTTTAAGAGAATTTAAAAATAACTTAAAACGCCATATTATAAGTGCTTGTTTTCCGTTAGATTTACATAATATTATAGTAAATTATAACGTGCAAAAAACTTCCTTTTTACTCCTTATTATATATATGCTTTTTTCTACGGAAGTAAATAGCCAAAACTTGAAGCTAAAAATTTCAGGTAAGAATGAATTTGAAACCAAAATAATCGATTCTTTAAATTACCTAAAAACACATAACGATTATATCTCAATTAAAAATGAAATTGATTCGTTTCAAAAAATACTTTATAAAATAGGATACATTGAAAATAACTTCTCTAAAATTGAAAAGAAAAACGATTCATTATTCACAGCAAAAGTTTATTTAAAAAAGAAATACAACACCATATATATATATTATGACAAAACAAGTATTGATACTTCTGTTTTAAACTTAATTTCAAACACTGTTTTTGATGATTATTTTGAATTATCTTTTGATGGTGTAGAAAAAGCTTTAAACTTTATTAATTCTAAAATTACAGAAGATGGCTTTCCGTTTTCAAAATTACAGTTATCAAATATTGAAATTGTTGATGATTCAAATTTAAAAGCCGATTTATTAATTGAATCAACTAAACAGAAAAGAATCATTAATAATATTGTAATAAAAGGCTACGAAAAATTTCCACGCTCTTATTTAAAGCATTATTTAAAAATAAAGTCATCTCAAACTTTCGATTTAAATATTATAAAAAAGAAAACCGACCAATTAAATGACCTTAGGTTTGCAAATCAAGTTAAATCACCTGAAGTTTTATTTTCAAAAGATTCTACTACCTTATATATATATCTTGAAAAATCTAAAAGCAATTCATTTGATGGCTTTTTAGGCTTTGGAACCAATGAAGAAACCAATAAATTAGAATTCGAGGGTTATTTAAATTTAAACTTAACTAATAATTTGAATTTTGGGGAAACTTTTAGGTTTTTATATAAAAGCAATGTAAACGACCAAAAAACATTTGAAATCAATTCAACCTTACCTTATTTATTTAAATCTCCAATTGGCATAGATTTACAATTGCGTATTTTTAAAAAAGACTCTTCATACACAACAGTAAACCAATCTGCTAAATTACATTATCAAATAAATTCTAAACATAAAGTTTATGTTGGGGTTTCATCAAAAGAATCAAACAACTTATTGTCTGAGAATATCTCATCATCAATAACTGACTATAATTCTACTTACTTTTCTTTTGCATATCAATTTTTAAAACCACAATCTTATAATTTTCTATTCCCAATTAATTCTAAATTATACTTTGAAACAAATTTTGGCAAACGCAAACTAACAAATTCATCCGAAAAACAATCCTACTTAACCATTGATGCTTTTAAAATTTTTAATTTCAACAAAAAGAATAGTGTTTTTTTAGGAGTAAACAGCTCAACTTTAATTTCCAATACCTATTTCGAAAATGAATTACTACGTTTTGGTGGGATTAATTCTGTTAGAGGTTTTGAAGAAAATAGTTTATCATCTTCTCTATTTGGAGTTCTTAATACAGAATATAGATTTCAGCTAAATAATAATATTTATATACACACTATAATTGACGCCGCCTATTTTGAAAACAAAATTATCAATACCAAAGAAAAACTTTTTGGATATGGTTTTGGTTTTGGTTTATTTACTAAAGCGGGTTTGTTTAAATTCAATTATGCCAATGGAAAGAGTAAAAATCAAAAATTTAAATTTTCAAATTCTAAAATTCATTTAAGCTTAATAGCCGATTTTTAACGCTTTTTTTACCAATTTCTTAAAAATTAAAGAAAAAAAAAGCAAATTTTAACCATTATTTATTGTTTTATTAAGATTTTATTAAGATTTTTGGCATTGACTAATTCAAATAAATACAAAATGAAAACAAAGTTTAGT
>CAZLXG010000114.1:0-2286 GCA_964563585.1 uncultured Flavobacteriaceae bacterium | reverse complement strand
TTATAAAAAGTATCAATGCTAAAGAAGTTGTTAAAAAAGCCAAAACATTTTTTGATGATGCTATAAAAGTTGAAGTAATTATGTCTTCTAAAGAATAGATGCAAATTATAGACATATAATTATGAAATATTTCGAGCACATAAGAACAGTAATTTTAACTAGTCTAATATTTATAATATCATCAAATATAACAGCCCAAATACACGACCCTGTAAAATGGAGTACAAGTGTTGAAAAAATAAGTGATACAGAGTTTAATTTAGTGGCAAAAGCCACTATAGAGTCAGGTTGGCATTTATATTCACAAGAAGTACCAGAAGATGGACCAATAGCCACAAGTTTTACCTATGATGATGAAAGTGGAGCATTTAAAATAATTGGTAACACTTCAGAAGAAGAAGGTCATACAGTTGATGATTCTGTTTTTAAAAAGAAGATTAAGTTTTTTGAAAAGACAGCTACTTTTAAGCAAAAAATAAAAATCGCTGGAACAAAAACAACAGTAAATGCATTTGTAGAATTTATGGTGTGTGATGATACTCAATGCCTACCACCAACCGAAGTTGATTTAGTGTTTGATTTGAGCGAGTTACCATCTTCATTATCAGAAGAAGGTGCAGCTTCAAATGCTAAAGAAGAACGTTTACTTGAAGAGCAAGGAGAATCAGAAGAAAAAGTAACCACCAAAGAACAAAAAGAATACACAAAAAATAACAAAAGTTTATGGACACTATTTATTTTAAGTTTTTTTGCAGGCTTTGCCGCTTTACTTACACCCTGTGTGTTTCCAATGATACCAATGACAGTAAGTTTTTTTACCAAACAAAGTAAAAATAAAACTGTAGGTGTTAGAAATGCCATTATTTTCGGGCTATCGATTATTGTACTATATGTTTTATTAGGTGTAGTTGTAACCAAAATATTTGGAGCAGATGCCTTAAATGCATTAGCAACCAATGTATGGTTTAATGTTGTTTTCTTTTTATTATTAATTGTCTTTGCAGTATCCTTTTTAGGTGCTTTTGAGATAATGTTACCAAATTCATGGGCAAACAAAGTAGATGCAAAAGCAGATAGAGGTGGTATGATAGGCATCTTTTTTATGGCATTGGCATTGGCAATAGTATCCTTTTCATGTACAGGTCCAATAGTAGGCACAGCCTTAGTAGCGGCAGCAAGTCAAGGCGGAATAGCCCCAATAATTAGTATGCTTGGTTTTTCATTAGCAATCGCGTTACCATTTACATTATTTGCAGCATTTCCGGGTTGGTTGAACTCATTACCAAAATCTGGAGGTTGGTTAAATACCGTAAAAGTAGTTTTAGGATTTTTAGAATTGGCATTAGCATTTAAATTTTTATCAAATGCAGATTTGGTATTAGAGCTACATTGGTTAGAACGAGAAGTATTTTTAGCAATTTGGATAGCTATATTCGGAGCATTGGCATTTTATCTATTTGGAAAAATACAATTGCCGCACGACTCTCCACTGAAACATATTTCTGTGGGTAGATTAAGTTTAGGTTTAGTAGTGATGTCATTTACAATCTATATGATTCCAGGGTTATGGGGAGCACCTTTAAATTTAATAAGTGCCTTTCCTCCACCGCAACATTATAGCGAATCGCCTTACGGAGTTGGGTTTTCAAAATTAGGAAGAGGTTCTACAAATCATTCAGGGGCACCTGAGGGAGCACATTTAATGGCTCCACATGATATTATCGCTTTTAATGATTATGACAAAGGTTTGGCGTATGCTAAAAAAGTAAACAAACCAGTTATGATTGATTTTACAGGAAAGGCTTGTGTAAACTGTCGTAAAATGGAACAAAATGTATGGGTAAAAGAGAATGTATTAAAAATACTTAAAAATGATGTAGTCTTAATTTCATTATATGTTGATGATAAAAGACCATTACCAAAAAATGAAATAGTAGATTCAAAACTAAAACTTGGGAAGAAGTTAAAATACATCGGTCAAAAATGGAGTGAATTACAAACTATTAAATACAAAACTAATTCACAACCATATTATGTATTAATGAACCATAAAGAAGAAGATTTAATAATACCTGTAGGCTATACACCAGATGTAAATCAATTTTATAATTGGTTAAAAAAAGGGACTAGTAAGTTTTAACAAATAAAGACTAATTTATTATTAATAATTAAATTACAAAGGAATAGGTAAGTAAACTACATGAGTTGAAAAGCTATTGAATAATTTAAATATATAATTATCTTCTTCTATAACTGGCAATAACTTCTCCGTATGTAAAGGTTTTG
>CAZLXG010000113.1:0-2338 GCA_964563585.1 uncultured Flavobacteriaceae bacterium | reverse complement strand
TTTGATTTAACACGTGAACGTGTAAGACAAATTAAAGAAAAAGCTATTCGTAGATTAAAACATACGTCTAGAAGTAAAATATTAAAAACATATTTAGGATAGTAAAATAATTACGACTAAATTACCACAACAAACAGTTACACATAACTGTTCGTTTTTTGATTGATGAAAGAACCCGCGGCTGATTACCGCGGGTTTATTTTTTTATAGTATTTTTGCACAAACAATTACAACAAATACTTAATGAGTTCTAAATTAATAGCACCTTCGGTTTTAGCAGCAGACTTCGCTAACCTACAACACGATATAGAAATGATTAACCAAAGTGACGCCGATTGGTTTCATATTGATGTTATGGACGGACGTTTTGTACCAAACATCTCTTACGGCATGCCTGTAATTGAAGCTATTAAAAAGCACGCTACAAAACCATTAGATGTGCATTTAATGATTGAAGAACCTGAACGTTACGTTGAAACATTTGCAAAGATTGGCGCAGATATTATTACGGTTCATCATGAATCTACTGTTCATTTACATAGAACACTAAGCCTAATAAAAGCTGCTGGTTGTAAAGCGGGCGTTGTTTTAAACTTATCTACTCCTGTTTCGGTTTTAGAAGATATTTTACCTGAATGTTATATGGTTTTAATCATGTCTATAAACCCAGGTTTTGGTGGTCAGAAATTTGAGGACATTACTTATAATAAAGTGAAGAAACTCAAAAAAATGATTACAGACCAAAACTTAGATACACTTATTGAAATTGATGGAGGTGTAACTAATAAAAATGCTAAAGCTCTTATTGAAGCTGGTGCAGATGTATTGGTAGCTGGTAGTTATATTTTTAAAAGTGACGACCAACCTAAAACCATCAAAGATTTAAAACATTTAGTAAATTCTTAAAATTGTTTTAATAAATACTTCATTAAATCGGTTGTAGTTACTATACCTACTAATTGATTATCATCAACTACGGGTAATGCATGAAATTCTTTTTCTGCTAAAATTTCAGCAACTTCTTTAATTGTAGTTTTACTAGATACACTTTCTATATTTTTTGTCATTACTTGCTCAATAGTAAACATATTGTAAATAACAGAACCTACATTTTTATCATCTTCTGTAACATCAGCAAAACTAATTCTAAGTAAATCTGTATAACTAAGCATACCA
The DNA here is from genome assembly GCA_964563585.1 of uncultured Flavobacteriaceae bacterium. GTDB lineage: Bacteria > Bacteroidota > Bacteroidia > Flavobacteriales > Flavobacteriaceae > CAZLXG01. The sequence continues at coordinate 1,162 of CAZLXG010000113.1, read as the reverse complement.
ATTATATATTCTTCACTAACCACTGGTATATGATGAATATGATGTGTTTTAAAAAGCATTTCTGCTCTTTGTAAATCATCTTCTCTATCTAAAGCAATAATATTTTTAGACATTATTTCTGAAACTGGAGTTCTTCTTTTCATGATTATTGGTTTTAATTGTTTATTAAAATTAAACCTATAACTCAATAAAAAATATGATAAAAATCATGGTAGTGAAATTAATATCCTGCAAAATGGAAATTCAGCATTTGATTTGTTTTATTATAAATTTCTGGAAACTGACTTCTAAATTCATTAGGTGTTTCTATAAATGTCTCAATAATTACAGCTAAAAATTCATATTGATTTGTATAGCCATACGCTCTAAAATATTCAGAATCTAACAAGCGCTGCCTTAACGCTTCATTGTTAGATAAAAAATCTGTTATTTCTGCAAATGAATCTGAAAAAATTGTGGCGCTTACATCACGTTCTTTTATACTATTTAGATGAATAGCATGTGTAAATTCATGTATACCTAGGTTTATATTATCATCACCTATCTGAAAACCCTTTTTAAAATCTTTCCACGATAAAACCAATGACTTAAATTTAGGGTTAAATTCACCTTTATGATATTCATCGTTTATTTTAGAATAAAATTCTTCTGGATAAACAATTATTTTTGAAATAAGAGGTATGTAAAAATCTCTAAAACCAAATGTTAACATTACAGCAGTAGCAGAAATAAGTGTTCGTATTTCTTCGGTAATCTTAATATTTTCTCTTCCTATAAAGTCTTTATCTATAATAAACGACGCTACTCTATGCTCGAAATACTTTTTTTCTTTTTCTGTAAGTCTTTTGTAAAATGAAAACTGATTTTTAAGGATTGAGTTTTGTTCGCTATTTAAATTTCTTAATTTTAAATAAAAATGAGTATAAAATGGTTTTTTATATTTTAGAACATAGCCAACCTCTATTAATTTAAAAATAAAAATAAGAAATAGAATTGCAAAAATTCCAAATAGAATCCCTAAAGCTACTTCACTTTCAAAGAAAGAGGTTTTAATTATAAAAACATATACCATAAGCATTAAACGATTATCTGACTTTTAAATTACAATAAAAAATGGGATTAAATATCTCAAAGCGTTCTGCTTTGAAAATCAAAAATCCAC
>CAZLXG010000112.1:0-2418 GCA_964563585.1 uncultured Flavobacteriaceae bacterium | reverse complement strand
ATAATTCTAAACCCTATAAAACCAATAGATAGCGTTTTATTATATTTCTTTAAAATAGGATAAAGTACAAGTGAAAATCCAATATAGATAGGTACTAATAAAAACTGGAATATTGCTCCAATTAAAACTCTATTTTTATTTGGATAGACTTCATTAAGAAAACTTTCACTTTCTACAGAGGAAACGATACTTAATATCCCCGATACTATTCCAAGGATAATTAATATCCCTGCAATTCTTGAAATCGTTATTACTGATAAATAATGTGGTTTTTTAATATTCATTTTAACTGCTTTTATAATTAGAAGATTTTATTTTGACTTAATGGATTGCGTTAAATTTTGAGTTTCCATTTGTATTTTAGTTTTAATAAAATAAAACTAAGTAGAGATAGCGACACAAGTAGAACAGGTAGAATGTTGATTAAGTTTTGTATATCTGTTTTAAATAATGATGGTGTGGTAACAGATGCTCCTGACGCACTTAAAACTAGAGCAACAAATAAATTGTTACCTGTATGAATTCCAATTGGAATTTCCAACCCATTATCAGCTAAGGCTATATACCCCATTACAAAGCTAAATATTAAATAGGCAGGGATAATTGTTAAAAAGCCATTTTTGAATTCAGGATTAAAGACATGAGCTACGGCAAATAAAATGGTAATGATTATCAAGGTTATCCATTTATGATTAGTCAAACGATAAACACCTTGCATCAAAAATCCTCTGAAGAATATTTCTTCTACGGCTGTTTGAATCGGTATCAATAAAATTGCGATAACTGCAAGGGTAAAGAATTTATCTGCTTGAAAACTATAGATGTATTTCTCTGAATCTAAAAGCAAAAATGTAAGAATAATTCCCAATACAAACCAGATACCTAACCCGGTCAAAAATCTTTTAAAGTCAAATTTATTTCGAGTTGATATAAAACTCATTGTTGCTCTTTTATGAATAATTGGCAGTAACCATATAATCACAAAAAAGGCAAAGACAAATGTGATTAACATGAGCAGAAAAAAAGTATTTTCAGATATTCCTAATGCTGAAAAATTCATCTTTTGCATGTACTCCAAAAATCTCTCATCACTTATTCCTAGTACTTCTTTTTTATAGTATGAGAAAAGGGTGAGTGGCATTTGACCTAAAGATAATGCTGCTAGAATACTAAAAATTGCCAGTAGATATTTCCACCATCTATTATCTCCTTGATTTGCTTGTGCAATAAACTTATTTGTGTTTTTCATATTGCAAAGCTACGTACATCACAAGTCTTGGTCATCTCATAGCGAGCCGTGAGACCTATTTTTTGAACGATTTAATATATTCATTTGGCGAAACACCTTCTTTTTGCTTGAAAATTCTATTAAATGAAGCTTTAGAATTAAATCCAGATTCGAAAGCAAGACCAAGAATAGTTTTCTCTTTTATTTCTCCTTTTTCAACTTTTGACTTAAATTCTTCAAACCGATACTGATTCATTAAATCGTAAAATGAAGTATTCATACATTGATTTAATAAGTAAGAAACTTTTTTTGATGAAACATTTAAATGCTGAGAGAGAATAGTAAGGTTTATGTCTTCTGATTTAAATAATTCTTTTTCATTCAAAATTGCTATCAATTGCAGTTTTAATTCCTGACATTCCTCAGTTTGGCAAAGGTTTATTTTAGTTTCAGATTCAAGAGAAACTTTAAGGTCATCAATATTTTCTGTTATTCTTTTTTGAGTGAGTCCATAATATCCTAAAAACCATATTAACACCAATAAAAACAATGTGTTCACAATTGGAATTCCTGTAAACCCTGTACTCAAAGTAAGAATTCCAGAAATAGAGTCTAGAATTAATACAGCAAATAGACCTATGATAAGAATGTTAATCCAAAAAAGGTCTTTATTTGAAAGGTTAGCATAGAATTGCTTTAATCTTTTTATTGATTTCAGTTGATACTTGATTAATCTGATGAGGTAATAGAATAAATGAATAAAACTAAAGCTTAGAGAGACTATCAGAATAATTGCATAAGTGTCTTTGCTCAATAGAAAATAAGACACAAATATTATGGGACAAACAAAAAAGAAAGGGATATATTTTTTCCATTTTTTAAATATTCTTTGACGATCAGCATTAAAAAAATGAAATGCATATTCATATAATAATGGACCTATCAGTATTAACGAGAAACAGGTAAAAGGTAAAAGAGTTAAAATCCAGTTTTCATTATTAATCAACCTTAAGTTATAAGAAAGAAATAGTGGTGTAAATGCCAATAATATAATTATGAGTAAAACATTTGATTTATCCTTCAAAACATTACCCATAAATAGTGTAATCAGAAAAGTGGTTATACTAATTCCTGCTATTGTTAATATGTTACTTAAAATTTCCAATGTTTATTTTTAATGACTTACAACG
>CAZLXG010000111.1:0-2469 GCA_964563585.1 uncultured Flavobacteriaceae bacterium | reverse complement strand
TGAATATCAGTACTATAAATATGCAAAATAGTATTGACAACACCAAGAAAAATAACGCTAAATAATTGATTATTAATCGGTTAATTTAGGTAGTGAAATCTTGGATTCCCGAAAACCTAAATGGAGTGAGTATAGTTTATGGTTTTAAACGCATTACCACAGCTATTCCAAGTACTTTAATAGCACTAGTCGTAGTCTCTGCAATTGCTATTGGTTTTAGTTTAGACTATAGACCAATTCAAAGTATTCCTGATGGATTTCCTATGCTAAATATGGGGATTTTCACAGAATTTAATTTTGGAAACCTAATGCTATATTTCTTTACTGCATTTACCTTAGCACTTTTAGGATCTATTGATTCTTTGCTAACAAGTGTTGTTGCGGATAACGTAACAAAAACAAAACACAAACCTAACAAAGAACTTATTGGTCAAGGTATAGGAAATGCTATTGCTGGACTTTTTGGTGGTTTACCAGGGGCAGGAGCAACAATTAGAACGGTTGTAAATATTAAAGCAGGAGGAAAAACAAAACTGTCTGGTATGATTGCTGGGATGTTCCTTTTAGGAATCCTTTTAATTTCAGGCTTACCAAGTTTAGCGTCACAAATACCTGCAGCTGTTTTAGCAGGAATATTAATTACTGTTGGTATTGGTGTAATGGATTATAAAGGATTAAAAGCGATTCCATCTTTGCCAAGAGATATGAAAATTGGACCTATTAAAATAAGTTCGGAAGTCTTAATTATGGTTGTAGTATTATTACTTTCAACGTTTTGGAACTTAGTGTATGCTGTTGGTATTGGTTTAATAATAGCTTCACTTATGTTTATGAAAAAAATAGGCGATTTAACGGGGTTACGGTCAGATGTTAAATCCTTAAAGAAAGAAAAAGCTTGGGAAGACGAAGCTAATTTTCCTGAAAAACTTAAAGAAGAAGTATTTATTAAACACTTAAAAGGACCTTTATTTTTTGGTTCTACGAGCGATTTTCAAAGTTTAGCAGAACAAATTCAAACAACTGCAAAAACCGTTGTTATTCGTTTAGGGCGCATGGCATATATGGATCAATCTGGTTTATATGCTATGGAAGATGTACTCCACGATTTAAATAAAAATAAAATAACCGTTTTATTTGTAGGTTTATTACAACAACCCAAATATATGATGGAACGTATTGATATTATTCCAGATTTAATTCCAAAAGAACATATCTTCAAAACGTTTAAAGAATGTACTCAATGGATAAAGAAAAACGTAAAAGACACAATTTAAAATATTGTATAAGTAAATATTACTCTTCTGAAGGCCCCGATTCGTCGGGGTTTTCTTTTGGGTTAAATTTAGGATTATCAATATTTAGGTTATCAACTTCCTTCATTATTGTAGGCAGAAGTGCTGGTGCAAGCGAAGCTACAGATTCATAAAGTTTTGATGATTCTCTTTGTTCTTGCGTTAGTATTCTATAATTTTCTGAAGCATTTACAAACATAAAAATTACGCTTATTAAAAAGGCGATTTTAAGTGTATTAAAAATTCCACCACCCAGTTTGTTGAAGATTCCCAACATAGCAAAATCTGCAACTTTCGTTAAAAGTCTTCCCAAAATACTGAAAAGTGTCATTATCAAGAAAAAAGTAACAAAAAATGACGCAAGACTTGTAAGGTCTTCACTCCAATTAAACCATTTTTCTATATAAACTTTTACGTAATCTGAAAAGTACATTGCGCAATAAACACCCACAACCAAACCTATTAAAGAAGCAAGCGAGCGAAGCAATCCTTTTTTAAAACCCATAAAAAATGCGATGATTAAAATGATGCCGAGAACAATATCTATAGTATTCATACTTTGAAAATTTGGTTAAATATAGCATTTTCTCAATTCTCAATTATGAATTCATATTTCAGAATTGTAAAATGTATCTTTGCAGACTAATTTATTTTGAAAAAATGGCACGCGACGAACAATTAAAGGAACGATGGGAAGCAGTAGTATCTATGCTAAGCAACCGTTTCGCGGATGCAGATACTTTAGACCTTGATGCAATTATATATGTAATAGGCCTTCAGGAACTCGGCCAAATACACCGAAAGTTTAAAAAAGACGAAAAACTAAACCTGATGCACATAGCCATCTGTCGTCTTTTAGAGCCTTATGGCTATTATGAGTTTGACTATTTTGACGAAGAAAGTTGGCCACACTACAAAGTTTTAGAACAATTACCACCCCTAAAAGCTGGAGAACAAAGCGTTTTGATGAAGGAAGCTATTGTGCAATATTTTGTGGAGAAGGAGGTGATTATATAGTAGATTAATAAAAAAATTAAACATAATTGCATTTATACGCATGTTGTACAGCATTAAAAACTGAAACCAAAAACGGAAACTAAAATTTAACTTTAAAATAAATAAAAAATATGCTTATCCGTAAGGTTCCCCAAGATAATTCCATCTATGTGATACAGCA
>CAZLXG010000110.1:0-2504 GCA_964563585.1 uncultured Flavobacteriaceae bacterium | reverse complement strand
GCTTCGTCTGATGCTATATAGTCATTTGCAATGTTTGTGTTGTAAAAAATAAAGCCTCCAACAGTACTAAACAATAGGGCTAAAATACCAAAGGATATTTTTTCTTTAAAACTCCAATTCATTTTTATTTTACTTGGACTAGAAACTCCTCTTTTCCAAAATTTATAGCTTAATAGAACAAGTATTCCTGAGAATAGTATCCAATACAACGCAATCCAATTAAATTTAGAAATATAATGTCCATAGCCTGTAAAATCAGAATATGCACGCGCCATACTTGGTACATTATTAAAGAGTAGGAGTGTGTGTTCTAAGCCAATATTCTCACTTAAAGGGCCAAATAGAAGGATTACAACACCAGAAATCACCATTCCTAAGTATTTATTTGAAACCATAGATTGAACAAACAGGCAAAAAATGGAATATAGCATCAATTGAATTCCACCATAATAAAATGTACTTAAATACAATGGAATATTAAATTCAAAATAAGCACTCATTAGTTGGAATACGATTCCTGTTACAATGGCTAGAAATATTAAAACCATTGGAATTGCCGTAAGCACAACTAATTTTGAACCAAAAAATATTGCATTTTGTACTGGTGTAGCGTCAATGATTCCGTTGAATTTATGACTTCGTGTTTTCCAGACCAATTCACCGCTATAGAACACGACCAATAACAACCCGAAAACGGGTAAGATTTCAATAATCAAACCTAAAAATAAATCTGTAGTTGGGTATCGACTTCCATAAACCTCTATTCCACTAGTCGCATAATTAAAAGAAAAACAAAGCATAGCAATCCACATAATAATGAGTGCTAAAAACGGAATACTTTTTATAGTGCTTTTAAAATCTATTGTAATGAGCGACCAAAAAGCAAGAATCTTCATTTTAGAAGTATTTGGAACAGTTTTTACTGGTGCAAACACCCGTAAATTTGTAGCCTCTTTTTTATTTGAAACTGTTTTTTTGGACGTCCTATTTATTTTTCTAAAAGAAAACAGTTTATACGTTATCAAGAGTAACACAGATGCAATAGCGATCCAAAGTATTCTATTCCAAAGAAAATGTCCAGAAAAGGACATCAAATAATCATTTTTCTCAATAGGAGTTAAAAACTGTGTCTGCTCAAAAAATGATGCTAAACCAAATATATCCATTAGGGAAACCTTAGATACAATCTCTGGGGAAGACAAGGAACTACCGCCCAATAAAGGAGAGTTAATGGTGAATGCAGAAAACCAATGCAAACCAATAATTACAACTGCAATAATATAAGTTATTATGGCATTTCTACTTAATAATGTAGCTGAAAACAAGAGCGCACTTAGTATAAAAGCATTTGGTAAAATGATTGTTAACCAAGGCCATAAGTAATGTGAAAAGTTGAATGTATGTATTGTTTCAGGATTAGAATTACTCAGATAGGTTCCTATAAAAACACCAAAAACAGAAAGACTACTTAATAATAAAGTGATTGTGAAAATTGCTGAAAACCGACTTATAAAAAAGGTATTTTTTGTAAGTCCTGTACTAAATATGATCTCTTCTAATTTATAATTTTGATCTCGAAGCAGTCCATTAATACTAAAAAACATACAAGGGAAAAGCACTCCCAAACTAATTAAACCAGATAATAGATTTAGATTAAAAGCATCATTATACATTGTACTAATTTCAAGAAATTGAAATTCAGAAGTCATCGCCAGTATTCCATACAAAATGAATACTACTAAAAAGAGAATGAAAGATCTTTGCTTAGAATGGTATTTCCATTCAAACGGAAGTAATTTAAAAAGTATCATAAGAAGTCTTATTTTTTAGTGGTTAACGTTGAAAAATAGACATCTTCTAAATTGGGATTGACCAATTCAAATCCAGATTCAGGTTTGTTTTCTGAAAGAACACGCAAACGAATTTCACCTGAATGTAAATGTGTGGAAAGCACATTAAAAGCCGTTTTAAAAGCCTCTAATTCTCTTTTTTTAATTGTTCTTTGCCATATTTCCCCTTCTAATTCTTTAATTAATTCAGAAGGTATTCCTTGTGAAATTATCTGGCCTTCACCCATAATTGCCATGTTAGAGCATAAATCGCTAACATCTTCTACAATATGTGTGGATAGAAGTACAATAACATTTTCTCCAATTTCACTTAATAAATTATGAAACCGATTCCGCTCTTCAGGATCTAAACCAGCGGTAGGTTCATCTACAATAATTAATTTTGGGGCGCCAAGTAAGGCTTGTGCAATGCCAAAACGTTGACGCATACCTCCAGAAAATGTACTGACATATTTTTTACGGTGTTGATACAAATTTGTTTGTTGTAATAGAGAAATGATTTGATTCTTACGGTCTTTTTTATTTTGTATTCCTTTTAGTACTGCAATATGATCTAACAACTCATAAGCAGAGATTTTAGGATATACACCAAATTCTTGTGGTAAGTACCCCAAATGATTTCTCATTTCTTGAGGGTTTTCAATAATATTTATA
>CAZLXG010000109.1:0-2575 GCA_964563585.1 uncultured Flavobacteriaceae bacterium | reverse complement strand
AACTTCGTTTAAACGTTGTATATAAATCATTAAAACAGATTCATATACTTAAAAATTGGCAACAAGCTGAAAAATGACAGAACAACAAGAACCTTTTTTAAGTAATACCACAGCAATAGTTACCTTAATTGTTGGAGGTTTAGGATTTTTATCAGCAATTGTAACTTTAATATTTACCACAGTAAATAATACTCGGAATTTTAAGCTTCAATCGGACAAAAACGAGCGAGAAAAATCAAAGGCTTATAATAGAGTTCTAGGTAATTTTTTAAAAGTTTATCATTCCTACATCAAACACAAACATTTACTGAATGAAAATGGAATTGAAAAGATTCCCGACTTTACTCTTGAGCAAGTAATCGAAAAAATTGACCACTTCGAAAAAGAAATAGAAAAATTTAAAACTGTTGTTGACCACGAATCGGAGATAATACCCGAATTGACAATTCAACTACACGAAATACTTGATTTACTCGGTCATTTCCAATTAATGTCTGAACAGTTTAGGAATAATGAATTCGACATTAATCTTCAACAAAATAAATTAGTTCTTAAAAGAGCATTTGTTTATTCAATAAAAGATTTGCTTGACGAATACTTTGCAGACTTAATTAATGACCTTTCGGAAAGAGCAGAAGTTTCGGAGGAGTTTAAAGAAAATCTTGCCAAGATTAATTCAGAAGAAGCGATAGAAAAGAGCTTGGAATTACAAGACAAGATATTTGAACGAATATTAGATTCTTTGTCTAGACAATTAGGTAGAACTGTAACTTTTGAGGAATTATTTTAATGAAAAAAAAGCCAGTTGCCAACAAAGAACTGTAGCTAAAAACAAGTAAAAACTAACTTATTTTAACCAAGGTACTTCTATAATTTTCATCGTAAGGGATTCTAGATTTTGCTATTGCAAAAGCTTGTTTTAGTAGTTTATTACAAACTGCTAATAGGGCTAGTTTTTTACTCTTTCCTTTGGCTACTATTCTATCATAAAGTGCCTTGCATGCTTTGTTATATTTACAGGCATTAAAACTGCATAAAAACAATATGGACTAATTGCTCAAGAGGTTGAAAAAGTAATTCCTAAAATAGTAAATATCTCTAAAAATAATGAATATAGTCTAAATTACATTAGATTAATCCCTGTTCTTATTGAGGCTATTAAAGAACAGCAAAATCAAATAGTAATTTTAAACAATAAAATTTCTGATTTAACATTAAATAATGAAGCTTCAGAAAATGTTTTAGGTAATAGTAATACTTATTTTTCAAGCAATTATCCTAATCCATTTGAAGTAGAAACTAAAATTGATTTTTTTATAGAACAAAATGTTAAAGACGCAAAAATAGTTATTTATGACTCTAATGGTTCAACTATCACTAAATATGATATTAAAGAAAGAAATGTAAAAGCTAATCTTGTAATGTCTAAAAGAAATTTAAACTCTGGTATTTACTTTTACACTCTTATAATTGACAATATAGTTGTTGGAACTAAGAAAATGATTGTAAAATCTAAATCAAATTATTAAAAGCAAAAAGAGGATTTAAATCCTCTTTTTGCTTTTAAATTTGTTTTTATTCAATAAATTTGTTTCAGTTAAAATTATTTAAACTAATATGCACATAATATATTCTTTAATATACAACTCAAAAATTAATTGGTTAATAAGAAACATTAACTATATTTTATCACCATTGTTACTAGAAAAGATAAAGATACATCCATCAGGTACTATTAATATAAATATCAAAAGCCATAAATCGATAAAGCTTAAAGCTAATCAAACAAGTTATGTAACACGAGAATTATTTTGGAAAGGAAGTAAAAATTACGAATACACCCCTATTTTCATAAAGCTTATAAAAAAAACAGACGTTTTTTTTGATATTGGTTCGAGTATAGGCTATTATAGTGTTTTAGGTGCGTCAATAAACAAAAATCTAAAAGTTGAGGCATTTGAACCTTCAACTGGTCCAATGATTTATCTTTCAGAAAACGTGAAAATTAATAATTTAAGTTCAAGAATTAATGTAAATGCCTTAGCATTATCCAATAAACAAGGTCAAATAGTTTTTTTTGAAATTAGAAACAAAAAATATCCAACTATTTATAATCTATCTGGTGAGCATAATATAGGTACAAAACCGCATCTAAAATCTCTTAAAACTAAAGTTACATCAGATACGTTAGATAATTTTGTAAAAAAGAATGTTATTGAAAAAATTGATTTAATAAAAGTTGACACAGAAGGATGTGAAGATTTAATATTAATAGAAAGTTCAAATACAATAAATCAGTTTAAACCTATTATTATTTGTGAAGTTCTATTTAACAGAATTGAAAGTCAACTTGAAAAAATCATGCTAGGACATAATTATGAATTTTATAATCATAATGGCAAAGGACTGACAAAGGTAAATACGCTAAAAAGAGATTCAGATAACGGAATAAGAAACTGCTTTTTTGTACATCCAACAAAGAAACATTTAATAGAAGAATTTATACTAAATTAAATACGTTGCCTAACAAAGAACTGTGGCTAAAAACAAGTAAAAACTAACCTATTTTAACCAA
>CAZLXG010000108.1:0-2624 GCA_964563585.1 uncultured Flavobacteriaceae bacterium | reverse complement strand
GGTTTTAAATGCTTTTGACTATCTTATAAAAAACCGATTACTTCGTTTAACAATCAATAAACAAACATTGAAATGTTTTTTATCTAAGTATTGGCAACAATTAATAATCAGTCATCTAAAATTTGTTATTAGAAAGCAAAATAAACACATAAATTCTCTCTATTCCGATAGAATTAAATCCCTTTGTTAAAATTGGTTAAATGAAAGTTAAACAGTATTAAAATAATTTTTCATTTAAAAAAAAACCCTTGATTTGCCCTAAAATAACTTAATTTTAAATTATGAAAAAAGTATTACTAGTAACTGTTATAGCAGTTTTTGGATTAGCAAACGTTAATGCTCAAGAAATTAAATTTGGTGCTAAAGTAGGTTTAAACTTTGCATCTATTGTAGGAGACAATACAGGAGAACTTGACCCTATAACAGATTTTAATTTTGGTCTTCTAGCAGAAATACCTCTTTCTGAAAAATTTTCTTTTCAACCTGAATTAATCTATTCTGGACAAGGGTCTGATGTTGCTCTAAATTATTTAAACATTCCTTTAATGGGAAAATATTATTTAACAAAAGGATTGAGTCTTGAAGCTGGACCACAAATAGGGTTTTTACTTTCAGCAAAAAATAATAATACAGATGTTAAAAAGGCATTTAATACAGTTGATTTTGGTGTTAATTTTGGCTTAGGTTATAAACTTGACAACGGGCTTAATTTTAGTGCAAGATATAATCTGGGATTATCTGATATTAATAATGTAGATGGTTTTTCAGATAAAAATAAGAATGGAGTATTTCAATTATCTGTTGGCTATTTCTTTTTCTAAAACTTAATAATTTCAACATCTTAAAACCCAAGTTAATTTACTTGGGTTTTTCTTTATGTAACTGAAAGTCTAACTAAAGCCATGAATTTTAATATAAGTAATTATGGAATAAAACTGTTACCAACGACCTATGATATGAATAGTGACGACTAAAAAAACACTGCTTTTCGGCTAAAAATAAAAGTACAAACTTTGAGGTTTGCACTTTCTTAGCCATTATTTATACATTTTGTGGTAACAGTTTTATTGATTCTTTAGTAAATAAAAGGGATTAATTTTTTAGTTTTTTTTGCATACTCTTCAAATTGTCCTTTATAACGGTTGGCTAAATATTTGTCTAATGCGGGAATATTCCAAAATACAAAAAGACAAAACAAGAGAATTGGAATTGCTATAGCGTAATAGTTTCGTGTAATAATGGCGTATGCAGTAACCCACAAAACATCTCCGAAATAATTAATATGCATTGAATACTTAAAAAGACCAATAGTATAAAGTTTACCTTTATTTTCAGGATGCTTTTTCCAAAAGTGTCTTTGTAATTCGGATATTGTATTTAAACCTGAACCTAATACAAATACCAGAATAGCTATATAATCTATCCAATCAACAGGAATTGTTCTGTTAAGAATCAACAATGGAAAACCTATAAAATACAAAGCAAATGCCATAGGTACTGAAACAGATTCTTCCCAAGGAATTTTTCTTTTTAATAAATACAACATCATAAATGTCATTCTTACAAATACGATTAATGAAAACAAGATAATTATTTTTCGACTTACCTGATTGCCATTAAGGACAGTTAATCCTATTTTTTTAAGAAATATTTCTCCACCACCTTTAAATAAAACCCAATATGAGATTGCAATTAAGACAATTTCTAAAATAATAATAACTGTTTTTTGGGGAATACTTTTTGCTTTTTTACTGTATAAATCCATAATTTACTTGTTTAAGTATTTGTGAATATTCTCATTTGGAAAAACTGAAAACCAAAAAAATAAGCCTTCAAATTTTGTTATTAATTGCATTGCTTCTGATTCGGCTATATTTTCTGTAATGTTTTTTGTAGTTTTTATTTTATTGGTTAGAATAGTTTTAAATGTTGTATAAAATTCTTGAATCACTTCCTTAAATTCATCTAAATTATTATAGGTTTCAAAAAACAATATAAAATATTTTGAAGTATTATTTTGGGTCATTTCTTTAATTTGAGTTACAAAATCGATATACATTCCTGTAACCATTTCTTGTGTTTCTATTAAATCTAATTTTTTGAATGAAGTCCAATCAAAGTTTTTATAGAATGAAAGAAAATAAATTTCTATTACATATTCATAAACTGCTTTTTTACTTTCAAAATAATGATAAAATGCACCTTTAGATAATCCAGAATTGGACACCAATTGAGATATTGAAGTTGCCTTGTATCCGTTTTGTATAAATAACTGAAAGGCAGTTTCGGCTATTTTTTCTTTTGAATTCATATTTGTTTTTTCTTTTCGTTTTTCAATAAATAAATTGCTGTTGCTACAAAAGGTATATCTATAATAAATATCTTGGGATCTGATTTATATAAAAATAACATAAAACAAGTAATCATAATCAAAGTGCCATGGAGGGCAGGCTTCACAAATTTTCTGTTTAAAAGCAGTGTAATTCCAGCGAGTATCATTGCACAAGCAACCCATCAAGTCATAAAAACATGATTATTTGACATCCACATTGTTGGTTTCGACAACCACCCACCTTGATTGGTTATTGCAGACTTTAACAGCACTTGTTTACGGATTCCAAGTA
>CAZLXG010000107.1:0-2624 GCA_964563585.1 uncultured Flavobacteriaceae bacterium | reverse complement strand
GTTAAGTTTTACCCTAAATAAAACTTAAAATTTAAAGCGGTATTCTATAATACTCCCCAAATTTAGGACAGGAAGTTAAGTTGTAATTTAACACTGTCAAATATGAAAAGAACAAAAAGAAATTTAGTGCGTCGTTCAAGGCCAAGGTAGCTATTGAAGCGATAAAAGAGCGAAGTAGCCTTCAAGAACTTGCTGGTAAATTAGAACTCCATCCAAATCAAATATCAAGTTGGAAACGAGAGTTTTTAGACAATGCTGATTTAGCATTTCAATCAAAGACAGAAAAAGAAGACCCTACTTTGAATACAGCACCAGATTATCGGGAAACCTTTTTTGAAACTCGAATAAACTGAGGCTCTGATATCTTTTTTCCATATTTAACATACTAGAATACATATTAAATATACTGAAAATCAGTTGATTAAGAAAATATCTGAATACCTAATTTATATATTTATTATGTGCCTAAATCAAAAAAACTAATTTCATTCTACTTTCTAAAAATGAAAACACACTTTTTCTTATTTTCGTTTTTAGGATATTTTGAAAATATAAATACCTATATTTGTATTTAAGTAGAAAAATAGAATTATGGATTTACAAGATTTCATTTCAGGAAAGCATACTAAACAGATAGAGTATAAATCATTTTCACCTGAAAAAATTAATCACGGATGGATTGTTTCAACACCAGAAGTAAATAAATTATTAGCAGAAGCAAACCGTCTAATAGGTGAATTAAATGCATTTTCTCAAATAGTTCCTGATGTTGACTTCTTTATTACAATGCATATTCTTAAAGAGGCTACGACTTCAAGTAGGATTGAGGGCACAAAAACTAATATGGAAGAAGCTCTTGTAAAAGAAGAAGATATTAATCCAGAAAAAAGAGACGATTGGGCAGAAGTTCAGAATTATATAAAAGCTATTAACACTTCAATTAAAGATTTGGAAAAACTTCCAATTTCGAATAGATTGATTAAAAACACTCATAAAACTCTTTTATCAGGAGTTAGAGGAAAACATAAAATACCTGGAGAATTCAGAACCAGCCAGAACTGGATTGGAGCAACGTTAAAAGATGCTATTTTCATACCCCCACACCATTCTGAAGTAATTGAGTTAATGAGTGATTTAGAAAAATTTATTAATGATGACGAACATCAGGTTCCTCATTTAATTAAAATTGCCATCGCTCATTATCAATTTGAAACTATTCATCCGTTTTTAGATGGAAACGGACGTTTAGGAAGGCTACTTATTATTCTCTATTTGGTAAGTAATGAAGTTCTTAAGAAACCATCTTTATATTTATCTGATTTTTTTGAAAAGAACAAAGGGTATTACTATGACAACTTAATGACTGTTCGTTTGACAGGTAATTTAGTTCAATGGATTAAATTTTTCTTAGTTGGAGTTATAGAAACTTCTAAAGAGTCAATTCAAGTATTTAAAGATATTATTGCTTTAAAAACAGATATTGAAACAAACCGTTTACCTAAATTAGGGAGTAAAATTGAAAATGCTCAACAATTGATGAAACAGCTATTTCAAATTCCTATTACAGATTCAAAACAGGTATCAGAACTATTAGAAATATCACCGTCTACAGCTAATAGACTAATTAAAGAATTAATTGAACTTAAAATACTTTTTGAGTTAACGGGATACAAGCGAAATAGGAAATATATGTTTACCGAATATTTTAAAATATTTCACCCAGAAAAAACTAATGAAAACTAAAGACAACAATAGTAATCGTTGCACAACGCTATGAAGAAACATCGAGAACAACCATTAACTTCAGCGGAATTAAAAAAAGAGTTTGTTAAAATGGACAATGCAAAAGAAAACCTAAATGACTTTGTAATTCCTAGTGACCGATTTTACACAGACTCAATTGGAGCAAATGACTTAATTGTATCTCAAAACAACTCTGTCAAGATTGATTCGCCAACATTTGACAGCGTGGAAACTCATTTCCGTGACATCGAGAAAATTTTAATCGAAAAAATATTAGACTTTAAAGAGGATTTAATAGTTGGTTGTGTTGCTTGGTTAACATCATATAGGATTTTAAATGCATTGGCAAAATGCAAAAATGTTCAAATTGTAGTTCAAAAAGAGGATTTTTTAAGACCAGACGTGAACTACAAAAATAAGAATGATTGGAAATCAACTTTACAGCAAAAATATGGGCAAGTGAATTGTAATATGGAAAGACATATGTTCAAAACGCCAATGGGAGATTTAAGCGTTTGTTCTGACCCGACTGTTGACGGAATTAGATGTGTCGGAAATCATAATTCGGATAAAAAACCAGCGTTCCCAAGAATGCACAATAAATTTTTAGTCTTTTGTAGAGTTAACGAAAGTGAGAATATTGAAAATTTTGGTTATAAAGCGGTATCTGCTTGGACTGGCTCTTTTAACTTAACTCAAAATGCAACTTATTCAATTGAGAATGCAATTTCGCTAAATGATATTAGCGGAAACAATAAAATTATAAATGGTTATTTAAAAGAACATCATCAGATTTTTTGCATATCGGAAAAACTGAATTGGGAAAAAGACTGGATTGTGCCTGAATTTAGAATTGGAACATAAATAGCAGTGCCTAACAA
>CAZLXG010000106.1:0-2808 GCA_964563585.1 uncultured Flavobacteriaceae bacterium | reverse complement strand
CTTATCAGTTTAAAGGAAAATATACAACTGGAGGAAAAAGAAGAACACAAGAAGTTCCAAGATACTCACAAATAGGAAATGCAATTCCACCATTATTTGGAGAGCAGGCAGGTTTAATTTTAAAAGAACTAATAAACTAATGCAAAAAAACGCTCTACAATTCAGAATTAGTTCTGCCCTAAAGAATATTATTGGCAGTGATTTAATCAGTGATGATTTTATTGCTGTTTTTGAATTAGTAAAAAATTCCTATGATGCTCACGCAACAAAAGTTGAAATAATATTTGAAAATATTTATTCAAAAGATGCAAAAATCATTATCAAAGATAATGGTAAAGGAATGAATTATGATGACTTAATAAATAAATGGTTGTTTGTTGCATATTCAGCAAAAAAAGAAGGAACTGAAGAAGATAGTTATGATTACAGAGATAAAATAAAAGTAAAACGTGCATATGCTGGTGCAAAAGGTATAGGGAGGTTTTCTTGTGATAGATTAGGTGCTGAATTATACCTTGAGACAATAAAAGATGAAGCAAATTCTAAAATAGAAACATTACTTACAGAATGGGATAAGTTTGAAGGTGATTTAAAGGAAGAGTTTGTAAATATTAGTGTTATTCACGAAACAATATCAAAAAGTAATTATAGTATAAAAAATGGAACTGTTTTAGAAATTACAAATCTTAAAAGTGATTGGGATAGTAAAAAACTACTACGACTAAAAGATGCTTTAGCAAAACTAATAAACCCAAACACAAAAATTATTGGAGATGAATTTTCAATAGAACTAACTGTTCCAGATGAATTAAAAAACGATAGAAAAGAAAATGAGTATCATAAAATAATAAATGGAAGTATTCAAAACTTAATTTTCGAAACATTAGATATTAAAACATCTAAAATTGTAAGTGAAATATCAACAGATAATTACATTACAACATCATTGTATGAAGGAGGAAAACTTGTTTATACAATTAAAGAAGAAAACACTTTTACTGAATTACAAAATGTTGAGGCTGTTGTTTACTTTATGAACCAGTCTGCAAAATCAACATTTACGAGAAGAATGGGTACTGAGCCAGTAAACTATGGACATATTTATCTTTACAAGAATAATCTTAGAATTTATCCATATGGAGAAAAAGGTGAAGATCCTTTCAAAATGGATAATAGAAAAGCACAAGGTTATAAAAGATATTTAGGGACAAGGGATACTATAGGATATATTTCAATTAATGGAGAAAATGATGACTTACGTGAAACTTCAAGTAGAGGTGACGGTCTAATTAAATCTAAAACGTATTTTGAACTTGTAGAATGGTTTTATGATAATTTAAAACGATTAGAAAAATTTATTATTGATATTGTGAATTGGGGAAATGATTTATCTAATGAGGATTTTATTAAATTAGATAATGAGGATAAGCAAGTTGCAATTAAAAAATTAATTCAAAATTTGACAAAATCGAAGGGTTTAATTTCATTTAAAGTCGCACCTGAAATTTTTGATATTATTGATAGAAAACAAGAAAAATCTACAAAATCTACTATTTCAAAAATAAAGAAAGAACTTGAAAGTGGTGAATATGATAAAGACGTACTTGTTGAAAGTCTAAAAAAAGTAGAAAAAAATCTTGATACACTTAAAAAATCAACAGAAGAGGCAGAAGATGAAGCATTAGACAAACTAATAAAAAATGAAGAACTTGAAGTAAATCTTGAATCTGAAAAGAAAAAAGGAGCATTTCAAGGTTCGCTAATTGGAACAGATAAAGAGCGTATCATTGGTCTTCAACATCAAATATATCATTCTTCAAGTCGAATTAGCAGAAATTTAAAATTACTTATAAATCATTTAGGTATTGAAAACATTGATGATAAAACAAAAAAGCATATTAGAATAATTGCTTTGGAATCTTCAAAGATTAATTCAATTGCGAATTTTGTGACTAAAGCAAACTTTAACTTAAAAGCATCAGAAATCAAGGAAGATATTATTTCCTTTATCAAGGACTATGTTACTGAAATTTATTTGATAGAAGATAATGTAATTGATATAGATATTAAAATTGATTTTATTGACAAGTTTAAATCTCAATACATAAAAGAATTTCGTCCTTTGGAGTTAACAACTATTTTTGATAATCTAATATCTAATTCTGAAAAAGCAAAGGCAAATAAAATTGAAATCCTATTTAAAAAGAATAAAGATAAATTAGAAATTCAGTTCAAAGATAATGGTCAAGGGATTCAAAAAGAAAACTTAAAAAGTGTTTTTGAATTGGGATACACAACTACTAAAGGTTCTGGAATAGGTTTGTTTCAAGTTCACGACTTAGTAACAAATAGTTTAGAAGGTAATGTGTCAGTAACATCAATAGAAAAAAAGGAAACAGTAATTAAAATAATAATTTAATGAAACTCGAATATAAAATACTATGGTTAGATGATAAAATTAAAGATTTTATTGAAGATGGATTCATTGAAGAAGTTGAACAACATCTTATAAATAACAATTTTATTCCCACAATAACACCTGTTTCAAAAACAAGTGATTTTTTTAATGAATTAGACTCGTCATTTGATTTAATCTTAACAGATTATCATTTAAATAATGATGAAAATGGTGAAAAAGTTATTAAAGAATTAAGGAAAAATTC
Source organism: uncultured Flavobacteriaceae bacterium (assembly GCA_964563585.1). GTDB lineage: Bacteria > Bacteroidota > Bacteroidia > Flavobacteriales > Flavobacteriaceae > CAZLXG01. The sequence continues at coordinate 145 of CAZLXG010000106.1, read as the reverse complement.
GGTAATGACAGAAGTTCTCTTTTATACCGCCAAGGCAGATTTAAAAGATGCAAAAAAGATTGATCGAATTTCATTTCTCGAAACGGGAAGAAAGGTTGGAACTGAACATATTGAAAATGTTATTGAAAAAACAATCGATTTAATT
>CAZLXG010000105.1:0-2885 GCA_964563585.1 uncultured Flavobacteriaceae bacterium | reverse complement strand
GATTATATTGATGTAGAAAATAATTTAGATTTAAACACAAGCGCATTTACAATTTCTGCTTGGATAAAAAGAGATTCTGGTACTACAAACGCATCTGTACTTTCAAAAAGAAACTTTACTAATACTGAAGGTTACGATTTTAGAATTAATGCAACTGGAAGAATCGAATTTGTTCTAAATGGTGGAGCAGCAACTGTAACTTCCTCTGTAGCAATACCAGAAAATGAATGGCATCAAGTAGCTGTTATTTATTCTGGAGGAACAGCAACTCTATATATTGACGGAGTAGTAGACACAGCAGCAGCATTACCTGCACCAATTGCTACATCTCAAAAATTTCTAATTGCCGCTGCTGATGGCTTTGACCCTAATACAACAGCCTATTTTGCTGGAAATATTGATGAAGTAAGAATTTGGGATGTTGCACTTTCTACTAATCAATTACGATACATCATGAATCAAGAAATTTCTAATGATGCAACCTTAGCGTTAGAATACGGAGATGTTATTCCTACAACTATTACTAAAAACGAAATAAGTTCTATTCCTTGGTCAAATCTTGCTGGATATTATCCGATGTCTGTTTATACGTATACAAATACAAATGACATGTCTGGAAATAACAAACAAGGTGCTTTAAGAAATTTAGATACTGTAGATTTCCAAACAGCTCCGTTACCATACGAATCTCAAGCAAGCGGTTCATGGGATGCTGATGCAACTTGGCTAAACAATACTGTACAAACATTACCAAATGCGCTATCAATTGTAGATAGTTCGCCTATTGATTGGAATATTGTTGAAATAAATGATAATATATATTTGGGATCAGGCGCAACTAGTGTTAGAACAAGAAATGCTTCTGTACAAGGATTAATAATTAATAGTGGTGATTTACAAGTTAACGGAAATACTGCTACTGCTTCAAACACAGGTATTGGCTTAACGGTAACACATTACTTAAAACTTGATGGAACTATAGATTTAGAAGGTGAATCTCAACTTATTCAAACTAATAATAGTGATTTTGATTTAACCAGTTCAGGTTCTTTAGAACGAGACCAACAAGGAAATTCTAATACATACTTATATAATTACTGGGCATCACCAGTAGCACCAACTAGTAATTCTAGTTATACACTACCAAATATAATTACTAATGTAGGTTTTGTAACTTCTGGATATAACGGTACAACATCTCCAGTACGAAATGCTGATTATTGGGTTTGGAAATATGCTAATTTAACAGGAGATACATATTCGTTATGGCAACATGTTAGAAGCACAGGTTCATTATCTGTTGGTGAAGGATTTACTATGAAAGGTCCAGGAACTGCAACACCTAATCAAAATTATATTTTGAATGGACAACCAAATAATGGTGATTTCTCTCTTACTATAGGTGCAGGAAATGATTATTTAGTTGGTAACCCATACCCTTCTGCAATGGATGCAAATGAATTTATTTTAGATAATATTAGTGATGGTGCAGGTAGAGCAGCTTCAAACATTATAAATGGCGCATTATATTTCTGGGATCATTTTGCAATTAACTCACATGTATTATTAGATTATCAAGGTGGTTATGCAACCTATACTTTAACAGGTGGCGTTGTTGCAATAAATAATGATTCAAGAATCGATGCAGATGGTGGCTTAGGAACAAAAACACCTGAACGTTACATTCCAGTTGCACAAGGTTTCTTTGTTTCTGCAATTACAGATGCTGGATTAACTAGTGTAACCCCTGTAGTTGGAGGTAATATTCAATTTAAAAATAGTCAACGTATATTTCAAAAAGAAGGAGGTTCGTCGCTTTTTATGAAAAACGGAGCGAAATCTAAAACAGGCAAAACTACTGAGGTAGATACTAGAAAAAAAATCAGGTTAATGTTTAGTTCTCCTGATGGATATCATCGTCAATTACTTGTTGGTGTAGATGAAAACGCATCGAATGACTTTGATTTAGGTTATGAAGCAATACTAATAGAAGAAAATAAAGAAGATATGTATTGGTTGTTTAATGGGTCAAAATTCATTATTCAAGCAGTAAATAATTTCAATACAGACCAAGTATTACCTTTAGGCATTAAAATTGACAAAGAAGGACTTGCTACTTTTAAAATAGACAATTTAGAAAATTTTGATAACAATACGAATATATACTTACACGATAAAAAATTAGAAATTTATCATAATCTCAAAGACAGTAATTATACTATAAATTTAACTGTTGGTGAATTTTCAGAACGTTTCGAAATTACATTTTATAGTGATTCTAAACTTGATATTGATAATTTTAAAAACGAAAACTTAGAGGTGTATTTTTCAAACAATCAAAAAAGTTTAATAATTAACAACCCTACATTAAAGCATATTGATTCTGTTGAAGTATTTAATATGCTAGGTCAAAACATTTTTACTTTTAATAGTAATTCCAATAATAGTTTGATTACTCACAAAATAAGATCTATTAAAACAGGTATTTATATTATTAAATTAAAAACCAATAATAATACACTTAGTAAAAAAGTATTAATAAAATAGTTAGTTATTATTTTATAGCCCCAAATCTATTCTTTTAATAACTATGCTTTGTTTAAGCCCTGAATAAAAATTCAGGGCTTATTTTTTACTAAAAATACATGTATTATACTACAAATATATTTTCATTCGTAGGAATTAACTTCATTTAAAATGTGGTAAGCCCGTAAAATATTATTTATATTAAGAATATCACAAAACTTATTAACAATTTTTAATAAATCAACAATATATGTCTTAACTTTCTGACACTAACAATTAACCAATCCCTCATGAAAAAAACATTAATTACTCTCCTAAGTACAATATTTTTATTAATAGCACAACTTAGTTTCTCACAA
>CAZLXG010000104.1:0-3102 GCA_964563585.1 uncultured Flavobacteriaceae bacterium | reverse complement strand
GAATATTGGTGTATGTATGGTGTAAAACATTGTGTTGTACTTTCCAATTATAATCGTTTCCAGCTAAAATATAAATACTACTTCCCATTAATTTATTCACCCATTTTCTACTAGAAAACGAACCATGGTTAGCATCATGCATTACATTCATTCCAACACCAGCCATACCAACGCCAATTAGCATCATAAATAGTATTTGTACCCAAGTTGGTAAATCTATTGTAAGTATTAAAACTAAAGGTATTATAAGTAAAGCAAACATAAAAATGGCTTTACTGTATAGTTTCCAGTTTCCTGTTTTCTTAATATTATTGTCTTTAAAGTAGAGGTTAACGCGTTTGTTTAAGGTTTTAAAAAACTTAGCGGAGTCTGTTCTTGAGAATGAAAGTGTCTGTTTTGCCATGCTATTAATTTTAATTTATTGGTATATTACATGAGTCGCAAAGATAGGTATAAACCAATTGAAGTAATAACGTTTTTTTGTAAAAAAATGTATGTAAAAATTATATTTTAGCAGAAAATTTAAAGTTAATGAAGCTTATTTTAAAATATTTTCCAAACCTTACTGAAGACCAGGTTATTAAATTTGAAAAATTAGAAGCACTTTATAATGATTGGAATTTAAAAATTAATGTGGTTTCTAGAAAAGATATTGATGAACTTTATTTGCGACACGTATTACATTCGCTAGCCATAGCAAAAGTTATTGAGTTTAAAGATGGTAGTAAAATTCTTGATGTTGGTACTGGTGGCGGGTTTCCAGGAATTCCTTTAGCAATTTTATTTCCAAAATGTTCTTTTCATTTGGTTGATAGTATTGCGAAAAAGCTAAAAGTGGTAAATGAAGTTGTTGAAGGTTTAGAAATAACTAACATAAAAACAACTCATTGTCGTGTTGAGGAAATTAATGATACTTACGATTTTATTGTAAGTAGAGCAGTTGCCATTATGCCAACTTTTGTGCATTGGGTAAAAGGGAAAATTGCGAAAAAGCAAAATAATGACCTTAAAAATGGTATTCTGTATTTAAAAGGTGGTGATTTAAGCGAAGAGCTTAAAAAGTATAAAACTGCCAAGATTTACAGTATAAGTGATTTTTATACAGAAGATTTTTACGACACCAAAAAAGTGGTGCATTTACCTTTAAAATATAAAGGCTAGATTATAGCTTATTTAAATTTTTAAGATTTTCTTTAAAGAAATAATATTGTTTTTTATACCAAAAAGTATCTACAAACAATTCTATATTATCATCTGTTGTTAATAATTCTTTCGCTTTTTTAAAGTTAGATTTAGCGTTTTCGAGGTCATCCATTTTGTAATATGTTAAGGCAAGGCCAAGAAGTGTTTCATAATCCAAAGCATCATATTTTAAAGTTGTTAAAAAATCTGAAAGCGCCTTATTGTACTTTCCTAATAAGAGAAAAGTTGTTCCACGGTAAAAATACGATGACACATCACTTGGATTAAAACGAATGGCTCTAGAAAAATCGGTATTTGCTTTTTTGTAATAATATATATCTAAATAGGTGACACCTCTGTTGTAGTAAGTATTTGCATTTGGGTCTATTAAAACAGCCATTGAGAAATCTTTTAAAGCCACTTTGTATTTCTTAAGTGCTAAGTAAGCATTTGCTCTTTGAATATAAATATGAGATTGGTTTGGAGCAACATTTATAACACTATTTAAATCTAAAATGGCTCCAACAAAGTCGTCTAAAAGGTATTTAGTGCAGGCTAAATTATAAAGTGCATCTGTAAAATCGGAGTCTAATTTTAGTGCTTCACTATAATCTTCTTTAGCACCATCATAATCTTGTATACTGTATTTTGAATTACCTCTGTTATAATAGATGTCTGCGTCTGGTTCGTACACAATTATTTTTGAGTAATCTGTAATCGCACCATAATAATCGCCTAAATCGTTTTTAGCAATTGCACGATAGAAATAAGCATCGAAATTCTTAGGTTCTAACTCAATAATTTTAGTAAAAAGTTCTATTTTTTCTTTTGAGTTAGTAGCTTTTAAAGCTTTTCTAAAAATCTTATTGGTTGTTTGTCCAAAAGAAAATATAGGAATAATTACAGTTATAAATAGGAATAGTTTTTTCATTTGCAAAATTTTCTTAATCAATATAGTAAAGAAAGTTTAATACAGTCAAAAAAAAGTACCAAACATTGGTTTGTTTTAAAAATTAATTAATTTTTTCTTAAATAATTCACAAAAATATAAGTTAGGAAATTGAGTTTTTTCAAGCTAATTACCTTAGATTGATTTGTTAAATGCACGTGCTATAAAGTTGTTTATTTGTTTTTTCTTACAAAAAAACGTATTTTTGACATATCAATTTTGTTTTTTATCGATAAAATTGGTAGTATCTCAGATAAAAAAAATACACCCCTAATTTTTTTTAAAATGAAGAATGAGCAAATTGAAATATCAAAAACCTACAAATTTTTACAAATTAAATTTGTTTTATTGTTTATGTTTATTACTATTTATAGTAATGCGCAGGTAATACAAGTAGAAGTGTTAGGTGGTTCTGTGGTAACACAAGGTTCAACGTTAACTATTAACGCAGGGACTAGTCTTGATTTTAGAATTACTAATATTGAAGGTTCTAATTGTAAAAATTTAAAGATAAAAAATGTAGATATTTCTAATACTACAGATTTTGATATCAATCCAAATAACCCCAAAAGAAAGATTAAACCTGCTTGGTGTAGATGGTGGGGGAATTATTTAGATTTTGAAATTGAAAATATTAGTGGTTCTTGTTCTATAGCAAGTACCCTTGTTACAATAAAAATAAAAAATCAATCAAATTTCACATTTACTTTGGAAGTAAATGCGTCTCCGGAAATATATGTTTTAGGAGGAACTCCGTTTGCAGATATTATGCATGGATCAACAACAACTTTTGCTGCAAATGGTACTTATTTTGGAGTTGTAGATGAAGGTGCGGTAGTTACAAGAACATATGCTATAGTAAATATAGGTAGTTGTCCACTAGACATTACATCATTAGCTAGTTCAAATTCAGATTTTGCTGTTAGCTCTCCTTATTCTATACCATTTACTAATTTACAACCTTATTATTA
>CAZLXG010000103.1:0-3296 GCA_964563585.1 uncultured Flavobacteriaceae bacterium | reverse complement strand
AGTGTTGACCCTTTGACTAAATCTTATCCACATAATACTCCATATTCTTTCGCTCAAAATAGAGTTATTGATGGTATTGATGTAGAGGGGTTAGAATGGTACTATACCGCAAGTGGGGAATTGATAGGGAAGTATGGAGAAAGTACCGAGATTAAAATTCTAGATTCCGAAAAACTTAATAAGTATCCCATAGAAGCTCTAAGTCTAGCACTTAGTAAAGTGCCAGATGCTTTTGATATGTTAAGTATTACAGGCGATGCGTGGGATTTGGAAATTCTAAGGGAAGTTGATGCTTCTGGAGGGTTAGTAGCCTACGGAAAAGGGAGGCATCACGCAGATTTTGCTGATAAGAGTTTAAGTGGAAAACTGTATTACTTAAGAAAGAAAGAGTGGAGAGGGATAATGAGTGAGATTTCTAAAGAACGAATGGCTCCTGTGAAAGCGATGTATGAGATGGGGTTGGGTCAGCAAGGTTCTGCTTTATTAGCTGGAAGGCAGTTGATGATGAATGTTGGTAAAATCATTAAACAGACTAAAAAAGTTAACGGTATTACTTCTTTGCGTAAACTTGTTGGCTGGGCAGAAGGAAAAGTAGCCGTTATAGGAAGAGGTCAAAAAGATAGAGTGAATAAATTTGCTAAAGGAATTGGAGCAGAAACTTGGAGTGGATTTGACGCAAGCCTAACTGATGCTCAAAACTTAATAAATAATAAAAAATGGATACAAGGGCTAAAAGATGGTGGCTACACAATATATGATGTTGGTACAGGACCAAAATCTAATAAGAAAGGGCTTTATTATGGTATGGAGGCAGCAGAAGTATTTGGCGATTAATTATTAAACTATGGAATATAAATTAACAGATAGCCCTATTTTCATAAAAGACTTGTTTAGTTTTTTAGAGAAAGATTACGAGTTTAAAATTATTGAAGAAGATGTCGATAATTCGGGAGCATTATTTATTTACCAAAATGAGAATGGTAAAGTTAGCTTATGTTATGATTATAGAAATAATGAATTTAGTGTTAGTCTAGTTAAGGGTAAAGATACTGCTTATCCCGATGATGATGAATATTGGAAAAAAATAAAACCATTGGAGAGTTTAATAGAAAAATATGATTTAAGTTTTGAGACAAAAAAACTACAGCCAAGTGGAAAGCATTATTTAGAAGCATTAAAACTGAATGCCGAATTACTTAAAAAATATGGAGATAAAGTTTTAAAAGGAAAAGAATGGTTCTGAAACTATTTTAGTAGCTGTATAATTTAAAATATTTACAATGAAAGGAATAGTTAAAACAGTCATAGTTTGCTCTTTTTTACTGATAACTGGATTGATGTTACATTCATTTGTTACATCTTGGAAACCAAGTTCATTTGAGTTTGATTTCACTCTGTTAAGTTATGTTACTGCAATTTCCTTATTTATCATTCCAGCGGTAATATTTGTTAGTCTAGCATATTATCTTAATAAGAAATACAATGAAAGTGCTACTTACCTTAATTTTATTTTTACAGGAATAAGTATTATTGTTTTGTCAAGTTTTGTGTATCACTTCTTAATGATGGTTTTTGTGTTTATGGGTAATAACCATCCATTTAGTATTCGGTTTGATGGTATTATTTTTATCGAATTGTTTTTTGAATCTATGCTAAATGATTTTTCGCTACTAATTTTTGGTGTTATGATTGTAGAGTTTTTAATTACAACATTGTTTTTTAAAAAACTAAAAAGTAGAATAGAAGCAACACAAACCTCCTAAATTCTTTAAGGTTTTTTTATGTTCAGCTACGGCTTGCTCTCATCTACAATAAACGCTACATACATCTCTAACTCCACAACACTTTTCTCATTATCATTAACATAATCCAGCATTAACTGATAAGCTGATGGTGTTCGGTCAATAGAAAAGGCTTCTAACTCATTTTGTTTGAGAGGGCGGTTAAGACGTTGGGTAAGGGTTTGGATGATTGTATTGGTCATATTTACCCGTTCTTAATAGCATACTTTACAGAATAAGTAATCATATCATAAGTTATACAACCAACAACCCCTAGCTGATTGGAGTATGTCGCAGCTTTTAGTTTTAGGGTTTGTTTTGCTTTAGCAAAATAGGAAGCCTTAACTGAACAGCGTTAACAAAGAAATGATCCATAATGACCAAAGGCTAAAAGCTTTTTTTTAATTGCTTTTAGGTGGTATTATGGGTTGTTTAAAGGTGTTTAATGAGTTCTTTAATCTCTTTGTCTGAAATAGTATCTTTTTCGCTTTTATTGTAGATAGAAAAGAGTAATACTTCATTTTCTACAACTTTTACATAAGAGATTATTCTTGCTCCTCCAGACTTTCCTTTTCCTTTAGATTTTATAGCTAAACGAATTTTATAAATATCATTACCAAGAGAAATTCCTTTTGTTGGGTCTGTTTCTAGTTCTGTTATTAGTTCAGAGATTTCAGATTTAAGAGACTTATATTTTTTAATTAACCGTTTAGCTTCTTTTTTGAAGTTATCAGTAAGTTCAATATTATAATTCATTCAAAAAATCTTTAGCAGAAGTGGTTTTTAATTTTCCTTGTTTAGAAAGTTTTACTTCTTCTAACCCTTTTTTGATATTACTAAGAATGGATTTTTTAGAATCTCCTTCTTCAATTTGTACAAAATCAAAGCTTCTTACTAATTCCATAAAGAACTGGAATCTATTATCTGGTATTTTTAATCTTACTTCTTGCATAATTTTTGTTTTATGAAGCGTATGTTCTTCTGTTTTTAATTTCTCTAATTACAGCATCAAGTGTAAAATAGATTTGTTTTCTTTCTTGTTCTGCAAAGCTTTTAATATCTTGAAATCGCTGCATCATTTTAGGGTCTTTTAATAATTGATCATCCTCTGTTTCTCCTAAAAGGTATCCAACAGTAGTGCCTAATAAATCAGCCAATCTTTTTGCTGTATCAATAGAGGGATTCATCTCGTCACGTTCGTATCTGCTAATTACAGAAACGGAAGTGTTGAGCTGTTTTGCTAAATCTGTTTGAGAAAGCTTATTGTTTTTTCTTAGAGCTGCTATTTTTTTTCCGAATGATATCATAATAATAAACCTTAAAGGATTAATAAAAGCCTTGTTTTACTTGGTTTTACAAATATACGAACCTTAAAAGAGAAAATAAAATCAATTAAGATTTGTTTATTTTATTTGATTGGATTAATTTTGACCGAATAAGGTTAGTAAAAATATTTTTCAAATGGAAATCCAACAAATCAAGCAACAATTAGAGATTATACAAGTAGCCACGAGT
>CAZLXG010000102.1:0-3415 GCA_964563585.1 uncultured Flavobacteriaceae bacterium | reverse complement strand
GCCCGGAGACGTTGGTAGCCATTCGAACCGAGTAAACAGAGTGAATTTATGACCATCCGATTTTACGGAATTAATACGAAAAAAGAAAAATTACTCTCTGGAAAAGTGAAATTTGGAAACCTAAAAAGTCGAAACTGTGGAAAGACCACACGAAGAATAACGGCTAATTAAATTATTCTTCAAAAACGTAATTTTTAAATTATTTTATTATGAAAAATTTATTTTTATCAGTAGCATTACTACTAACCATTTCATTTACATTTGCAACTAATGATGTTGAAAAACAATCAACTAATGATGTTGAAGAGACTATCAATTTATCCGAAGCTTTGGACAATACAGAATTTTCAATTTCATATTTAAATTTGAAAGATGAAGGGGATGGAGGTTATTGTACAATAACTATTACTGATAACCAAACAGGAGAAATTGTTCATCAATCAACAATTTATGTTAATTCTGCTGCTGCTTGTAAAGCAGCCCTTAAAGCCGTATTGCAATCGTTATAGTTAATTATTAAATTAGCAGAGTTGTAATAAATACAACTCTGTTTTTAAACACTTAAAAAAAATGAAAAAAATAATATTTTACACCTTAGCTTTCACTCTAAATATTCTTTACTCTCAAAATAATAAAGTTAGTGTAGAGTATCATTTTACAAATTTCTCTATGAATAGAGAAACTAAAGGACTATTAGTCTGCAATAATAATAAAAGCATATATAAAACCTTTTTAAAAAAGTATACCTTAGAAGAAGCAACTATTAAAAATGAAAATAATCTAATATTAGCAGGAAAGTTAATTAATCCAATACAAGTAGTTGAAAAAGACACTCTTTATTCATATGAAATATTGGATAAAATAATTTACAAAGTAAAAGAAATAAAGCCAAAATTTAATTGGGTTTTAGACTCTATTAATAATAAAATGATAAATAAATATTTATGCCAAAAGGCAACAACAACATTTAGAGGTAGAAATTATGAGGCTTGGTATTCTTCAGAATTAGCAATCAATAGTGGTCCTTGGAAATTTAATGGTCTTCCTGGTTTAATATTGGAATTAAAAGATGAAAATGGTTTTTTTATTTGGAAAGCAATCAAAATAGTTTATCCAAGTAAAAATGATATTTCAATACCATATAAAAAATTTAAAGAAACTAACTTAAAAGAATTCATTAAAATAAAAAATAATCGTTTAGAACGATTAAGGTCAAGAATAAAATCAATCTTACCTCGTAATACAATTACAGAAAAACAATCATATGCACGAAGAGGAATTGAAAAAATATATGAATGGGAAGAAGAAATGACAAAACAGTAAAATTCACAATTTTAATATTGGTTCTGTTTTTTATTCAAAATTTTTCTTACGCTCAAACTAAAATTTTAGGGTTGGTAACAGATAAGAATAATTCACCATTATATTCGGTAAGTGTAATTTTAAAAAACAGTAAAGATGCTTCTATTTTAAGTTATACTTACTCTAACAATAAAGGGAATTACACTTTAAAAACAGAAAAAACAGGCAAATTCAATTTGACTTTTTCTTCATTAGGTTTTGAAAGTAAAACAATACCAGTAGAAATTGATGGAACAAAAAAAGAAATTACAGTAGATGTTATTTTAAAAGAGAACCATTTTGAACTAGACGAGGTGATAATTCAAGCAGAATTACCAATGTCTATAAAAAAAGACACTATTAGTTACAAAACAAAATACTATGTAAAAGGAACTGAACAAACCGTTGAAGATTTACTTAAAACAATTCCCGGATTAAACATTAATTCAGAAGGAACCATAAAAATAGGCAATCAAGAAATTGAAAAATTAATGATAGATGGCGATGACCTTTTTGAAAAAGGTTACAAAATTTTATCTAAAAATATGCCTGCATATCCAATTGAAGAAGTAGAAGTGTTAAAAAATTATTCAAACAATCGTTTACTAAAAGGTATTGAAAAAAGTAATAAAGTTGCCTTAAACCTTAAACTAAATGAAAAGTCAAAACGAATTTGGTTTGGGAATATTAAAATGGGTTCAAATTTTAAAAACAGATATGAACTACCTGGTAATTTAATGAATTTTGGAAAGAAAAATAAATTTTACTTTCTAACCAATCTCAACAATATTGGCAATGATGCAACAGGCGATATTGATAATCTCGTTAGACCTTTTCGTGTCAATCAACCTGCAAGTATTGGCGATAACCAACAAGTAAAAAGTTTAATTAATTTATCTGAAACATCACTAAATTTCAAAAAAAGCAGAACCAATTTTAATAATGCAGAATTAGTGTCATTAAATGCCATTTTTAACCCAACAAAAAAACTAAAAATTAAAACACTCGGGTTTTTTAATTGGGATGAGCAAGATTTTTTTAGAAATTCTACAGATATTGTAACAGCAAACGGAATAAATTTTACAAATACCGAAAATTTTGAATTACGAAATAAAAAAAATATTGGTTTTGGGAAAATTGATTTTACATACAATATTTCAAAAACTAAAATGCTCGAAAGCACTACAAAATATAACAGTGGAAATTTAAATGGTCAATCCAATTTAGTTTTTAATGGAACATCTACAATTGAAAACCTACAATCTAACAACACACTTTTTGACCAAAAAATAACGTATTCACACAAGTTTAAAGACAAAAAAGTATTTTTGTTAACAGGTCGGTTTATTGACGAAAAAACACCTCAAAACTATAGTATTAATCAATTCTTCTATCAAGATTTATTTCCAAGTTCTTCAAACGCAAATAATGTAAAACAGCAAAGTAAAAACCAAATGCAGTTTGCAGGTTTTGAAGCCCATTTATTAGATAGAAAATCAAACGGAGATTTGTTAGAATTACAATTTGGTAATGAATTTAGAAAAGACAAACTAAATACTACATTTACTTTATTTGAAGATTTGACTGTTTTAGAAAACCCAAATGATTTTCAAAATAATGCAACCTATCAAACCAACGATTTGTATTTAAAATCAAAATACCGCTATAAATTAAAAGATTTTGGAATTACAGGTAAATTATGTTTACATCAACTTTTTAATGAATTAAATTTTGATGGCTTTTCAGAAAACCAAAATCCTTTTTTTGCAAATCCAAGCATTGGTTTGGATTGGAAAATAAACGATAAAAATAAAATCATTTCATCCTATTCTTACAACACTACAAATGCTAAAATACTCGATGTTTATAATAATTATGTACTTACAAATTTTCGTTCGTTTTCAAAAGGAACAGGAAGTTTTAATCAATTAAATGCTTCTACTATACTTTTTAATTATCAATTAGGAAATTGGAGCGACCGCTTTTTTGCAAACACGTTTGTGTTTTACAACAAAAATTTTGATTTCTTTTCGAGCAATACCTTAATCAATCAAAACTTCACACAATCCGAAAG
>CAZLXG010000101.1:0-3427 GCA_964563585.1 uncultured Flavobacteriaceae bacterium | reverse complement strand
AGCCCAGAACGAAAAAAAATCGTGCTAAAAGAACAGCCAACCGCACATTTTACACATTTATTTTTTGCCAACGCTTAAATCCAACCACAAAAAAATAAAAGAGTAAAATTCCCCACCAACTTGACCCGAAATTCACAAATTATATTTACATTTGCTAAAAATAGGTCAAACCAAAAAAATGTAAAACCTAAAATATGGCAAGTTTTGGACACTTTATAAAAAAAGAAAGAGAAAAAAGGGAATGGACACAAACTGAATTTGGTGCTAAAATAGGCAATAATTCGAGTGCAATTAGTAGAATGGAAAATGGCTCTCAAAGGTTTAGTGTTTCAAAACTCGAAAAACTTTCTAAAATATTCGACATTGATTTTCAGGTAATTAAAGACCTTTTCTATGCTGATAAGTTCGCAAGAGAAGCATATAAAAATAATTGTTCTGACAAAGTATTTATGGTAGCAGAAGATACTGTAAAATACATCCAAGATAAAAATAGTAAACAAGCCAAATTAAAACTTTAAAAAATGGCAAACGAAAGAAAAACAGAAATCATTGTTAGAAATCATTTTAACAAATTCCTTTCAAGTATTGAAATGGAAGAGCAAAAATCTGACAATGCGAAAATTGATAAACTATTAAAATCTGCATCAAAAAAAGGTAGCGGAAGAGGTTATCCAGAATTTTTAATTTCTTACAAAGAAAATTCAGACTTATTAATAGTTATTGAATGTAAAGCAGATGTAACAAAACACGAAAGTAAAACAAGAGATAAATATTCTGATTATGCAGTAGATGGTGTTTTGCTCTACTCTTCCTACTTATCTAAAAGTTTTGATGTTCTTGCAATTGCAGTTAGTGGTGAAACCAAAAGAAATATAAAAATTTCTCATTTTCTTCATCTAAAAGGAGAGCGTAAAGCAACTGAAATATTTGATGATAAATTACTTTCAGCAGAAGACTATTTAAATGGTTATTTGAAAAGTCCTGAAAAATTCAGACAAGATTATAAAACACTTCTTGATTTTACTAAAAAATTAAATGAAAATTTACATACTCACAAAATTTTAGAAAGTCAACGTAGTTTATTATTAAGTTGTGTGCTAATTGCTCTCGAAAATACTGCTTTTAAAAACTCATACGCATCACATAAAACACCTAAAAATTTAGCAAATTCATTAGTACAAACGGTTTCAAATGAATTAGAAAGTGCTAACATTTCAGGAGATAAATTAAATAATCTAAATGTTCAATTTAGTTTTATAAAAACAGACACTTCTTTATCAAGAAAAGATAAAGTCTTGAAAGAATTGATAGATGAAATAGACGAAAACATTAATCAATTCATCAAAACACACGAATATTTTGATGTTTTAGGTCAATTATATATTGAATTTTTAAGATATGCAAATAGTGATAAAGGTTTAGGAATTGTTTTAACACCACCTCATATAACCGAATTATTTGCAGAATTAGCAGAAGTTAATAAAAATTCTATTGCTTATGATAACTGTACTGGAACAGGTGGGTTTTTAATTTCAGCAATGAAAAAAATGATAGAAGATGCTAAAGGTGATGCAGAAAAAATAAAAGAAATAAAAGCAAAACACCTAATTGGAACTGAATATCAATCTCATATTTTTGCTTTAGCAGTTTCCAATATGTACATTCATCAAGACGGTAAAACTAACATAATGAATGGTAGTTGTTTTGAACCAAATATTATAAAAGAAGTAAAGGAAAGAAAACCAACTGTTGGTTTTTTAAATCCACCTTATAAGTCGAATAAAAAAACTGATACAGACGAATTTGAATTTATTTTAAATAATTTAGACTGTTTGGTAGATGGCGGAACTTGTATTGCAATTGTTCCAATGCAAAGTGCTTTAGCAACAAAAGGTAAAGTTTACGAATTTAAAAAGCAACTATTAAAAAAGCATACTCTTGATGCAGTTTTGTCAATGCCTGATGAATTGTTTTTTAATTCTAAAGTTGGTGTTGTTTCTTGTATAATGATTTTTAAAGCACATAAACCACATCCAAAAAGTAAAGAAACATATTTTGGTTATTACAAAGATGATGGTTTTGTTAAAAGAAAAATACAAGGAAGATATGATGCTTTTGGAAAATGGGAAGGTATTAAAGAAAAATGGATTTCAAACTATATGAATAGAAAGCAAGAAGCAGGTTTTAGTGTAAATAGAGTTGTTTCAGCGAGTGATGAATGGGTAGCAGAAGCGTATATGAAAACTAACTACTCAAATCTAACAAATGAAGATTTTACAGATACTATTTTAGATTATGTAACTTTTTTATTTAGCAACAAAGTTAACCTTGAAGACTATGAATGATTTAGTAAAATTATCTGAAATATTTGATGTTATTTATGGTGTTAATTTAGAATTAGTCCATATCGAACAGTGTACTTCTACAACAGAAAATGCTATTCCTTTTGTTTCAAGAACTGAAAAAAATAATGGAGTTTCTGCATACGTGTATGAAATGATTGATGTTGAACCAAATCCAAAGCATACACTTTCTGTTGCAGGTGGTGGTTCTGTTTTATCGACTTTTTACCAACCCAAACCATATTATAGTGGTAGGGATTTGTATGTCCTAATTCCAAAAAAAGAATTATCAGTTGTGGAAATGTTGTTTTATACTAAATGTATTTCAAGTAATAAATATAAATACAGTTATGGAAGACAAGCAAATAAAACAATGAAGGATTTGCTAATTCCTAAAAATGTTCCTAATCAGATAATTAAAAAACTTTCTAACTTTAAAACTGATTTAGAACTAAACTTAAAACAAAAACCTGTTCTTGATAAAAAACTAAAACTTGATATTGATAATTGGAAATTCTTTCCTTTATTAGACTTATTCACAATTACGGGAAGTAAAACTACGCCAAAACAAGAACTTGAAGAAATTGGAAGTGGAATGTTTCCAAATGTGACAACTCAAGCAACAAATAATGGGGTTGATAATTTTTATGACGTTCATACTGAAGATGGAAATGTATTAACGATTGATAGTGCTGTCTTGGGTTATTGTTCATTTCAACCTTTAAAATTTTCGGCAAGCGACCACGTAGAAAAATTAATACCAAAATTTGAAATGAATAATTATATCGCAATGTTTTTCGTAACAATTATGAATTTAGAAAAATATCGATATAATTATGGTCGGAAAGCAAGTCAAACAAGAATGAAAACAATATCAATAAAATTACCAGAAAAGAACGGAAAACCAAATTTTAGTTTAATGGAAAAATATATTAAATCTTTGCCATATTCTAAATCATTATAAAAGCCAACGCATAAGCCATACACATTTGCAATTCGCTACAGCCAACAGCACAAGCCAAAAATTGCAAAAGAGTATGTCTTGCCTACGCTATCAGCAGAACGTGAAGAATGCCAGTTGCTAA
>CAZLXG010000100.1:0-3488 GCA_964563585.1 uncultured Flavobacteriaceae bacterium | reverse complement strand
ATCCGCGAAGATTTTCGTAAGTAGGCTAGAACTAGCAATTAATTATACACGGCTTAAGTTTACATTTTATAAATTCACTTTTTCAAAATATAGATTCCGAACACGACCATTAGATACGTTACAACCTGTAACTAAATTATTAGAGTCTCTAATAAATTCAACTTCTCCAAAAAACCAAGCTTCACCTGTAAATATGTCTTCCTTTGTTAGATTCAATTTAAAGTCACTTAATCTACTGTGTTTTGCAACTAAATTTCCATCAATAATAATAAACTTATATGTTGTAGTTAGTTCTTCACTATAGAAATCTCCAGAAAAATCTGATAGATTCACTGAAGCCTTGTCGAATTCTTTTACACGTGAGGCTTCCATTACTTGACCACCTTGATGAAGTTTAAGGAACTTAACATTCTTTCCATCATTAGGAATAAACTCAATTTTAGCCTCAACACCTTCGACTTTATATTCAGTTGTTGATATTGTAGTTAATGCAACCTTTGCTTGTCTTGTTGCTTTGCCCGATAATTGACCATTATTTAAACTAATACTAATAATAAATCCAGGCTGTAATTCAAAATCACCGACATAGGTACTTAATATGTTTTCATCTATAGCAACTACTTTAGAGTTGTTTTTTACCTTAACTTCTTCCTTTTTAGGTTCAATTTTAATTCTATCTTTTAGATAGATATCTACCACTTTATGCGCCATTTTTCCTGAGTTGAATTCGGCAGAATTACTGAATACAATTACTGAAAATTTTTCATCAGGAAAACGTGTTAGATAAGAGCGATAACCTGCATCTGCTCCTCCATGTTGTATTTCATTCAATCCTTTGTATTTGCCTACAAATTGACCAAGTGCTCCTCCAAAAGTTTTTCCGTTATTTAGAATTGCTGGAGTTTTCATTGTATTAAATATCGATGAGTCTCCAACTGTCATATTCGAAAAATTCATTGACCACAGGCTTAAATCTTCGACTGTAGTAAAAAGACTAGTGGCTCCTACATTTGCAAAATTCAACACGCTTTTTTTATATCCGCCAGAATCAGATTTATAAGAGTAAGCTCTGTTCTTTACAATTTTCTCATGATCATTATAAAAAAGTGTGTTGCTCATCTTTAGAGGTTTAAAAATGTTTGCCTCGGTAAATTCGGCAAAAGACATATCAGATATTCTAGAGACAACCTCTGCCAAAAGTGTAAATCCAGTATTGCAATATGCGTATTCGTCCCCAGGATTAAAATTCAATTTCATTTGCTTACTAACGTTTTAAAATATGTTCTTTAGTAATAACATCATCCATTCGCCAACCAGCCATCGATAATAAATTCCATTGATCTCTTAAGCCGCTTGTGTGAGAAGCTAAGTGTCTTAATGTGATTGTCTTACCAAAATCTGGTACTTCTGGGATATATTTACGGATATCATCATCTAAACTTAATTTACCTTGTTTTTCTAATAATAGAATCGAGAAAACTGTAAACTGCTTTGAAACAGATGCAATGTGAAATATTGACGAAGGACTTATCGGGATGTCGTATTCCAAATTAGCTAAACCGTAACCTTTTTTATATATAATTGTTCCATCTTTAACTATTGCAACCGCGGCTCCGGGAGTGTCATTAGTATCCCAAACAGTAAAAAGCTCATCAACTTGTTCGTTTTGCGTGACTGCTTTTGGTTTTATACTTTGTATCAGTAATTCGTATGTACCAGTATGGTCTTTTTCGTCAATAGATTCAACTTCAATAATATACTCGCCTTTTTTGTCTGAAGCTAAAGTGAATAATTCATAGCCATTTCTATAATTAGGGCTGTCAAATTCTTCTAGTTTCTCACCGAGCGTGTTATATGTAGTGACTTTCAGATCAATGCCTTGTTGCATTAGCTTGAAAAACACAAATTGATTTTTCTTTAATTTTATCGTGTATTGATGTTTTTTACTAGCATCGATTTCCGACGAAGTTAAATTGCCTTTAACCAGTTCTTCTTTTTGAGTTTGGGCTTGGATTGTAATTATTGGAGTAAATAATAATAGTAGTAACGATAATCTAATTATTGTTTTCATATTGATGTTTTTTAATTGCATACAGCGTATAGATAGTGTTAGGTGTTGTTTATTTGTTTTAATTCTCCAGTATTTTACTTTTTTTTCTTTCGGTTAGTAAAAATATTCAATAGAAATTTTCAGTAGTGGGATTGCACGCAATGCATAGATAAAAAACGTTTCAATGTTTGTTTACCTACTGTTAAACGAAGGTAGCCGAAATCTTTTACAAAGTCAAATCGTTTAGTTCTGTTAAGTATTTTAAAATGTGGGTAGAAGTTTAGTGTTTTTTTAGAAGGTTCGTTATTTTAATTTTAGACATTAATTATTACATTTCCTGTTTTTTCTCCACTTAATACATATTCGTAGGCTAAAGCTATGTCTTCTAGTAAATATTCTCGGTCTATAACTGGTTTGAATTTTTCTTTTTTCAAAAGATCCATAATATATGGTATGGTTTTTTGCGTGCTAAATGGTAAAGGGAAGATTACTTTTTTATTGTTTGAAATTGAAGTTGTGATTGCATAAAATAAATTTTGGGAATAAGGCCCCAACTCTGAAGATATATAAATGCCCTTTTCTTTTAATAAAGGTTTACATTTTTTAAATGTGCTTTTTCCTACTGCATCAAATATAAAGTCATATTTGTCTTTATCGTCTGTAAAATCTTCCTTGGTGTAGTCATAAATTTTATCAGCACCTAAAGACTTCATTAATTTAACGTTTTTAGTATTACAAGTTACTGTAATTTGCACATCGTATTGTTTGACAAATTGTAGGAGAGCTGCCCCAATTCCACCTGTTGCTCCATTAATTAAAATTTTTTGCCCAGATTGAATATTAACTTTATGAATAAAAGTATAAGCATAATGAGCTCCTTCCAAACTTGCTGCGGCTTGTTTATAATTTATATTTTCAGGAATTGGAAATAGATTCTTATCTACTATTGTTACATATTCAGCTTGTGATTCTGAACCTGTGTCATTAAAACCGAATACTTTATCTCCAATCCTAAATGACTTGACATTTTTTCCTAATGATATTACTTCACCTGCAAAATCTGTCCCTAATATTACTTTTCTGGGTTTAAACAATCCTAAAACAAATCTCATAATAAATGGTTTTGCAGTGAGATTTGCACAATCTGTTCTGTTAACTGTTGTTGCATGAACTTTAATTAGTACCTCATTGTTTTTCGGGGTTTGTTTTTCAATATGCTCAATTTTTATTTGATTTGATGAACCATATTTTTTACGTATAGATGCTTTCATGTTTAGTGTTTTTTTAGAAAATTGGTTTAATAGTTATAGTAAATAAATACAAATTTTTAGAAAATTCTCTCCATAATTATATATTTAATCCCACCTTTTTCAAATTTTGTATTTGTAACCTGAGTTCGATTAATATTTAAGTAGATTTTATTAGTAAAAAAGATAGA
>CAZLXG010000099.1:0-3523 GCA_964563585.1 uncultured Flavobacteriaceae bacterium | reverse complement strand
CAAAAGATAACAAAATACACTCCAAGCACATTACCACAAAAAAGACAGATAGTAAAACAGGAAAAAATGTTTTCATCATTAAAGATTCTGATGACGATAGTGATATAGAAATATTAAGTGGCGAGGATAACGACTTTTTCTTCATAGATACAGATGGTAAGGAAAGCCCTCTTTTTTTAATTGATGGAAAAAAAGTAAGTGAAAAAGAATTTAAAAAAATATCTCATGATGAGATAAAGTCTATTAATGTACTTAAAGGTGAAAGCGCAAAAATAAAATATGGGAAAAAAGCAAAAAATGGTGTAGTAGAGATTACCACTAAAAAGAAGAATTAGCAAATAAATCTCAAAAAACTATGAAAAACCGACCTACAGTAAGGTCGGTTTTTTTGTGCACAATAAAATGAATATACTAAAAACGAATATTTTTTAAATGAAACCTTCCTTGGCTGGCAAAATAATCTTCAAAAACACCCTATAAACATGCCAATTGATAACTTAAATTGAAAATATAGCTGCAATTTAAAACTCAAAAATAGTAATACATATTACACATTGAAACAATAATCATTTTTCTAGTTACAAATCTGTATTCAAATACATTAAATCGGATGTAAATATTTGCAAGTGTGAGGAGTAAGTATATATATTGATAAAACAATTGATTATACAACACCTAGTATTAACCCTAAAAACATACAATTATGATTACACTTGCTAAACTATTATTGTTCTTACTATTATCATTAATTGCACTATTTCTTTAAAGTAGAATATGTGTAGTCCCATATAAAATAGAGAAGGTGACTCACGACTAGCCTTCTTCTTCTACTTAAGTTCTTATATTTGCAACAAACCATATCAATGAAACGGTCTTTCTTTAAATTCTTGGCCAAAGTAAATAAAATACTGTTTCCCAGCCTCTCAAAAAAAAGACTGGATCTTTCCAAAGCATCAAAATTTCAAATGGCAATTATTGGCTGGAGATATTACGTAACCACCAATGCGTTGGATTAATAATGCATCAAAGATTTAATGGTGTACTCTTCTATTTTTTCCTTCCCGTTAAGAAAATCCAGTTCTATTAAAAAATTACATTGTACAATTTCCCCTCCTAATTTTTTCACCAGCTTACAAACAGCTTCTGCAGTACCTCCAGTAGCCAACACATCATCATGAATTATTACCTTCTCCCCTTTTAAAATACCATCAGCATGCATTTCTAAAACACCTTCCCCATATTCCAAAGCATAGGTTTCAGATATTTTATTAAAAGGCAGTTTGCCCGCTTTACGTACGGGGACAAGTCCTGCATTTAATTGCATTGCCAACCATGGGGCAAAGAAAAAACCTCTACTTTCCATTCCCACAACCTTATTTACATCTTGATTACCAATTAATTTCAGTAATTCTTCCGCAGCGGATTTAAAGGCAAAATTGCTTTGTAATAATGGTGTAATATCCTTAAAAACAACACCTTCCTTTGGGAAATTATCTACATCTCTTATATACTTCTTAAAATCCATTTTATTTTAGTTGTGGTTATTTTGCAGTAAATGTAAAAAGAAATATATTTGCAGCCCTTATTAAGGGAAACAACGGCCTCGTGGCGCAACTGAATAGCGCACTTGATTACGGCTCAAGAGGTTACAAGTTTGAATCTTGTCGAGGTCACAAGTTTTTTTTGAAAAGTCCTAACATACTGAATGTTAGGACTTTTTGCATTAAATTCATTATTTTGGAGAGGTTATGAATATTTTTTTAACTAACTGATTAACAGGTTTTTAAGGTTTAAAAGGCCATATTGAGCTATATATTTGACACAAATTCTAATAATATATTACTCTATACAAATATTAATAGATTTACAGACTATTTTAAATTATCAGGTAAATTTATTCTATCTGTTTGCCAAAAGTAGATGCAGAAATTTAATCGATCATTTATGAAAGAAGAAAATATTATTTTTAATGTTAACATACATATTCCCGAATCGTTTGAAATTCTTCCTATAGCAAGCGAACCTCTTTCTTCATCCCATGAATGTGAGCTTATAATAAATTCTAAAGATGATATAATTTTGAAAATTTATTTTAAAAAAGAAGAGTTCTTTGATGTGAAATTTATACACTGGGAAGATGATTACAATGGAAATATAACTTCAGAAATAGAAGTTTTAGAAATAATATCCCCTAAAACCTTAACACACATAGATTTTGTTGGTCATCGATGCAAAACTATTAAATCATCAGTACCTTATGATTCAAATTATTCTTATTTCACCATTTCCTTATCTGGTATTCGATTAATATACAAAAGTGATGATAAGAGAGATAGTACTTTCTATCTCAATGATACAAGTTTCAATCTTATTGAATCAGGATATTCCTATAATCTATTATTTCCTTGGAGTTGTGAAAAATATGAATGGAAACCTACTAATAAATACATAAATACTGTAAAGTTTCATGAGCTCAACTTTATTCCCGAACATAATTTTTATACCCTTAACAAAAACCATAAAGAGTTAGTGAAAATTGCTAAAGAACCAAGGCTTAGAATTCAGCATTCAAACTTAACTGAAAATAAAATTAAAAAACATGTCAGGCTCATTTGTGATTTATATTCATTTTATTCTCAACAACCTATTGATTATTGTGTTTCTAGCATTTATGCTGAAGATAAATATTTCTATGAAGTGAGAGAAGTTTCGAATGAACCCTCAAATGAGTATCCACACGGGCTATTTGCATGGAAATTTCATCGTAATCCAATGAATCTGCTGATAAATATTAAATCTCATAGTTTATTTAATAATTTGGATTTTGTATCGAGTATAATAGAACGATATACATATGCTATTAGGTCAAAGGGAGAAACTCGTTTTATGTTACTCTTTAATGTTCTAGAACAATTAAGAAATCAATATATTCTTGATGGAAAAATTGGAAACATAAAGAAAGTACAAGAAAAATACCATTTCATTATTGATGATAGCACTGTAAAAACACAAATTAATGGATTTTTAGAGCAATTATTGGAAATCATCATAGATAGCCAAAAAGAGTCATTTAAAAGTCAAATCACAAACAAAGCAAGGAATATAATATATATGCCAATGAAAGCCCAATTTGATAGTTTAATTAAATTCACAAATATTAACCCAGAAGATTTTAAATTGAATTTCTCGAAAGTTGTGGACTTAAGACATGAAATAGTTCATGGAAAATCAATTAATACACAACAAACAAATCTACTTGAACAGATAAACCGGTATAATTGTTTTCCAACTTTTATTGGCACTCTTATGCTAAAATATTTTGGCATTGAAGATTTGGAGAATATAACTAAGTATACCGAAAACATATAACACATATCAAAAATAACACAAAAAATATTATGTTATGAAATGGAACAAACCCTATATATGAAAGCTTTTCAGCATGGTAACTTTTAAAAATTCATAAAATATAAGACCGTTGCACGGTATAATCTGTTTAGAATAGGCGTAAAAATTAACTACA
>CAZLXG010000098.1:0-3691 GCA_964563585.1 uncultured Flavobacteriaceae bacterium | reverse complement strand
ACACGAAATGATTCACTTAATAGTTGGAAATACTGGTTCTGGAAAAACGACTTACTCATACAAATTGAAAAGTAAAACCAATGGGATTATCTTTTCAATCGACAAATGGAATAACACATTATTTCTTGCCGACAAAAAACCTTCCGACGGATTGGAATGGTTTCTTGAAAGAATAGAACGAGCCGAAAAAATGATTATGGATTTGGTTAAGCAGTTAGAGAATTCAAAAACTGATTCTATTCTCGATTTAGGGCTTTCAAAATTTGAGCATCGTGAAAAATTTAGAAAATTCGCGAATTTAAATAACTATGAATTGACTACACACTTTTTAGACATATCAAAAAACACTCGACTGAATAGAGTGATGAAAAGAAATATAGAAAAAGGAGAAACATTCGAATTTGAAGTAAGTAAAGAAAATTTTGATTTTATGGAAACTTGGTTCGAGAAACCAACTGGAAAAGAGATGATTGGAGGAATCATTATTGATAAATAAAAATGTTAGTATTTATAACAGAACTCACTCAAACTTAAAAAAATGAAAAAATTAATAACTAATAGAAATTTGACAATTATAAATTTTGTAATTGTATCTTACTTTATTCTGATTTGGTTAATTAATTTCTATAAAATGGAGTTTGTTTTAATTGGAGTTTTTAGAGAATTGCTGACAATTCCGTTTCTTATTGCACAAATAGTTTTTTTAGTTATTGGAATAAAATATTTAATAAAACACAAAAGGCATTTCTCAACAATAATTAGTCTTATATTATTAGCAGTTTGTACTATTATTACAATCGGAAGTTTTTTTTAAAAATAAAAAGAAAATTTGAGCAAATATATCAAGTCTGAGTTGAACGCTGAAAAAACAACGAAATAGCAACAATGTATATGAAGAGTTGCTTGTTTTAGGTTTAACCGAAGGTAGTTGTAATTTTTTATTTTATTTTTCTACTGAAAATCTTCACACATAAAACCGCAACTATGCGTATACAAACACATTATATTTAAAAAACAAGAATCTGCTAAATAGTATAAAAATAGCTATCTTGTATGCACAAATTAAACACTAGCAACTAACTAACATATGAAAAAACTAGCATTACACTGGAAGATACTAATTGGAATGGCATTAGGGATTATTTTTGCCCTCATACTAACAAATTTAAGTTGGGGACCAAAATTTATTGGCGATTGGATAAAACCTTTCGGAACCATTTTTATCAATTCCTTAAAGCTAATTGCAATTCCATTAATTCTTGCAGCTTTAATTAAAGGTGTTTCAGATTTACGAGACATTTCTAGTTTATCAAAAATGGGTTTACGAACCATATCTACATATGTAATAACGACAATTATTGCTGTTTCAATTGGTTTAGCAACTGTAACTATTATAAAACCAGGAGGCTCAATTTCAGAGAATACACGAAACGAATTGGTTGAAGCTTATGGTGGTGATGCAGAATTAAAACGACAAGATGCATTAAAACAGCAAGATTCAGGGCCATTACAAGCGTTAATAGATTTAGTGCCTAGTAATATTTTTGAAGCAGCTTCTAATAATAGAAATATGCTACAAGTTATTTTCTTTGCTGTATTTTTCGGAATAGGTTTAATTTTAATTCCAGAAGAGAAATCAAAAACTGTTAAAAAATTCTTTGATGGTTTTAATGAAGTCATACTCAAAATGGTCGACCTCATTATGCTAGCTGCACCTTATGGTGTTTTTGCTTTAATGGCAGCTTTAGTTGTTGAAGCACCAAGTCCAGATCTATTTGCCGCTTTAGGTATGTATGCCTTTTGTGTGGTCTTAGGTTTAGCTTTAATGATTATATTCTATTTAATACTTGTAAAAATATTCACAAAAAAATCACCAAAATTTTTCTTAAACGGAATAATTCCAGCACAATTATTAGCATTTTCAACAAGTAGTAGTGCCGCAACGTTACCTGTAACTATGGAGCGTGTAACCGAACATTTAGGTGTTGAAGAAGAGGTTTCAAGTTTTGTGCTTCCTATTGGAGCAACTATAAATATGGATGGAACTAGTTTATATCAAGCTGTGGCAGCCGTTTTTATTGCACAAGCGTTTGGTATGGACTTATCTTTCGGTACACAATTAGGTATTATTGCCACAGCTACTTTAGCATCTATTGGTAGTGCAGCAGTTCCTGGTGCAGGAATGGTTATGCTTGTTGGTGTTCTTGGTTACGCAGGTATTCCAGAAGCTGGATTAGCACTTATTTTTGCGGTAGATAGACCTTTGGATATGTGTAGAACTGTTGTTAATGTTACTGGTGATGCCACTGTTTCAATGCTAGTTGCGAAATCTGTTGATAAGCTTGGCGAACCACATGTAAAAAATTGGGACGATGATTACGACCCAGAGAAACAAGTAGAAAATTAAGTTTAAAACAGTTATTAATATGACTGATGTTTTGTTTTCAAAATCCATAGTTTCGGTTGAATGGCTTCAAAGTCATTTAAATGCTTCAAATCTTGTTGTATTAAATGTGTCGTATCCACAATCTGAAGAACAAATTCAAAATACACGCTATTTTGATATTAAAAAAAAGTTTAGTGTTCTAAATGCGCCTTTCCCTAATACGCTGCCATCTGCTGAACAATTTATAGAAGAAGCTAGAAAACTAGGTATTAACAACGATAGTGCTATTGTTGTCTATGACGATAGAGGTATTTATTGGAGCGCACGCGTTTGGTATATGTTTAAAGCTTTTAGATATAATAATGTTGCTGTTTTAAGTGGCGGACTTCTAGAATGGAAACGATTAGGTTTTGCAACAGAATCAATAAAGGAATATCAAGTTGAATACGGGGATTTTAATGGGAACTATAATCCTAAATTCTTTAAGTTTTTTGAAGATATAAAAAAGGAATCGCTAGATGAAAGTCACACTATAGTTGATGCACGTTCTTCTGATAGATTTAATTGTGTTGTTGTAGAGCCACGAGCAGGATTGAGAAGTGGTACAATTCCTAATTCTATTAATTTACCTTATACAGATTTACTGGATAATGGTTGTTTAAAAAGTGAAGAAGATTTAAAGACAATATTTAATTTGATAGTAAAAACAAATGACCAACTAACATTCTCCTGTGGCTCTGGTATAACAGCTTGTGTTTTAGCTTTAGGTGCAGAAATTTCAGGATATAAAAATATATCAGTTTACGGATGGTTCTTGGACAGAATGGGGGAGTTTGGTTAAATAATAAAATATTTAAAATAAATTATGTGTTACAAGTGAATTACTGAAGCGGCTTGAAAAATTTAAAGTTATGCAGAATAGGTGGTTTTTCAATTTATCACTAAACTTTGTTCAAATATATTTACATTGAATTTAGTACTAAATCTGCAATTATTTTCACACTTTGTTATGCCCTTTTTTATTTTCTTTTTCTTGTTTTTTTGAATATTTCCAAGCACCAAAAGCCAAAATGATATAAAGTATTATTACGGCGACCATCTGTTCCCATTTGGTTGTAAATTCATAATATAAGATAAGTATTCCACCAATACCCAATCCGATAATAGACAATGCTGTTAGAAATTTAGAAGAATTTGTTTTGTCTCTTATTTTATAATTAGCAACTGCCATTAATAATGAAACTAAAAGGAAAGTTATACTTCCAAATTCAAGTATCAATTCAAGCCCGCCAATTAATATTAAAA
>CAZLXG010000097.1:0-3964 GCA_964563585.1 uncultured Flavobacteriaceae bacterium | reverse complement strand
ATTAGAATCGAGTAAACAGAGTGAATTTAAGACCATCCGATTTACGGAATTAGCACAAAAAGAAAATCACTCTCTGGAAAAGTGAAATTTAAAAACCAACAAAGTCGAAAATAGTGGAAAATCCACACCGAAGAATAACGGCTTAACAAATTATTCTTCATGTTAACTTTTAAAATTTTATTATTATGAAAAATTTATTTTTAACATTGGCATTTGTTCTTGCAACTTCTCTTAGTTTTGCAGGTATTAATTCGACCGAGATTACTTCGGAAGAAGTTATGAAAATAGAATGCTTTGATTTCAATGATTCTTGTGGAGGGTCTTGGGAAATTTGTCACGAAGGTGTAAGTACCGCACAATTAGCAGCATTCCTTTTTGAATGGGATGGAGGTTGTTAAACAATTATTACAGGCGAGTTTAAAACTCGCCTGTTTTTTTATTATAAATTTAAACTATAATTATGAAAAAAAACACTTTAATAGTATTGCTTTTTTTGAGTACAATTACTTTATATTCACAAGTCGATAAACTTCGTGTAACGTACGAATTAACATACCAAATAGATTCTACAGATTCTTCAAACTTAAAAACCGAACGTATGATTTTGGACATAGATAAATCTATTTCTTCATATGAAAGTGAAAGAAAATATTTAAAAGATTCTATTCTAAAATCCAATAATCCACATTCAGTATATGGATTGTCAAAATCAAAATTTAAATATAAAATATATAAGGACAAGAATAGCAATAAAATTAATACGCTTTACGACTATACAGCATATAAGTTTGAAATCGAAGAGATTATTCCCAAATTGAAGTGGACTACCTATAAAGAGACTAAGAAGATTTTAGACATAAATTGTATTAAAGCAACAACATCGTTTGCAGGTAGAGATTATATTGCTTGGTTTACAAATGAAATACCTATTTCAGATGGACCGTATAAATTTACAGGATTACCTGGTTTAATTATGGAAATTTACGATATGAAAAATCACTATAAACATATCGTAATAGGAATAAACTATCAAAATAAAAATGTCAAATTTAACAATAATGGATTCACAAAAATCAGTCAATTAGATTTTAATAAATTTTTAAAAAAAATTAAAGAAAAGCCTTCTTTAATACTATATAATCCAGGAATACAAATTCCAAAGGCGGGTTTAGATAAATATGACCGAAACCATAGAGAAAGACAAAAACACGAAAACAATCCAATAGAATTATAGATAAAATAACCTATGCGTTTTATTCTTTTTATAATCTTTTTATTATCCTTTTCTTTTAGTTTTTCGCAAACAAAAATAAATGGTAAAATAATAGATAAAGATAATACTTCCCTTCAGGGAGCAAGTATTGTTGTAACCAAAATTAAGGGAAACATTATTTTAACCTATGCAATATCTGATAGTAACGGTGAATATTCTTTGAATATCAAATCAAAATTAGATTCGCTTAAAATTAATGTTTCCTATATTGGATATGCCAAACAATCTAAACTTATTACAAACAAAAAACAAATACTTAATTTTAATCTTTTAGAATCAACAGAGAAACTAAAAGAAGTTATTGTTAAAAGTGCTTCAATAACAAAAAGAGGAGATACGATAAGTTATTCCGTTAATGTATTCAAAGACCAAAAAGATAGAGTTATTGCGGATGTTTTAAGGAAGTTGCCCGGAATTGAAGTTTTAGTCGATGGTAAAATACTATATCAAGGTAAGCCTATACAAAAGTATTATATTGAAGGTTTAGATTTATTGGAAGGCAAATATAATTTAGCTAATAACAACTTACCTGCAAGTTCAGTATCAAAAGTACAAATATTAGAAAATCATCAACCTATAAAATTATTGGATAGTTTAGTATTTTCAGACAAAGCATCTTTAAATATTAAACTCAAAAAAAACATTACGGTTACAGGAACTTCTAAATTAGGCGTTGGGTTATCCCCTTTTTTATGGAATGTAAATATTACACCAATGTTATTTACTAAAAAGCAACAAATGATTACTTCTTATCAAACTAACAATGTTGGTAATGACATTTCTAACGAAATAAAAACATTAACCATTGAAGATTTATTAGATCAATTTGAGAGTAATAATGAAAAAAAAGATTGGGTAACTATTCAAGAATTATCATCGCCTCCGTTTTCTAAAAAACGTTGGTTAGACAACAATGCACATCTATTCACAACAAATTATTTAGTTCATTTAAAAAAAGATCTAGACCTCAAAGTAAATCTATCCTATATAAATGATTTTCAACAACAAAACGGAAATACACAAACTACGTTCTTTACACCAACAGACACTGTAAATATTATAGAAAACACAAATAATAGGTTGTTTTTTAATTCATTGAAAAGTAAATTTATTTTAACAAAAAACACTAACAAAAACTATTTTAAAAATATATTTGAAATAAATAATTATTGGGATTCTCAAAACGGAAAAATCGTTTTAAATAATGAAAATATAAACCAAAGAACAGAAACTCCATATACTTCTTTTAGCAATAAATTAAAAATAATAAAGCCTTTTGGCAAAAAACTCATTACCATAAAATCGATTTTAACTTATTCTAAATCACCTCAAAATTTACGTGTTTTACCAAGTCAATTTGAATATTTATTAAATAATGGCAACTCCTTTGATGAACTTAATCAAGAAATAGAACATTCTAATTTTTACACCAATAACTCTTTTAGTTTTACAAAAGGAGTTAAAAAGTTTACGTTTATACCAAAGGTTGGTTTTACTATTCAAAATCAAAAATTAGACAGTCGTATTTCAACTTTTGATAATGATATTGAAAATATACTTACGGGGAAGTTTCAAAATGATTTATTTTTTAACAAAACTTCTTTTTACACGATTTTAAACACACAATATCGCAATAATAATTGGAAAATAGAATTAGAGGTACCTTTAAAACTTCAAACATTTAAAAGAACGGATAGTCGTTTAAATAAAAATGAAAACTTAAATAAGTTTACTTTTGAACCAAGGTTATCTATAAAAAAAGATTTGAATGCTTTTTGGAAAACTACATTTTCGGCAAGTTTAAAAAATAGTTTTGGAGATATTAATCAGTTATATTATGGTTATATTTTAAATAATTACAGGAATATTCAAAAATATGAAACTCCAATTTTAGAAAGTTTAAGAAAAAATGTAATATTAGGAATTTCATATAGAAACCCAATAAAATCGTTATTTGTAAATGGTTTTTATTCTTATGGTAATTCAAATCAAAATTTACTTTTTGGAAGTATCATAAATACAAACGGAGCTACCTCTTTTGGTTTTTTTGAACGAGATAATAATAGCAATACTCACAATATTAATTTAAGAGGAAGTAAATATTTTAGTAAAATAAAAACGACACTTACGGTAACTACAAATGCTACGTTAGATAATAAAGAACAATTATTAAATGGAACAATTACTGATATAACCACAAAAAATATTCAATTAAAAGGGAAATTGGATACTGAAATTACAGAATGGATGAGTGTTGAATATAAAAACAAAGTTTCTATTTCTAATACTCAATTTGAAAATCAACAGTCTTTTGACAATATAATAACACAAGAACATTTACTGAATTTCAATTTTTATCCAACTTCAAATCAATATATTGGTTTTGATGCTGAATATTATAAGAATAATTTTTCAAACCAAAACCAAGAAAATTATTTTTTAAATGTAAACTATATATATACTTTTAAAGAAAGTAGAATAGATTTAGAATTGAATTTTAATAACATACTCAATACAAACGAATTTACAACTGTATTTAACGATGCGTTTTCATATACACAAAGTACTTATCAATTAAGATCAAGGCAAATACTAATGAGTGTGAAATTTAACTTTTGAATATCAACAACGGCTACCAACAAAGAACTGTGGCTAAAAACAAGTAAAAACTAACTTATTTTAACCAAAGTA
>CAZLXG010000096.1:0-3993 GCA_964563585.1 uncultured Flavobacteriaceae bacterium | reverse complement strand
ATTTGTGGCATGGGTGCTTGCAGAGATTTTTTAGATAGCCTGAATCAAGGAGTGGATATTACTTTTCCTTCTTTTGAAGGAGGAGATGGGGGAGGTGGGGGAGGTGGAACTCCTGAAGATGAGGAAGAGTGTAAAGCTAGGATCGACAGCGCAACAGTAACCTCAATAGCACAGTGCCAAGATGCTGTGGTTGTGGGTGGGGCTTCGATGGGAGGGGCTTTTTGTTTGAGCATCGCAACTATAACTTCATTTTTTGCGACACCATTAGTTGGAGGTTTTGCTGGTGTGGCATGTGCTACTGCCGGTGCGGTTGGTGGTAATGATGCCCATAAAGCTTGTAGATATGCTGGTAATGCAGCAGGAGATAAACAAAAAGAAAAGTGTAAATAATATTTAGTTTCAGATGTTGTTCAGATTAAACTCAGTCACTCTGCAATTTTCTAAAACTGAGAATCCTAAATTTTTTCTGAAACAGTAATTTTTTACCATTTTCACTGGGTGATGTTAAATAAAAATTATAACAAGTAGACTGCTCAACATATGTTTAGTACAAATATTCAAAACTAAATAAACCCTGAATGTTTTATGGCTTGGTGTGAAATGAATTATTCTCGATACCTGATAAAAAGAAATAATTAATATGAAAAAAATTTTTTTTATAGCCATTGTTTTTTTTGTGGTTTCATTATGGTTTTATTATCACTTTAACAAATTCACTTTTTTTGAAAATGGTACTGACAATAATACTACGAGTTTACAGGTTTCGGACAAAAAACCGTTATTAGAAAAGAAAGAAAGTATCATTGATGATTTATGTGCAACAAAAACATTCAATAACAAAGAACAATTTAACCTTGAATATAATAGAAAAAACTACTTAAAAGAATTATTGTTAAATGAGGAAAATAATAGAACTAAATTATCTTTGTTGGCAAATATTTTGTTAAATGCTGGAATTTCCAAGGTCGATTTTTTTGGGGCGATGAATCTAGGCAGTGAAAACCTTAATGCAATATCAAAATCACTTTCAACAAAGAAGGAAGCGTCAGCTGTTGAAAGGATGATGTTAAATAACCTTATAAATACTCTATATTTCAGTTTTGACGACGAAAAATATGAAAATAAACTTTTTTCAGGGTTACCTTTATTTTTATATGTTTATAGTAAAACAAGCGGTGATTATCAAGATATATTCAATTTATTAATCCAAAATGGTTACCGACCAACAATAATTGATATAGCACTGGCAATTCAAAAGTTTAATAATAATGATTACACCCTATTACTTTTGAATAACATTCAGAATTTTTATGAATTGAATAAACATGAAAAAACTCTAGTAAAAAATATTTCAAGGTATCTTACGTCAAACTTTAAACATAAAGAATTATCTATATGGCTGTCAAAAACAGATCATTTTTTAATTCAAGGTATTCTACTAAATGAATTTATTGATTTTCCTATACCTAAAGAAACGGAAAAGTCTAATGCGATTAAAACCATTGAGGTTCTGTCTGATTTTGATAGAAAAGTTAATTTTGTTTACACTTATAATGAACTGGTTTCTTGGATGCCAGAAAAGCTAATTAAAAAATATGATGTTGTTTTGAATAAAGAAAGCATTTTAACAGAGGTAGCTATAGCTATAAGCCCAAGCTCAAAAAATATTGTAGAAAAGTTACATAAAAATGAACAAAAGATAAGTTTAGTAAAAAAATGGATGTTTAATTGTCAATTAAAGCTTAAAAATGCTGATCTCGTCTCAGAAAAAAAATTAATAGTATTTTTGAACAAACGAAAATATCTTAATCGAAGATTTGAATTAGGAGAGTTATATTCTGCCAAAGTAGAATCAAGTCTTGCCAAAATTCGTGATGCACTATATCACTCAATTTTAAAAAAAAACTGGGAAGATGTAAACTATAATATAAATCTCTTGCATGGGAGTGAACTTGAAAAAATAGCACTTCAATCAGCAATGGTTCATGCTTTAATTTCAAATGCGCCAATAGAGGTTATTGATAAATTGATGAAACTAGGAGCGAGCTTGCCAGCTGACACAATATTACTGATTGCTGATGTAGGCTACACAAATCTCGCGAATTCGCTATTGGATTATGGCATGGATTTACATTATGAAGATAAATCAGGGACTAATGCCATACATGATGTTGTGCTAGATTCCTATAATAGGCGATCTTCCAGTTCAGCGATAGCAATGTTGAAATTTCTAATTTCTTTCAACGTGAATCTTTCTGTAAATCAGCATATAAATGCTTTAAATTTGACGTTACTTAAATCTGAAAAATATGATTTAGCCATTGAGTTTTCTAAAATATTATTGGAAAATGGTGTTGTTATTAATAATAGCCATATTTCACAAATGAAAAAATTGAAAAAAACGGATAATGAACGATATTTAACTATTGTACAAGTACTACCTGAATTAGAAATAAGTTTTGTAGGTAATAATTAAAATGATAATAAGACATTCTCGAATCAGAGTTTTTTTATTTTACTTGTCGATATTATTTTTAGGTGGGCTTTTGAGTGTAACGTTTTTACAAGCTTCATTTGAAATGAATCAAAAGATTATCCTTTCATTGATTATCGCAACACCGTTGGCGATAATATTAGCTTTATCACAATTTGATATTGAAGTTGATGAATTAAAAATAATGATGGGAGGCCCTTCTCTAAGTAAAAAAAGAGTAGGAATCATCAAAAAACTAACACGTGTTCAATTTGTAAAAGGCGGTGATGTGGACAAAAGTAGATCGTTAAATAGAAGCTTTATAGATAAGCTCTTTGGCATAATAAGAATATATGATAAAAATGGAGAAGGGTTTATTATATATGATTGTTTTTTTTCATCTAATAATTCGGAAAAAATTAGGCTAGCTCTCGTAGATATTTATCTAATTAATGAGATAGCATAATTATTATGCAAATTAAGATAATAAATGTAATTCATCTTTGTGAAATATGAATTTCTAATCAACTATTGGGAAAATGTTGATGCGTTGATTTATTAACTTAACTTTCGCACCTCACACAAAACATTCTCACCCAACTTTCGAGATGTCGTCCACTTACCGCCAAACACATTAATCAATTTATTATTCGCTTTAATTTTATATTCTCTAGAAACCTCATTCAGCATTTTCGATTTTTCAAAAATTAAGGGACGAGCGCCAGCAAATGATTCAATAATATTGACAGGTGTGACGGGTATTTAAAAATACCATATTTAATTTTTTGATTAAAAATAACACAATAAATTATTTGACATTCCTTGCCCCCCCCCTAGTAACATGCGGTCTCTAACAAAAAAAATTTATACTAAGGAATGTCATAATGAACCAATCAATTATATCTAGCTCTATCTTAAAAAGATTTTTATTAATATTTACGTTATTATTCACTCAACAGAGTTTTGCTGGTGACTGTGATCCTAATGATGCTAACTGTGTACAAATTACAGGAACTCCTATTAATGGTGAAACACCAATAGTAAGTGTTGGATTTGAAGAAATGGATCCAATGAATGGTATTAACTTAGCACCAGGTGTTGGTGGTGGTTCTGCAGAATCAAAAGAAACTAAAGCTGAATGTAAAGCAAAAGCTGCAAAAAAACTATCTTCTTGCACCGCTAAGATAAATGTACAGGCTCTTGCTCTGGCTGCCGGATGCACAGCATTAAAGATTAAAAAACTCATACTCATATGTGTTACTGGTATAGGGATTATAAGGGAATATGACCTCCATACTTGTCGAACAGATAATGTTGATGCAAACCAGGAATGTGACAAATTACCTTAATAAGATAAAATTAATCGCAAACAAGTACGCCTTAATCTAACTAGAGTGTGGTGCTTGTTAGTCGAGTAGAGTTTGCATTAATCTACGTTTGATTTGATAAAGTTTGTAAAAGAGAAGAATATGAGTGTGCCAAGCAAAGCTAAGGCAATCAAGCTGGACAATCCAGCACAG
>CAZLXG010000095.1:1271-4017 GCA_964563585.1 uncultured Flavobacteriaceae bacterium | reverse complement strand
ATTATTATGATGTAACTCCGAAATCAAAAAGGTATCTCTTAACTTCTTTTAATAAGCATCATCATGAACATTAGCTATTGCTCTACCGCTTGGGTCGTTCATGTTTTTAAATGCTTCGTCCCATTCTAAAGCAATTTTTGTACTACATGCAACACTTGCTTCTTGTGGCACACATAATGCTGCAGCATCACTCGGGAAATGACTTGCAAAAATTGAGCGATAGTAAAATTCTTCTTTACTTAATGGTGTTTGTATTGGGAATTTATATTTTGCATTTGCTAATTGCTCATCCGAAACCTCAGCATCTACAACTTCTTTTAAGGTATCAATCCAACTGTAACCAACACCATCGCTAAATTGTTCTTTTTGTCTCCAAGCCACACTTTCTGGAATCATATCTTCAAACGCTTTACGCACTACCCATTTTTCCATGCGTTCTCCGTTTATCATTTTATCTTGTGGATTGATTCGCATTGCTACATCCATAAACTCTTTGTCTAAAAATGGTACACGACCTTCAATTCCCCAAGCTGCTAAACTTTTATTTGCTCTTAGACAATCGTACATGTGAAGTTTATCTAGTTTACGAACTGTTTCTTCATGAAACTCTTTGGCATTTGGCGCTTTATGAAAGTATAAATAACCTCCAAATAATTCGTCTGCACCTTCACCTGATAATACCATTTTCATTCCCATTGATTTTATTACTCTAGCCATTAAATACATAGGTGTTGACGCTCTAATAGTAGTAACATCATAGGTTTCTAAATTATAGACCACATCTTTTATAGCATCCAATCCTTCTTGAATGGTGAATTTTATTTCGTGATGAATTGTTTTAATATGATCTGCAACTTTACGCGCAGCAGCCAAATCTGGAGAACCTTCCAGTCCAACTGAAAATGAATGCAACTGTGGATACCAAGCATCTTTTTCGTCATCAGATTCTATTCTTTTTTGCGCATATTTCTTTGCAATTGCTGATATTACTGAAGAATCTAAACCTCCAGAAAGTAAAACACCATAAGGCACATCACTCATTAATTGTCTGTGAACAGCGGCTTCTAATGCTTCTTTTATTTCTGCAATGCTAGTTTCATTCTCTTTTACAGCATCATAATCTGTCCATTCTCTATTGTACCATTTTACAAACTCACCATCTTTACTTGACAAATAATGTCCTGGAGGAAATAATTCGATTTTTGTACAAACCTCTTCTAAAGCTTTTAATTCTGAAGCTACATAAAATGTTCCGTTTTGATCCCAACCAATATATAAAGGAATAATCCCCATGTGATCGCGAGCAATAAAGTATTCATCTTTTTCAACATCATAAATTGCAAAACCAAAAATACCGTTCATTTCATCAATAAAATCAACTCCTTTTTCTTGGTATAATGCTAAAATTACTTCGCAATCACTTTCTGTTTGAAAGTTGTATTTACCATCAAATTGCTTACGTAATTCTCTATGATTATAAATCTCGCCATTTGCAGCAAGCACTAATGTTTTATTTTCATTAAATAAAGGTTGTTTTCCTGAAGCTGGATTTACAATTGCCAAACGCTCATGCGCCATAATAGCTTTGTTGTTATTAAAAACACCACTCCAATCTGGACCACGGTGTCTAATTTTTTTAGACATTTCTAAAATTTGAGATCTTAATTCATCTGAATTCTGCTTTAAATCAAAAGCACATACAATTCCGCACATAATATTCATTTACTAATTATGATGCAAATATGAATATAAAGTTTCAATTATAATACTATAAATTATTTTTTGATTACAATTTGAAACAAAAAATAATAAAATTAAATCAATTTCATACAAATTAATCATTTAAGAAAGCTTTAACTTATTAATTGTAAAGCTTGGGTTACCTTTTCGACTCTTAAAAAAATATTTTTAACTAAAAATTTATTATGAAAAAATCAACACTTATTTCAACTATTGCTTTTGCATTTGTTTTACTACTTACAACTAATGCTAATGCACAAAAATTTGCAAAAATAGATGTAAGTCCAATGGATGCGGCAACTTTTAAAACAGACAAGGACTCACCTGTAATTGCAAAAGTTATTTACAGCAGACCTCAATTAAAAGGTAGAAGTTTAGAAAAATTAGCTCCTAGCGGAAAAGTTTGGCGCACGGGTGCAAATGAAGCAACTGAAATTACATTTTTTAACGACGTAACTTTTGGTGGTAAAAGCATAAAAGCCGG
Organism: uncultured Flavobacteriaceae bacterium; assembly: GCA_964563585.1. Classification (GTDB taxonomy): domain Bacteria; phylum Bacteroidota; class Bacteroidia; order Flavobacteriales; family Flavobacteriaceae; genus CAZLXG01. The sequence goes on along the minus strand of CAZLXG010000095.1, from coordinate 1,793 downwards.
AACTTATTCTCTATTTACTATTCCTGGTGATAGCGAATGGACTATTATTTTAAATTCTGATGTTAATACTTGGGGCGCATATTCATACAAAGAAGCTAATGATGTTGCTAGAGTTTCTGGAAAAGTTTCTGAAGGAAGCGATTCTGTTGAAGCATTTTCAATTACGTTTTCTGATGGATCTATGCATTTAGGTTGGGGGAAAACTCGAGTTGCTGTTTCAATTAAATAAACAACAACCAAATATCTTATAAAAAAAACCTTTCAAATTGAAAGGTTTTTTTTATTGTACAATTGCATAACAATGAAAGAAGTTTTTAATCGAATTATATAAAACAGTTTCATTCTCTTTAAATTAATTAATTTTAGTAATAAACAAATGAAAACTCATACTCTTTTAAAACTCATTTTATTCTGCCTAATTATTTCTAATTCTTCAAATTCTAATGCCTAGTCATTATGGGATAAAGTAAAAAAAGAAGTTAGAAATGAAGTGAAAAAATTTTCGATATTATTGATATGAAA
>CAZLXG010000095.1:0-1171 GCA_964563585.1 uncultured Flavobacteriaceae bacterium | reverse complement strand
ACACAAATAAAAAAAATCTGCAACTCCGAAAGAAGTGATTGTCAAAAAAGAATAGAGGCGGCATTTTAACTGGATATTTAGTTTACAAAATAAAAGTTTTCTTTGTTGAAAATGACAAAAGAGATAGTGGTTTTAGTAATCGAAGTTCACACATTAAATATGGTTATAATATTTCAAGCCTAATTGTAGAGTTATTTGAAGACGAAGCTTTAACAATTAAAATTGGAGAAATGTCATTAAATTAGTTAACGACTTTTATTTTCAAGGTATATTTAAATATTTATGGGTTTGTAATGAGATTTTCCATTTGGGATTTTTCATAACATAATCTACAATTTCTGGCACTACTTTATCGCGTTTACTCCACTCGGGTTGTAAATATAAAATGCAATCTTTGTTCACTTTTTCAGCTTGTTCTTCGGCAAAAATAAAATCACTTTTATTATACACAATAACTTTAAGCTCGTGAGCTTTTTGAGAAACTTCTTTAGTAGGAAGTTTTAGTTTTTTAGGAGACAGACAAATCCAATCCCAGGAACCAGAAAGATTATAAGCTCCAGAAGTTTCAATATGCGTCTGTAAACCTTGAGATTTTAAAGCATCTGTTAGTGGTTTCATATTCCACATTAAAGGTTCTCCTCCAGTAACCACAATTGTTTTACTATACTTAGAAGCGTTTTCAACTATAACATCAATATTTGTTGGAGGATGTAATTCTGCATCCCAACTTTCTTTTACATCGCACCAATGGCAACCAACATCGCAACCACCAATTCTAATAAAATAAGCTGCTGTTCCCTTATAAAAACCTTCGCCTTGAATGGTATAAAACTCCTCCATTAAAGGTAACATTTCACCTTTATCAACCAATTGCTTTATTTCTTTGTTCATAGCGCGCAAAGATACATAATCCCTTTAATTATTTAACATTTGTTTATTTGCTATTCTATATAATTTGATTAGTTTTATAGTGGATTAATTAATTAGTTTCACTCTCTCTCTCAAGAATGAAAAAAATAGTGCTCTCAATAATATTGCTATTCTGTAGCTATTATTATAATTATGCCCAAGTGGGTATTGGCACAACGACTCCCAATGCTTCATCAATATTAGACATAGAATCAACCAACCAAGGTGTTTTAGTGCCTAGATTAACAACAGCTCAAATTAA
>CAZLXG010000094.1:0-4236 GCA_964563585.1 uncultured Flavobacteriaceae bacterium | reverse complement strand
ATTTTTTCGATAAACGGTATTTCTAATAGTAAATTACGTACATATGTACTTTTTAGATGTTTTAAAGAAAAAGAAGTATTTTAGATTTTTGATATGATTGAAATTAAACAAGCAAATACGCAATTGGATTATAAACTAATAGAAGAACTCGCAACTACTATTTGGCGCGAACATTATCCATCTATTATTAGTATAGAACAAATAGATTATATGCTTACTAAGTTTAATTCGGTTGAAGCCATAGTATCTCAAATTAATGAAGGTTATCAGTTTTATTATATGACTTTTAATAATGTATCTGTGGGATATATGTCGATAAAAAAAGAAGATGATTTTTTGTTTTTAGGAAAACTATATGTTAAAAGGGAATTTAGAGGAAAAGGAATAGGGAAGACCACATTACAATTTATTGATGTTGAAGCTAAACGTAATCACTTAAAATTCATTCAGCTAAAAGTAAATAAATATAATACAAAATCTATTTCGGCTTACAAAAAACTAGGTTTTAAAAACGTAAAAACTTCGGTTACCGATATTGGTGGTGGTTTTATTATGGATGATTATGAGTTGAAGAAAGAGATTTGATGCTAACTGTCGTTACCAGGAGAGATGGCGACGTGGTAATCTTTTTAATTGAAGTTTCTTTTATGAGATTGCTTCGTTTCACTCTCAATGACGTTTTTAACCTTCAATAACATCTTTATAATTTTCGAAAAAAGCTTCAAACAAGTCCATTTTTTCGTTGAAGAATACCATAACATCACGCCATGAGTTTTTATTATGAATAGATACTTTTTGTTCTAAAGGCACATAAATTCTAGAGATTTCTTTTTCATTTTCTAAAAAATATTCTTCTTCAAAAATAGCATCAGGTAGAAATTCATCTTTCAAAATAGATTGTAACGATTGTAGTTTTTCCCAATAGGTGATACGTTTTTCTAAATCATCTTCAAGGTCTAAAGCAATTAAAGCGCTTTTAGTATCAAAATGAAATTTAAAACTAAGCCCTTTAAGTTTGGTGTCGTACAAAATCCATTTTCGTGGAAACGATTTCCCAAAACTTGTCCAAAATTCCTGACGTAAAATCCGTGATTCTTCTTTTGAAAACAATATATAATAGTTTAGTTGTCACTTCGAGTGATTTTCGATAGAAAATTGTATCAAGAAGTCTCACTTGTTCTCGATACGCTTCACACTCGAACTGACGTTCATTTTAAATCATATAAGCAATACCAACACCTAAAATAATAGCTACAAATTTCGATAAATTGAATTTATGTCCGTCGCTACTCTCAAATAAAATGGTTGTAGAAATATGAAAAAAGATACCAATAACAATCGCATTTATAATATGTAGATAATCGGCAATAGCATCCCAAGTGTTCGAAATTAAAGTGCCTAAAGGTGTCATTGCAGTAAACACAATTAAAAATAAACCAATTTGTAATTTACTGTAATTAGATTTTAGTAAAAACATACTAATTAAAGCCGCAATAGGTATTTTGTGTATTAAAACACCGTAAACCATATCGTTATGTTGGTGAATTGGGAAGCCTTCTAAAAAACTATGAAAACACAAACTAACAAATAATAACCATGGAAAAGCGGTGTTATGTTTATGTATGTGTACATGCCCATGTTCTGCACCTTTTGAGAAAATTTCCAAAAAAATTTGCAGCAAAATACCGCACATAATATAAAGCCCGGTAAGTTTGGTGTCTAAACTACTGTAAACCTCTGGGAGTAATTCAAAAAGTGTTAACGCCAATAAAAACGCACCACTAAAAGAGAGTAGGAGTTTGGTGTTCCATGTTTTCTTTTGTTTGGTAAAGAAGGCAATAAGTACGCCTAAAATAACGGCGTAAACAGGAAATAAAAATTTATTCATTCAAATATAAAACACTTATTAATAATAGTATAGTTGGCTATTTAAAAATCATGACCAAACGTTCCGATGTTTTCGCATTAAATTTACGCAATTTATAGTCACCAAAAACATCAAGTAAAAATACACTAGCATCTTCAAACATAGATATAAAATCTGTTAAAGTTAAAGCCTTTACCCGTTCTTGGAAATTATAGTTTTTACCATCAACCGAAAACGAAATGTCTTTCACAATAAAATCATCTTCAACAAAACGCTTTAAATTAAAAACAATATCGTCAACAATTTTTACTTCTTCGGCAACTAAATTATCAATAACAAAATCACTATTCATAAAATCAATAACTCCAAAACCAAAATCGTTCAAATCAGCTTTAATCGCTTTAATCGTGCTTAGGTTGTCCTCGTTATTATCAAAATACCCAAAACTAGTAAACAAATTAAAAACTGCGTCAAACTGCTTGCTGTAAGGCTTGCACATATCATGCACATCAAATTTTAAGTTATGGTTTTCAAACTGCTTCGCAAAATTAATACTGTTTTCACTTAGGTCAACACCAGTAACCACAAACCCAATTTTGTTCAGGTATCTAGCATGTCGTCCTTTTCCGCACGCCAAATCTAAAACTGTTCCACGCTCGGGAATATTCAAATAATTGGTAAGCGTATCCATAAATGCATGCGCTTCGGTATCATCCCTATCTTTATATAAAATATGGTAATATGGCGTATCAAACCACGACGTAAACCATTCAGAAGTGTTTTTACTCATCTATTTTTTTAGGAGGTTACCACGTAAAAACGTGGTTAGGCTTTCTGCTATATCTTTTTTTATAAAAAAGGATGCCGCTTCAAATGCCAAAGCATTCACGACATCATTAATTTAAGATATTAACCAGCGAGTAATCCTTAACCCAATTCAAATTAACATTGCTTTAACACAAAATTACGTTATTTTTGCAATCTATTACTCAAAGCAAATAGGTTTTTAGAGAATTTATCAAATTTATTTTTTGTTTGTAACGAGGCGAAATTTTTAAGTATAGCCTTAGTTACGGTTTAAGATTTTAACGAAGTTAGAAGCAAAAAGAAGTAGATGAAAATTTAAAAATTTGTTTGTTTTGAGTAAAACTAAGAAGTAATGGAAGAAAATTTTAACATGGTAGCCAAAACCCTATTTGGTTTTGAAGACTTATTAGCAAACGAACTGATACAACTTGGTGCGCGAGATGTGAAAAAGGGCGTGAGAAACGTTAGTTTTTCGGGCGATAAAGGTTTTATGTATAAATGTAACTTAGGTTTGCGTACAGCCGTTAAAGTTTTAAAACCCATACATACATTTACGGTAAATAGCGAACAAGATTTATACGGTAAAATATATAAAATGCCATGGGAAGATTATATGAAATCTTCAGGAACGTTGGCGGTAGATGCTACGATTCATTCCGATTTATTTACGCATTCGCTTTATATAGCACAAAAAACAAAAGATGCCATTGTAGATAGATTTAGAGATACTACAGGCGAACGACCAAATGTAGATTTAAAATTCCCAGATCTAAAAATAAATGTACATATTGATAGACGGCGATGCACGATTTCCTTAGATTCTTCGGGAGATTCTCTGCATAAACGTGGTTATAAAACAGCGACTAATATTGCGCCAATAAACGAAGTATTAGCAGCAGGATTAATAATGCTTTCTGGTTGGGACGGGCAAACCGATTTTATGGATCCAATGTGTGGCTCTGGTACTATGCTTGCCGAAGCAGCAATGATAGCTTGTAATATTCCGCCAAATTTAATGCGAAAAGAATTTGCTTTCGAGCGTTGGCAAGATTGGGATGTCGATTTGTTTGAAAAAATTGAAGAATCTCTACTTAAAAAAACACGCGATTTTCATCATAAAATAACAGGTTACGATAAAGCACCAAGTGCGGTTACAAAGGCAAAAGAAAATATTAAAAATGCACAACTAGACGATTTTATTGAAATTAAACACGAAGATTTCTTTAAAACCCAAAAAGGAGGACAAGAAAAATTACACATGGTTTTTAATCCGCCGTATGGTGAGCGTTTAGATATTGATATGGAAGAGTTTTATTCTAATATTGGCGATACACTAAAACAAAATTATCCAGGTACAGATGCTTGGTTTATTACCAGTAATCTCGATGCTTTAAAGCATGTTGGATTACGACCATCTAGAAAAATACATTTATTTAATGCGAAACTAGAGTCGCGTTTAGTTAAATATGTGATGTATGAAGGTAGTAAAAAAGGTAAGTATATGAAGTGATTTTAAGCGTTGCGCTTATCGGTTTGTGTATGATTTCGTTGCGTGTTTAAGC
>CAZLXG010000093.1:0-4268 GCA_964563585.1 uncultured Flavobacteriaceae bacterium | reverse complement strand
GGTACGACGATTTAGCAAACCGTTCCTTTCGGCCACTCAGGCACCTCTCCTATTTTATGAACTTTTGCAATAAAATTGCGGATGCAAATGTAACATATCCTTTATAAGAACACAACAAATTTATTTACTTTTTTATAAAATTTATTCTGGATATTCAATCCGTAAATGGTAAATGTTTGCTAGCTTGTGTTTTAGTACTTTTTTAATAGATTGAATTTCTTTAAATGTAATATTTGCATTTAAGAATTGTCCTTCTTCAATTTGCTTATTAATTATGTTTTCTACAAAAGCATCAATTTTAGTTGACGTTGGTTCTTTTAAACTTTTAGATGCTGCTTCTACACTATCACACATCATTAAAATAGCCGTTTCTTTACTAAAAGGCTTTGGGCCTAGGTAACAAAAATCAGCTTTATTAGCGTCTTCATCTTGTTCCTTTTCTTTCATATAGAAATAATAAACCAAACTTGTACCGTGATGTGTTCTAATAAAATCTATAACTCTATCTGGTAAATTATTTTTTCTTGCAATTTCAATACCATCAATAACATGGTCGGTTATAATTCTAGCACTTTCTTTTGCTGATAATTCATCATGCGGATTAATTCCTGTAGATTGATTTTCAATAAAATATGTAGGACTTTTCATTTTACCTATATCATGATATAAAGCTCCCACCCTAACCAACATTGCATTTGCTCCTATTTCGTTAGCAGAAGCTTCCGCTAGATTAGCAACACTTAATGAATGATGAAATGTTCCAGGTGCTTTATTTGATAATTCTTTAAGTAATTTTGAATTGGTATCGGATAATTCTAAAAGTGATACATCTGAAACTAATCCGAATATTTTTTCATATATATAAATTAATGGTTGTACAAATAAAGTAGCAAGTCCACACAAAATAAACCACATAAAAGTTTCCCATTTAATGGTTTCAACACTGCCTTCATGAATTACCACAAAAGCAAAATATGCGATTATGTATATTAATGTAATTTGACCAACCGAAATAAACAAATTAGCTCTTTTATAAAGCTCTGAAACAGTTAATATGGTTACAATACCTGCAATAATTTGCAAAAACATATACTCGTAACTATTAGGCACAATAAAGCCTAAAAGTAATACTGTAATCACGTGGGCAAACAGCCCTAATCTGGCATCAAAAAAAGCTTTAAAGACTAATGGTAAAATACAAATAGGAACTACATAAATATACTTCGAATTATAGTTTACAACCAGTGTTGTAATAAAAACCATTAAAAATATGTTGAAGAAAATAAAAGTAACTTTAGTGTTATTATCAAACACTTCAATTCTATACTTTCTAAGGAACAATAACAACATCAATAAGGCTAAAGCAACTAATAAAGTATATGCGAATAAAATCCAATTATAATTGGCTTCATTCCATACTTGCGATTCATATTCAAATTGTAATGATTTTAATGTTTGAAATTTATCACCTTCAACCACTTCACCTTTAGAAATAATTAAAGTTTCCTTTTCTACACTTCCTCTAGCATATGATATTTTATCAAAATCCTCCTGTAAAATTTTATCGGTAAATGATTTGTCGAAGGTTAAATTAGGTTCGATTAAGTCAAAAAATAACGAAACAAAATCCTTTTTATAGTTAAGTAAGTTCCGTTCTAATAAAACTTTTTCAATAGTTGAAACTACCTCATCTTGCTTTATTAAATTAGAAAATAATGTAGTTTTCTTTTTAACTCTTTCATCTAATAAAACAACAGCTTTACCGTTTGAAATATTATATGTTTCATTTAAAATACCATAACGATAAAGTTCCGTTATAACTTGCTTACCTACTTTAAACAGAGTGTTTGATTCGATTTTTGATATAGAATCTGAAAATGCGTTTTTGAATTGATTTTCATATAAATTATTAACCTTAACCTCAATAGTATTATCAATATTAAAATACAAAACAGAGTTATCAATAAGTGCTTGTTTTTCAATAGCAATTTCATCATTTGCTTTTTTAATTGCAAAATTAAATGGTGCGTATAAATTTTCTGATTGCCAAGGTTTCCCCTTTTCAAAATTGTATTTAAACTTTCCGCTTTTAGGAAATAAATACACGATTAAAACTGTAGTACAGATAAACAATAAGACCTTATAAATTAAGGAATGATTTCTATATAGTTTATTTATAAAGTCTTTCATTTTATACTTTAAGGTTTTCAAATGTAATAAATTTCTATGCTTTTTCTGTTTTTTATAATGCAGTAATCTTTCTAATTTCTATTAAAAATTGATTATTTTCGTTGCTTATAATTCAAAAGTTTAAAAAATGAGTAAAGAAGTTGTCATTGTATCTGCAGCAAGAACACCAATAGGTAGTTTTTTAGGAGCATTATCAACTATTCCTGCACCTAAATTAGGAGCTATTGCTATTAAAGGCGCATTAGATAAAATAAATCTTAATCCAGAGTTGGTTGATGAAGTTTTAATGGGACATGTTGTACAATCAGGAACTGGTCAGGCACCTGCAAGACAAGCTGCTCTATTTGCAGGAATCCCTAATACTATTCCATGTACTGCACTGAATAAAGTATGTGCCTCTGGAATGAAAGCTGTTATGCAAGCTGCACAATCTATTGCTCTTGGCGATGCCAAAATAATTGTTGCTGGCGGCATGGAAAACATGAGTTTAATACCTCATTATATGTATGCTCGCACAGGAACAAAATTTGGTCCAATTTCTTTAATTGATGGTATGCAAAAAGATGGCTTGGTAGATGTATACGATCAAAATGCAATGGGTGTTAGTGCTGATGCATGTGCTACTAAATATGAGTTTTCTAGAGAAGATCAAGACAATTATGCTATTCAATCCTATAAACGCTCTGAATCCGCTTGGAATGCAGGTAAATTTGATAATGAAGTTATCCCTGTAGAAGTGCCTCAACGCCGTGGAGAGCCTAAAATAATAAGTAAAGACGAAGAATACACAAACGTAAGAATGGATAAAATTCCACAATTACATCCTGCTTTCACAAAAGATGGCACTGTAACTGCGGCCAATGCTTCAACTATAAACGATGGCGCTGGCGCTATGATATTAATGAGTAAAGAAAAAGCTGAAGAATTAGGGTTAAAACCTTTAGCAACTATAAAAGGTTACGCTGATGCTGCACATGAGCCAGAATGGTTTACCACTGCACCCGCAAAAGCATTACCTAAAGCTTTAAATAAGGCTGGTATTTCTATTGATGATGTTGATTATTTTGAGTTTAATGAAGCCTTTGCAGTTGTTGGATTAGCTAATATGAAAATTCTTGGACTAAACGATAGTAATGTAAATGTAAATGGAGGTGCGGTTTCTCTTGGGCATCCGTTAGGCTGTTCGGGTGTTAGAATACTAATAACTTTATTAAACGTTTTAGAACAAAACAATGCAAAAATTGGTGCTGCAGCTATTTGTAATGGCGGTGGTGGTGCTTCTGCTTTAGTTCTTGAACGCAATTAATTTATTTGAATGCAATACGGAATCTGTAATTTAAGCATTGTTCCTTTAAGGTTTGAATCTTCTGATAAAAGCGAACTTGTTTCACAATTATTATATGGAGATTATTTTAAAATATTAGAACAGCGTAAATCTTGGAGTAAAATCCGACTTGCATTTGACAAATATGAAGGTTGGGTTGACAACAAACAATACCACGAAATCACAGAAGAACAATACAAAAATTTAACAAATACTAATCCTAAATTATCTATAGACTTAGTTGAATTTATTGAAGACGCAAACAATCAGCTTCATCCTGTTTTATTAGGGTCATTATTAAATGGTTTATCAATATTAAACCATAATTTTGAAGGTAATTCAGTCGAAGGTATATATGATAAAAGCAATATCATACAAACTGCATTTTTATATTTAAGCTCACCCTATCTTTGGGGAGGAAAAACACCTTTTGGTATAGATTGTTCTGGATTTACTCAAATGGTTTACAAACTAAATGGCTACAAACTTTTACGAGATGCATCACAACAAGCTACCCAAGGAGAAGCATTAAGTTTTATTGAAGAAAGTGAACCTGGTGATTTAGCTTTTTTTGATAATAATGAGGGTGATATTATTCATGTTGGCATTATAATGAAAGATAATTATATTATACATGCACATGGTAAAGTTAGAATAGATAGACTAGACCATTCGGGTATTTATAATGTAGAGAAAAAAGCACATACTCACAAACTACGAGTGATAAAAAAAATAATATAAAAAAAGGTCGCAA
>CAZLXG010000092.1:0-4293 GCA_964563585.1 uncultured Flavobacteriaceae bacterium | reverse complement strand
TTATATATTTATACCTTACTTTTTTTTAGCTGTAAACTTTCTAAACTATGGATAGAGTTTAATGGAAATCAATTAGGTTCTTCATATAAAACTGAAAGACATGAATTTATTAAAGCTGACAATCAGTAAAACTTATATTTAGGTGGTTTAAGTATTTTTACTTAAAAATAGATTTTACATCATTATGAATTTGAATAAAATTCTTTTCTAAATCATTATCAGTTATTTTTTTTGCAAGGTGGTAATAGTCTTTACTATTGAGGATTGTTTAAACTGTACTTTATTTATCCTTTTCCATCGGCAAATACAATAAATTCTCCTTGATTTAATCGATAAAAAGCATCCAATCTTGTTTTAGTAACTTCCTTTTCTCTTTCTGTAACCCGCGTATTAAAATTCAGATTATATCCTTTATTGACACTTCTAGTCTGTTTTTTATAACAAATATAGAAAGCTGAATAATTCATCAATTAGAAGTGAGAGAAATAAAGTTCGTGCTTAAATGATTAGACTTCACAATAGGATTTATCCTCGATTTGAAGAGTTTAATATTTTGAACCTTCTACACTACTGCAAGAGGTCAAGAAAGAACATCAAAACATTATCCAAACCCTTATAGTGGTAAATCTATTAGGTCTATTTGGCTTCACTATGGTAAATCAGTTCAACATTTTAAAAAAAATATAAAGCTAAAGAGGAACAATCATTCATTCAACATGCAAGAATACAAGTTATCATACATAACGATAGTGTTGAAACTTGGTTAGTGTTGGGGGAAAACTGGGGGAGTGAGATAGATAAAATCAATTTTCGGAAACAAATGAAGAATGAGAGCATAAAAAAATCTTCTTCAATCAACTGAGAAAATTAGATGATGCTTATTGGTTGAGATATGATGAGGGTAAAGGTGTTAAGATAACTGATATTGAAAGTATAAAAGGTTTTGATGAAGTGGTTAGTAAAGAAACATTAGGCGAGTACTTTATAATTGGTAAAGATTATGACAGTGATGATTCATTGTTATCTGAGGAACAAATAAGGGAATACAATTTTAGAACAGTTTAGTCTTTTGTATCCTCATTTATGAGATTATGATTGACCTTTCAAATAGTTAGTTGTTTTTCTAAAATGAGTTTGTAAATATCAAAAATTGATTATATTTGCGAACCTATTTTCAAAGTAAGTAATCAGTACAATGTTTATAAGTATTTTGAAATGTGTAGAAGCTCATTAAGATTTTGAAACTTGTATATTGAGTGTGTACAAGTGTTTGTAGATATATGTACGGCGTCTTTTAGACCGCCTGTCCAGACCGCAAGTATTGCTAAAAGCTCTGAGAAATTGGGTCTTTTTTTAGCAATTAAAAGAAGTTGTGTTGTTCCTAGAGAAATCTAGGACGTAGTAATACCAGATTATGTTTGGTATTCCAATGGAAAGCTTTCCTTTTTTCTTTATAGAAGATTGGGATGCTTTTTTGTTTTGTTATAAATACATCAAAGCTGTCTACAGATATTTACTTTGTTCAAATTATAACCAATAAAGAGAATACTACTAAAAAAATAGCTGTTAAATAAGTTGTTTTTATTCTTTAACAGAAAGTTTTTAAGTTTAATTATATACTTTTACATTAACAGTTGTATGTTAATAATTTAACTTTTTTATTATGAAAACACGATATCTTATATTTTCTTTTTTCTACTAACGCTCAGAATAAAAATAAAAAAAGCAATATAATAATAACTGGTACAATTACAGATTTTAGTAATAAGCCTTTAAAAGGAGTTTACATTTATATTGATTCAATAAAAACAAATGCTCGTACAAATAAAACTGGGTTTTATAAAATTAAAACTAAATCTAGTATTAGTATTATTACTGCTTATTCAACTAATCATGGACTTTTAAGTGTGAGTTATTCTGGAGAAAAAAAATAAGCTTTGTTTTTTCTGACGATAGTAGAGTTATTGATAGAAAGGAGTTGGCTAAATTAGGTTTTAGCGACCCCATTAGAAAAAGAAGTGGAAAAGTAAATTTTGAAGGTGTAAATGGTCTTAACGGATTTAATAATATTTATCAGATGATTGTAAGGAGTAATTTCTGGTGTAACAGTAACTGGTGAAAGTATAAGTATTAGAGGAGCAAATACCTCATCAACTGGTGGCGGTTCTACTCAACCTTTGTTTATAGTTGATGATATGTCAGTAACAAGTATTACATACGTAGTTCCTTCAGATGTAAAGTCAATTGAAGTAATAAAAGTCCCAGAAGCGGCTTTTTATGGATCTAGAGGCGTTCATGGTGTTATAAAAATTTATTTAAAAAATTAAATAATAATAAATTCAGTTGTTTAAAATTCCCACAACTAGAGGCTTTCCTTTTTTGTTTTAGAGATGTTTGGAATTGGCAAAACGAATGCTTAGATTTGGTAAGTAACAGTTTAACTAAAAAAACATTATTATTATGGAAGGATATTGTGTAAAATGCAAGTCTAAAAGAGAAATTAAAGACGGTGCAGAAGTAACTATGAAAAATGGTAGAAAAGCAATGAAGGGAAAATGCCCTGAATGTGGAACAGGAATGTTTAGAATATTAGGAAAATCATAAGTTACCTAACGCTCTTTTATTTAGAGTAGCATTTTAGTAAATAAAAAAAAGCTTTAAGGAATTAAAGCTTTTTTTTATTTATAGAATCATGCTCATGCATATTAGACACAAAGTATATTTTATTTTTCTGTTTCAACTTTACATGGGGTATTTTTGTAAATTGCATCCTTTATAACTAACGCATAAATTGAATGGTTACCTTAAAACAATTAGCAAAAGAGTTAAATGTTTCTATATCCACAGTTTCAAAAGCTTTAAATAATAGCGAAGAAATTGGAAAGGAAACGGTTAAACGCGTTAAAGAACTTGCCGAATTATATAATTACAAACCGAATAAGGTTGCTTTAAGTTTAAAGCAAAATAGAACGAATACTATAGGTGTAATTATTCCAGATATACTAAATCACTTTTTGGCTAAAGTTTTATTTGGTATAGAAAGGGAAGCGACAAAGTATGGGTATAATATTATAACATGCATATCTAACGAGTCTTTAGATAAAGAAAAAGAAAGCTTGCAATTATTGGCTAACGGAAGTGTTGATGGCTTTATTTTATGTGTTTCAAAAGAAACACAAATAAAAAATGAAGTTGACCATTTTAATAAAACCATTAAACAAGGCTTACCAATAGTTATGTTTGATAGAGTCGCACACGATGTTTTATGTGATAAAGTTATAGTAGATGATTTTGATGCTACTTATAATGCAACCAAAAGTTTATTTGAAGAAAAACGTAAGCGTATTGTGTTTATTAGTAATATAGATGATATAAGTGTTGGAAAGCTTAGAGAACGTGGTTATAATAAAGCTGTTTTAGAACATAAAAATCATGAACCTTTAGTTTTAACAATGAACAGAAATGATGATGCACAAGAAAAAGTAAAAACTTTTTTTAATGAAAATAAATTAATTGATGGCGTAATTGCTGCCGATAGTACTTCTGGAATTGTGGCTATTAATGTTGCTGTTAATTTAGGATTAAACGTACCAAAAGATATTTCAATATTAGGGTTTTCAAGTAAACAGGCGTCAAATCTTTCACTTCCAAAGTTGACCATAATACGTCAGCATGCTAAAACTATTGGAGCCAATACAGCTAAATTATTGGTTGAAAGGTTAAAGAATATGTCTGCTAAAACCGATTTTAAAACAAAAATTGTTAAAACAAGCTTGATTAAAAACGGATCTACTTTATAAGTTTCCAACAATAAATTGTTAATAAAATTGTATTTCATCGATAAAATATACATTTCATCGAATATAATTTATTTAACCAAAGAGATTGACATATATTAGCAGTCCTTAATTAGCGCCCAAATCATTTCCCTAAGCAATTAAGAATCATTAATTCATTTTTTTTTTTTTGGCTATTAAGTCATATTCCCTCAACATATAAAATATGCTTGCTTTTATACGCAATTCGGTTTTATAGATTAATTATCCATTTTTCCCTCAATTGAAGATTTTGAATGTTCGAAGTCTTTTAAATTGAATTTTAAGTTTTTAAAATAAATAACGAAAAATAATAATTAACCTTAAATCAAATGAATATGAAAGCCCTAAAAATTACTTTAATTGTAGCAGTTTTATTTGCATCATTTACCTCTTGTACTAAACAAGATTTAAATGAAGATGATGTATTAGTAACACCAGAAACTGAAAACGTTATGTTTACAGGTGGTAGTGGTCA
>CAZLXG010000091.1:0-4457 GCA_964563585.1 uncultured Flavobacteriaceae bacterium | reverse complement strand
ATTTTTCATTTTCTTTAAATTGAACTAGAGGTTGAGAATAATCATTTAATTTCTCAAATAAATCTCCATCTTGAGCAAATTTTGTAGTAATATTTGCTTCTTGGGAAAATATATTTGAAGCTAAGAATAAAGTAAATAAAAAAATACTTAGTCATTATTAAGTGTTGAAAAATAATTTTATAACAATAATTACGCAATTATTTTTCTTTGGGGTTTCAAAATACAAAGATTTTTAAGATAAGAACTAACCCAAAGCATTTTTAGTTACATAAAGTTTCCAACCAAAAATAGCTATTTGTAGTTTTGTTGCTTTTGATAAATCTAACCTTTGTTTAGTATAACTTGGTAAGACTATTTTATTAACCTTTGCTAAAAATTTAAAAACTTGCTTTTGCATTTTGTAAAAATAGTAAAACTTATTCTAGACTAAGTTCTACATTTTGTGATTTATATAATCGAGAAGATAATGTCGATTATAAGGATTGCAAGTGTTATCATAATTTTTAAGTTTTAAGGGTTAGTAAATAGTTTAATTATATCAATGTTTTTTGAAGATATATATTTTTAGATATTTCCACCAAATGATTTTACATAAATCGATGAAATTAAATACTAATTTGTAAGTAAAATGATAATAATGATTTTAATATTTATGATGATGTCTATGTATAAGTAATAAAATGAAATATTATTGTTAGTTTTATATTTTAAATTGTAAGAATTCAAGGGGTTTTTTGAGTCAATTTTTAAAGACTAAGGCGGTTTTTATTAAAAAAAGGTAAAAATTTTGGGTTTTCATCTTTTTACAAAACATTTTTACAAAAAAAAGACACCCTAAAAGGATGTCTTTAATCGCAAAATAATTTTAATAATTACTGTTTCTTTTTAGTAGTAATTTCTATAACACCATTTTTTGCTTTATTTCCGTATTTTTTTATTGCAGCATCACCTTTTAAAACAATTACGCTTTTAATGTTATCAATGTCTAAAACATCTTTTTTTACTTCTTTTCCATCAATAATGTATAAAGGTTCTGTATCATCATTACTGGAAATAAAAAACGTATTACTATTTTTTCCTATCTTTTTATTTATAATTTTAACAACACCATTTTTTCCTTTTTTGCCATATTTTTTAGTAGCATTATCATTTTTAAGAACCAAAATACTCTTAATCTCGTCTTGATTTAAGTTTTCTAAAACATCTTTTTCTACTTTTTCCTCATCAATAATGTATAAAGAGTCGGCATTATTGTCACCATCAATAATAATCTTAACATTTTTACTATGTATTATTTTATTTTCATGACGGGTTAAGTAAATTGTATCACCATGTATATTTTCATCACTTGAGATTACATAAACATTCCCACCGCTTCCAGTGCTGTGAATTTTATGTTTACCATTTTTAGATTTAAAATGAAATCTATTACTGTTGCTTGCTGCATGTATAGAATGCCCATTTCCTATTGAAATATTCCCGCCTTCTTTGTCAAACGAAATCTTTATAGGTTTAATAGCTTTATCAGAACTTATATTATAATTAGAGTTAGATTGTTTTGAGTTTACATCAATTTTAATAGAAGTGATTTCGCCACTATTATTGCGTTTTATGCCTTTAAATTTTATGGTAATACCTTCTTTTTTAAGCTTATTCTTAATTTTATCAAAGTCAGCATCTTTAAAATCTTTAGTGATTAAAACCATTTGAGTGTCACCTTTGTTTTCAATAGTTTTAGTATTTGAATTTAAATTAGTGAGAACAGTTTTTTTGACTTGATTATTTGTAAAGGAAGTTTTTGGTGTATGTTTTTCTGAAATAACATAATTTTCTATTATAATGTCTTCTACGGAAGTATTATCATTATTTAAGTTTTTAGTAACAGGAACTTCTTTAGTAATATAAATTTCTTTCGTGTTAAAGCTCATTAAAAAGAGAGCTAAAATAGGAATGATTAAAAAGTACTTTAATTGATTTGTTTTTTTTGATTTTGATTTGTGTAACATAACGATTCGTTTTTTGATTAATGAATTATAAAAATTATTGGTTAATGCCAATTGATGTTTTGGCATGCTTGTTTTTAGTAAAGTATATTGGTAACTTTTTTTACAGCCTGATTTTTGTTGAGCATTTTGGTCGGCAATAAATTCTAAATTTTGTTTTATATCTTTATTGTAAAGCCATATAAACGGATTAAACCATAACACGATACACGATAATTGCGTTAATAAAATATCAATAGAATGGTGTTGGCGAACATGTATTTTTTCGTGTGTAATAATTTGTTTCAACTCGTTTTTATTAAACAAGTTTGGATTATAAACAATCCAATTAAAAAATGAAAAAGGAGGCACATTATTAGTTGTTTTTATATAAATATAACGATCATCTTTTTCACTATCATTATTAAACAACACCTTAACAATTGATAATAACTGAATAGCAAACCGAATAAAAAAGAAACTAACACCCAATGCATAAATAACAGACAGTAATTGTAATAAAGTAAAAGCTTGTTCTGTATTTTTGGTAACAATCATATCATTAAAAACGTAATTATCCAATATTAAAGGCGCTTGTTCTATATATATCGGGATTACTATAAAAGGTAAGCAAAACGCTGTAAATAAGCCAATTAGTAAAAACATTCTATTGCTTTCAAAAAAAGTATCACGCTGTAAAAATAGTTTGTAGCAAAAATAAAATATGGTAACAACAGCACTAGCTTTAAGTAAAAATTCCATAATTAATTATTTTTTTCAATTAGTGCAATAATCTCTTTTAATTCGTCAACACTTATTTTTTCTTCTTTTGCAAAAAACGATACCATATTTTTATACGAATTATTAAAATAATTGTCAATCGCCATCGTCATAAAACGTTTTCTATAATCTTCCTTCGTCACAATAGGGTAGTATTGGTGTGTTTTCCCATAGGCATTATAAGCCACATAACCTTTTTCTTCCAAGTTTCTAATAATGGTAGATAATGTGTTGTAATGTGGTTTTTCATCTTTCATTTCAGTTAACACATCTTTCACAAAAGCTTTTTCTAACTTCCATAAAATGTGCATAATTTCTTCCTCTTTATTAGTTAATTTTTGCATGTATAATATTTTTTTGGGCGTTACGCTTCGTTGCACTTGCGTCAGGCTATTCGCTAAATCTTTTTATTTGAAAACTTCTCGACTGCGCTCGAAGAGACAAATAAAAAGGATATCGCTGCTATCCTTAACGCAAAACAAACGTATAACTATTTTTGTAGTTATACAACTATGCATGTAGTTATTTAACTAAATTTTTAGTTTTTATTATTAAATTTATAAGACTTAAAAGGAAATACTATCTTCGCAAAAAATATGTTTATGAGTATACTTTGGGTAATTCTTGGTTTTATACTGTTAGTAGTAGGGGGTGAGTTTCTAGTACGTTCATCTGTTGCTTTATCATTTAAGTTCAACATTTCAAAAATGATAATTGGTATGACGGTGGTTTCCTTTGCAACCTCGGCACCAGAATTATTAGTAAGTCTTCAAGCAGCTTTATCAGGTTCGCCAGCAATAGCCATAAATAATGTAGTAGGTTCAAATATTGCAAACATAGGTTTAGTATTAGGTATTACAGCAATTGTGGGCGCAATAACGGTCGATAAATCGTTTTATAAATTTAATTGGCCAGTAATGATGGTGTTCTCCATGGCGTTGTATTATTTCCTTAAAAACGATAGCGTACTAACAGCAATAGAAGGCGGTATTTTATTTACAGGATTAATAGTGTTTTTAATCATATTAATAAGAAAAGCTAAAAAAGATACGGTTGTAGAAGATGTAGATGATACACTTGCGATAGTTTCAAATTTTAAAATATTCATTTGGCTTGCCATTGGAGCAGCAGCATTGTATTTTGGAAGTGTATGGTTAGTAGATGGGGCTAAAGAAATTGCAGTTGCAGTTGGTGTAAGTGAAGCTGTAATTGGCGTGTCTTTAATTGCAATCGGTACAAGTGTACCAGAATTAGCGGCATCGATTATTGCGGCAGCAAAACAAGAAAAAGCCATTTCGTTAGGAAATTTAATAGGCTCAAATATTTTTAATATAGGGTCTGTATTAGGTTTAACAGCTATGATAAAACCAATTCCGGTAACAGAACCACAAATACTTTCTAGCGATATTTTTTGGATGCTAGGTTTTTCAGCAATATTAATTCCTTTAATATTATTACCCAAAAAATTACAAATTAGTAGAGTGAAAGGCTTCTTTTTAGTAGTTGGCTATGGTGTGTTTATGTTTTTGATTTTTACTAAAGGGCAGTAAAAGAAGTTTTTAAAGTGCTTTAGGAGTAACGTTTGTGTATAAGATTAGTGCTGGTTAAAAATATAATAATTTTCGGTTTAGCACTTAGCAGAATTTTTTAAATTTTATCTTATTTTTCCGCTGAATGCAAAATTTGAAAAATTTT
>CAZLXG010000090.1:0-4670 GCA_964563585.1 uncultured Flavobacteriaceae bacterium | reverse complement strand
TCAAAAGAGCTTAAACCACCACCAGCACCAACATACCAGTTAAAAGAACCATCTAAAGGAAATACCCATTGGTATAATCCTGTAAGTTGAAATGCATTATAACTGTTTCCGTTTCGCCATCCTAAGTCTGCTTCTAAACGATTGTTATCGCCTAAGGCATGTTGATAAGATATTTCGGCGCCTAATCCGTTACTATCTCCTAATCGTAACCCGATAGCGTTGTTTGAAATTTCTTGAGCACTCGATGCAAATGCAAAACCAAATAATGCTACTGATAATAAAAATACTTTTTTCATAAGTTAAATTTTTGTTGTTAAATTTTTGACACTATTAAATAAATACGTCACAAATTATAATTCAGATTACTTTTACAAAAATAACGCCAAAATTGTATTTATATTTAATTTCTTTTTAGATTTATAAAAATATTCAACAAATTATGGGGGTAACGCCACATTTACAGACATTAAAATTAACCCTTTTAGGGGAATTATTTTATGACGATTTAATGAAATCGCTTTATGCTACCGATGCCTCTGTATATAGAATGTTGCCATTGGCAGTTGCGTATCCAAAAAGCAAGGAGGATATTAAGTTGCTTGTCAAGTTTGCTAAAACGCATAAAACGTCTTTAATTCCACGTACAGCAGGCACATCGTTAGCAGGACAATGCGTTGGTAAAGGTATTGTAGTTGATGTGTCTAAATATTTTACTAAAATTCTTCATGTAAATGAAAAAGAACAAACTGTAACCGTGCAATCAGGGGTTGTAAGAGATGAATTGAATAACTTCTTAAAACCGTTTGGTTTGTTTTTTGGACCAAATACATCAACATCAAACCGATGTATGATAGGAGGAATGGTAGGTAATAATTCATCAGGAACAACATCCATTCAATATGGCGTAACACGCGATAAAGTATTAGAATTGCAGACTGTTTTATCTGATGGAAGTGAAGTTGTTTTTGGTGAAATGTTAAAAGAAGAATTCATAAATAAAACAAAAGAAGAATCGTTAGAAGGACAAATTTATAAAACGATTTATGCTGAACTCGTTTCAGAGTCTGTTCAAGAAAGAATAAAATCAGAATTCCCGAAACCAGAAATACATAGAAGAAATACAGGATATGCTATTGATGAATTGATAGAATCTGAAGTTTTTTCAGAATCAAATAAAAAATTTAATATGTGCAAGCTACTCTCTGGTAGCGAAGGCACATTGGCATTTACAACACAAATCACATTAAAATTAGATAAGCTTCCACCTAAAGAACGTATTATGGTGGCGGCACATTTTGAAAGTATAGAAAATTGTTTAAATGTTGTTGAGTTGGTAATGAAACACAATTTGTACACTTGCGAAATGATGGATAAAACCATTTTAGATTGTACAAAGCACAATAAAACACAGCAAGAGAACAGACAATTTATTGTAGGCGACCCGAAAGCTGTTTTAATGTGTGAAATAAAATCGAATGATAAAAATGAAGCGGAAGGTTTAGCAGAAAAATTACTGATTGATATTAAGAATTCTAAATTAAGTTACGCATATCCAATATTAAAAGGAAACGATATTGACAAAGCGAATAGCTTGCGTAGTGCGGGTTTAGGCTTGTTGGGTAATATTATTGGCGACAAAAAATCGGCAGCATGTATTGAAGATACTGCGGTGGCGTTACCAGATTTAGCAAACTACATTTCGGAGTTTACAAGTTTAATGAAAGACTATAAACAAGAAGCTATTTATTATGCACATGCTGGAGCAGGCGAGTTACATTTACGCCCAATATTAAATTTAAAGAAAAGTGATGATGTGGTTTTATTTAAAAAAATCACAACTAACGTGGCACATTTAGTAAAGAAATATAATGGCTCAATGAGTGGTGAACATGGCGACGGTATTGTGCGTTCAGAGTTTATTTCAATGATGATTGGTGAAGAGAATTATAACATTTTAAAACGCATAAAAAGGGCGTTTGATGCTGATAATATTTTTAAT
The DNA here is from genome assembly GCA_964563585.1 of uncultured Flavobacteriaceae bacterium. Taxonomy (GTDB): domain Bacteria; phylum Bacteroidota; class Bacteroidia; order Flavobacteriales; family Flavobacteriaceae; genus CAZLXG01. The sequence goes on along the minus strand of CAZLXG010000090.1, from coordinate 2,671 downwards.
TCAGGAAAAATTGTGAATCCATTTCCTATGGATAAAGCACTGCGATATGAAGTTGATAGAACAGAACCTGAAATTGAAACACTATTAGACTTTTCAGCATCACAAGGAATTTTACGAGCAACCGAAAAATGTAATGGTTCTGGTGATTGCAGAAAATTACCAGAATTTGGAGGAACCATGTGTCCGAGTTATCGAGCAACCAAAAATGAAAAAGATACCACACGAGCGCGTGCCAATGCATTACGCGAATTTTTAACAAATTCAGACAAAGCAAATAAATTTAATCATACAGAATTAAAAGAAGTTTTCGATTTATGTTTAAGCTGTAAAGCTTGTACAAGTGAATGCCCAAGTAGTGTCGATGTTGCTGCTTTAAAAGCGGAGTTTTTATACCAATATCAAAAAGAAAATGGAGTAAGTTTACGTACTAAATTATTCGCAAATAATAATAAGAATAATCAGTTAGGAAGTCATTTTCCAAAGCTTACAAATTTTGTGTTTTCTAATAGTTTTACATCTTCAATTTTAAAAAAATCACTCGGAATTGCCAAAGAAAGAAACTTGCCTTTAATTTCAAATAAAAGTTTAAGTAAAGAATTTAAAATATTTAAAAATCAATTAGTTAATAAAAATTATATTAAAACAATTTATTTGTTTAATGATGAATTTACAAATTATTTAGATACTTCAATTGGAATAGATGCAATTCAACTTTTAACGGCTTTAAATTACAAAGTTGAAATGATTAAAAGCGCAGAATCTGGACGTGCCTTTTTATCAAAAGGATTGTTGGAAGAAGCTAAAAAAGTAGCTAATGAAAATGTTGGGATTTTCAAAAATAAGGTTTCAGAAGAAACGCCACTTATCGGAATTGAACCTTCAGCAATTTTAACGTTTAAGGACGAATATTTAAAATTAGCGGACGATAAAATTTCCGCGAAAGCGATATCAAAAAACACATTTTTAATAGAAGAGTTTATTCAACAAGAAATTGAATTAGGAAACATAAAACCAGAACAATTTGTATTAGAAACTAAAACCATTAAATTTCACGGGCATTGTCATCAAAAAGCAATGAGCAATCAACTATCGAGTTTTGCAGTATTAAATCTTCCAAAGAATTATAAAGTCACAATTATACCAAGTGGTTGTTGTGGTATGGCAGGAAGTTTTGGTTACGAAAAAGAACATTATGAAGTGAGTATGCAAATAGGGGAACAAACCTTATTTCCAGCAGTTAGAAATGCAAATAAAAATGTTGTTATTTCAGCAAACGGAACAAGTTGTAGGCATCAAATAAAAGACGGCACACAACGAGAAGCAAAACACCCAATTACTATTTTAAAGGAAGCTTTAATCATTAATTAGTTATTTTGAGTGCTACAATTTTTGTTTCTCTAAGAATAGATTTATTTTAGCATTAAAATAGGGGTTATGGCAGGGAATTCTTTTGGAAAATTATTTAATTTAACTACATACGGTGAATCTCACGGACCAGCTTTGGGTGGTGTAATTGATGGTTGTCCACCAGGAATTGAATTAGATTTAGAATCCATTCAAAACGAACTTGATAGGCGTAAACCAGGTCAATCATCCATAGTAACCCAACGTAAAGAACCCGATACAGTAAAATTCCATTCAGGTATTTTTGAAGGAAAAACAACAGGAACACCAATAGGTTTTGTTATAGAAAACACCAATCAAAAATCTCACGATTATTCACATATAAAAGATAGTTACAGACCAAGTCATGCCGATTACACGTACGACAAAAAATACGGATTCCGCGATTATCGTGGTGGCGGACGAAGTTCTGCACGCGAAACCGCATGTCGTGTTGTAGCTGGTGCTGTAGCAAAACAAATGCTAGGAGGCATCGAAATTCAAGCCTATGTTTCTGGCGTTGGTACTTTAAAACTCGATAAACCATATACGCAATTAAACCTTGCTAATGTAGAATCAAATATCGTGCGTTGTCCAGACACAGCAATGGCTTCGAAAATGGAAACTTACATTAAAGAAGTTCGAGGTAAAGGCGATACCGTTGGCGGTATTGTAAGCTGTGTTATAAAAAATGTGCCCGTAGGTTTGGGCGAACCCGTGTTCGATAAATTACATGCCGAATTAGGTAAAGCCATGTTATCCATAAATGCCGTAAAAGGTTTTGAGTATGGTAGCGGTTTCCACGGCAGCACTATGTATGGTAGCGATCATAACGATGCATTTAATCCTAATGGCACCACAAAAACCAATTTTTCAGGAGGCATTCAAGGTGGAATCAGCAATGGTATGGACATCTATTTTAACGTCGCATTCAAACCCGTAGCGACTCTAATTCAGGAGTACGAAACCATCAATAAAGAAGGTAAGGTAGTGCAAATGCATGGTAAAGGTCGTCACGACCCATGTGTTGTTCCGCGCGCGGTTCCTATTGTAGAAGCTATGGCAGCACTCGTTATTGCCGATTTTTATTTACTCAACAAAATTTATAATTAAAAGCTATTTCTCGCTTTCCGCTATATCTTTTTAAAACAACATCATTGCGAGGAGGAACAACGAAGCAATCTGTTGACATTTAGTTCTAACAAAATTTTTGATGTCAAGTTTTAAAAAGGATGCCGCATCAATCAAGGCTAACTTATCCGCTATGTTTTTGTCATTCCTGCGAAGG
>CAZLXG010000089.1:0-4725 GCA_964563585.1 uncultured Flavobacteriaceae bacterium | reverse complement strand
TATAATTACCAATAAAAAAAGCACAATCAAAACTACTGATTGTGCTTTTTTATTATTTAAATTGTTTAAATCTTATTTCCGTAGATATCTAATTCAATCACTGGTTTTCCTAATTTTTTTACTTCAGAAAATTGTGTTGCTTTATCACCTACAACTATGTATATCATTTCAGTTTCATTTAAATACGAATTAATTATAGATTTATAATCTGCTAAAGCCATACCCACTAATTCATCTTGTTCATCAACAATATAAGTATCTGCTTTATCATATTTACTCATTGTTCTTAAAATTCTTAATTGAGCACCTAAACTTTCAAAAGCGCGCGTATTACCTTTTAAAATTTTGTTTTTGGTTAGTTCAACTTCAGCATCTGTAAAACTAGCCTCATAGTTTGTTATCATATCTTTAATTATTATCAATGATTTCAATGTAGCATTTGCTCTAACACTTGTTCTTACTGCAAATGGGGCAACTTCATTACTACTAGAAATACTAGAATATGCACCATATGTATAACCTTTTCCTATTCGTAACGTTTGAAATAAACGTCCGCTAGACCCACCTCCAATAATTTCATTTGCAAAATCAAGTTTATTTGCGTTTTCATTAGATGCAGACAACGCTAATTTACCTATATATAGTACAGATTGTTTTGCATTTGGAACATCTATAAAATATAAATTTCCTTTTTTAGTATTATCGGGCAATTTAAACTTTGGCAACGTTATAGAATTTCCTTTCCAATCATTTAAAATTTGAATTGCTTTTTCTACTTCTGTTTTTGTAATAGCTCCTGCAATATGGAATTTTGCGTTTTTTGATGATAAATTATTATAATATTCTTTAAGGTCAGCTAAAGTAATAGCTTTTGTTGTTTCTAAAGTTCCAGAACCTGGAAGTCCAAATCTATGAGCGTCACCATAAATAAGTTTGTTAAAAGCCATCGAACCTATAGCATTAGGATTTGCTTCTCTTCCTTTTAAACCAGTTTCTAATGCCAATTTTAGCCTATTAAATTCCTTCTCATCCCAACGAGGTTCTAAAATAATTTCTTTAACTAATGCAATAGTTTCTGAAAAGTTTTTAGTTAAACAAGAACCCGTAATATGAAAATCTTCATTGGCACTATACATACCAATACGTGCTCCTAAAAGCCCAATTGCTTCTTCCAAATCTGCTGGTGTTTTTGTTGCAGTTCCCTCTAACATCAAATCACTTAATATATTAGATACACCTGCTTTTCCTGTTGGGTCTAATAATTGTCCTCCAGGAATTGTAATATCAAACTGTACTAAAGGCACTTCATTATTTTCTATACCTAAAATTGCCATACCATTATTTAAACTACTTTTCCAAATATTTGGTGATTTAAATAGCGGTAATTCACCAAATTCAGGTTCACTTCTATCATATTTACTAACTGTTTTTTCATAAACAGCTTCTTCTCCTTGACTTACTTCTTCATTGGCTACATCTTGTTTTACTTCTTCAATCCAAACTTCAGCTTGTATTGCATCTGTTACTGCTAAATCTAATTGCCCTTTAGGTACAACACTCGTCATAACATAATTTTTATCCTTCACATATTCGTTATAAACACGCATTACATCTTCGGCGGTTACTGCATTTGTAAATTTAGCAGTTTGCGTAATATAACCAGCATCTCCATTAAACTCATTATCCTGTACCAATTGAAAGGCTTTATTTAGAACTGTACTTATACCTTGGTACAAACCTGTTTCTAATTCAGCTTTTATACGTTTTAAATCATCTACATTTACACCATTAGTTTCAAAACGTTGTAAACCTTCATTAATAGCATTTTTTACATCATCTAAATCTATTCCTGCATTGGCTCTAACCCTAAAAACAAATTCTCCTGCAAGCTCGCTACCAGACTGATAAGTACCTACATTTGGTGCTAATTTTTGCTCTTCAACAATTACATTATATAAAGGTGATTTTTTGCTACCGCTTAATAATTGTCCTAAAATTTGAAGTGCATAAATATCCTTATGATATTCTTTAACGGTAGGTATAATCATGCGTAACTCTGGAAGTTTTGCAAAATTATCTTCGAAAAACAAAGATTTGCTTGCGGCTAATGTTACAGGCTCTACATGTAAGTCTTCTACTTTTGGTCCACTAGGAATTTCGCCAAACCACTTCTCTACTAGTTTTTTAGTTTCTTCAATATTAATATCTCCAGCAATCACCAAAGATGCATTACTTGCTCCATAATATTGATTGTAAAATTCCTTAACATCATCTATAGTTGCAGCTTGTAAATCTGGCAACGCACCAATAACCGTCCAACTATAAGGATGACTTTCTGGATATAAGTTTTTTCTAATAATTTCATCTGTATAGCCATAAGCAGCATTATCTACACGTTGACGTTTTTCATTTTTTACTACTTGTTTTTCACGCTCTAAAGCAGCATCAGTAACCGTATTAATCATATAACCAAAGCGATCAGAATCTATCCACAGGATTTTTTCAAAGGCATCTTTTGGAACTACTTCATAATATACTGTACCATCACTCCAAGTTCCTCCATTACGACTTCCACCCCATTCCGGAATCATTTTTCGGTTTGCTCCTACTGGAACATTTTCTGAGTCATTAAAACTCATGTGCTCAAAAAAGTGTGCAAATCCAGTTTTTCCAGGTTTTTCACGATTAGAACCAACATGCATCATAGTGGCTACGGCTACTATCGGGTCGCTATGGTCTTCATGTAAAATAACCTCTAGTCCATTGTCTAAAGTGAATTTTTCATAGTCAATTTTAAATTCTGTGTCTGCTGTTTTTGTTTCATTTTCACAAGAAATAAAACTTACAACAATAATTACGAATGCAAATTTTAATAGTTTCATACTGTTTTTGATTGAATTTAATAGTTATTAAATAATTATTAAAGATAGGTAATTCTTAAATTATATAATTTTAAACGATATGTTAATGTTTTTGTTTTCAAACAAGTCATAAAAGTCAGAATAGAATACTATTTTTGCATTTCAAATTAATCCTATGTTTTCATTCTTAAATATATTCCGAATTATCGCTTTTTTAGAAGGCGTTTCATATATCTTATTATTATTTATTGCTACACCAATAAAACATTTCCTTGATGACCCTCAATATGTGAAATTATTAGGAATGCCACATGGTATGTTGTTTATAGGGTATCTTATAATGGCTTTTATGATTAGAAAAGAAATGAACTGGTCTTCAAAGGAATTTATGTTTGTTTTACTAGCTTCAATTATTCCTCTTGGTACGTTTTATATTGATAGAAAATATTTAAAAACGGCTAACTAATGAGTAATTTCAAGCATTTACTTTACGACTATTTAATTTCTATAGAAACTACTGAGGCTTCAGCAAAATACCTTAATATGCTAGCCTTATTAATAGTTTTATTGATTGTAGTATTCATAATTGATTTTATTATTAGAAAGATTTTAGTAAAAATGTTTAATCGGTTTGCTTCTGTATCAAAATCTAATTTTGATGATTTACTGGTAAAAAATAGAGTGCCAAAAAGCATAGCACATATTATTCCTTTACTTATTGCTATTAAGTTTATTCCTGATATACTTTTTGATTTTGATTATTTAGAAAATATTGTTGAAAAAAGTTTAGAGGTTTTTGCCATAGTACTAACATTATGGATTGCCAGAAGTTTACTAAATACGGTAAAAGATTTCTTAAAAACCTTACCACGTTTAAAAGACAAGCCTATAGATAGTTATATTCAAGTGTTTATGATTTTTGCGTGGGTAATAGGAATATTATATTCTTTTGTAATTATTACAGACACACCTTTTATTAATTTTATTACAGGTATTGGTGCCGCTTCTGCTGTAATTATTTTAGTTTTTAAAGACACCATTTTAGGGTTTGTTGCCAGTATTCAAGTATCTATAAATGATATGGTTCGCATTGGAGATTGGATTACATTTGAAAAATATGGAGCCGATGGAGATGTTACCGAAATTAATTTAGCAACAGTAAAAGTTCAAAACTTCGATAAAACAATTACTACTATTCCAACGTATGCGCTTATTTCTGATTCGTTTAAGAATTGGAGAGGAATGACAAGTTCTAACGGAAGACGTATTAAAAGATCTGTTTTTATTAAGCAAGAAAGCATAAAGTATTTATCAGAAACAGACGTTACTAAGCTAAAAAGCATTCAGCTTATAAGTGCTTATTTAGAAAATAGACAAAAAGATATTACAACTTTTAATGAAGAAAATAATGCTAATAAGGAGCTATTGTTAAATGGTAGAAACCTTACTAATATTGGTGTATTTAGAAAATATTTACAAACATATATTGAAAATCATTCTGCAATAAATAAGGACATGACCATTATGATTCGTCAGTTAGCACCAACAACACAAGGTATCCCTCTTGAAGTTTATGCATTTAGTAACGATAAACGTTGGGAAAATTACGAATATATTATGGCCGACATTTTTGACCACATTATTGCAGCAGTTCAATATTTTGACTTAGAAATTTTTGAATTACCAAGTAACACTAGTTTTAAATAATTAAGCCTATTTACTTAATAATTAGCTTGCTTGTTTGCGTATCATTTACATTCAATAAATTAGATACTAAGTTTTAAATTATTAAGATTTAATTGACTTCATTTATTCTAAAATCTTGTGCAAATAAAGAAAATTTACATAGTGTAATAATAAATAA
>CAZLXG010000088.1:0-4936 GCA_964563585.1 uncultured Flavobacteriaceae bacterium | reverse complement strand
AAATACTTCGTATATTTCAAAATATAAAACGATTCATAGCCCGGAGACGTTGTAGCCAATTTGAGAAAATATGAAAAACCACTTTATTCTAATTATAATTTTACTTTCTGTTATTTCGTGTAAAAATGAAAAAACAATTATTGAAACAATAGAATTTAATAACGAATATAAATTTAGTTCTGAAATAGAGAGTAAAGTTAAAACAGACACTATTGCTTGGAAATATCAAATTTCTGCGGCTGACTATGCAACAAAAGGAGACTATCAAAACGCTTTAATCCAATGGGATTTAGCAATGGGAACGAGAGAGAAAAATTTTACTATAAAGCAAATAGACTCTATAAATCAAAAATATAAAATTGTTTCAGCAAAAAATTATATAATAGAGCAATCTAAAACAAACCAAGTAATTATAATAAATGAAGCCCATCATAATTCTTCTCATCGAGTGTTTACCAAATCATTACTTCAAGAATTATATAATAATGGTTACAAAAATTTAGGACTTGAGGCATTAGGAAATGGAGAGTATTTAGATTCATTACTAAATAAGCGAAAATATCCAATTCAAAAAACTGGGCATTATATTAAAGACCCTCAATTTGGAAATTTAGTAAGAAATGCTTTATCAATTGGATACAATTTATTTGCATATGAAAATCTGGGAAAGGGCAGTGGAAAACCAAGAGAAATCGAACAAGCAAAAAATATTCAAAAAAAAATTGAAGAAAAACCGAATGAAAAATTTCTAATTCATTGTGGTTATGACCACGCTTTAGAAGGAATTCATAATTCTTGGGAAAAAGCAATGGCTGGAAGGCTGACAGAATATACTGAAATTAATCCTTTTACAATCAATCAAACTCAATATACCGAAAAAAGTAAATCAGAATATAATCATCCATTTTTAAAATCCTTGAACATAAAAGAGCCCTCTATACTTTTAGAAAAGAACAGTGAACCGCATAAATATAAACGAGGAGAAAGTTGGACTGACATTGCTGTATTTCATCCAAATACTGAGTATATTAATGGTAGACCAAATTGGTTATTTGAGAATGGAAACAAAAATACACCAATTGAATTACAAGAAATAGATATTCCTTTTCCTGTAATGGTTATTGCTTTTAAAGAAGGTGAAAACATTAATAATGCAGTTCCAATGGATATTTATGAAGTTAAAGACAAAACCATAACTCCGCATCTTGCTCTTCAAAAAGGGGAATATGCAATTGTCGTGGTGAATAAGGAAAATGATGCTAGAAAATTTGAATTGATAGTGGAATAGTTTAAAATAACTGTAACAAAATTCATTTTCTAAACACTAATACAAAAACTAAAGGATTAATTATGGATTATTATTATATTTTACTATTGGCTATAGCAGCCTTTTTAACCATTAAAGGTGAAAAGAATTCAAAAAGGAAAAATCTCTTTATTTTGATTTACATTGTTTTAATAGGTGTTGCTCTTTTGTACAATTTCGGAGAATCTATTGGGCAAATGATTTACAGAATAACAAATTAAATGGATATTTATTTTCAAAACAAAAAGCAAGAAAATTAAAATTTTCTTGCTTTTTTTTGTTTTGAAAAGAACACAGAAACAAATTCATAGATTAAATAGACAGGTTCATAGATGTTATCACAATTGCATTAAAAAGTGAAATATATTTGACACATAAATCACTTAAAGGATAACATAATGAAAAATACAATTTATTTAATTTTAACTCTTTTACTTGCAAATTTTTGTAATGCACAAACAACTACTAATCCAGTTTATTTATTTTCATCTGAAATAGATGCAAAATTAAAGATTGATTCCATATCTAGAAACTATCAACATTATGCAGTTAATTATGCCATAATTGGAGATTATAAAAACACTCTTTTTGTCGATGAATTAGGCGTGTTAAAATACAAAGGGTTGAAGAAAGGAAAAGTGGCAGTTGATACCAATTTTTTTAACTATAAACCTGTAAATGCTTTAAATGAAATTAAGCAAGTATCAGAAAATCATCAAATAATAATCATAAATGAAGCACATTATAGTTCTCAAAACAGAATATTTACTACTCAACTTTTAAAAGAATTATATTCTAAAGGATTTAAAACTATATTTTTAGAAGGCTTACATCCAGATAAAAATAAAAACCATAATAAGAGAAAATACGCTTTGCTTACTTCAGGATATTATTTTAGTGAGCCTCAATATGGAAATTTGGTTAGAACAGCAATTAAAAAAGGTTATACAGTTTTACCTTATGAACACGAGCAGGACAAAAGTATAAAAAACCCTTTAAAACGTTGGTATAGTAGAGAAGAAGGTCAAGCAGATAATATTTTAGCCTTCTTGAAAGAAAATCCGAAAGAAAAAATAATTATTCATTGTGGCTATGGTCATTTGAGTGAGCAAATTCACGAAGGTGAAATAGTTGGTAATATGGCTGCTATCATTAAAAAGAAATCAGGAATTAATCCACTAACCATTAATCAAGTTGATTGGTTAGAAACGTATTCTGAAAAAACTGCAAATCCGTACAGAGTTATTATTGATAGAAATCCACCTAAAGAAATTAGTGTTTTTAAGAATTTAAACGGGAAATATTTTTCTACGAAACCCAAAAATCAGGATATAAATGTATATTTTCCTTCTACAAAATATATTATAAACAGACCTGATTGGTTATTTAAATCAACAGGGAAACGATTGATAACACTTCCATTTTCTAAAATAAATTTAGAATATCCATATTTAGTATTTGCCCATTATGAGAATGAAGATGAAACGATTGCAACACCTGTAGATATCATTGAAATTAAAAATGAAAACGACAAAAAAGGATTAGCATTAGAAAAAGGAAAATATAAATTAATCATTAAAAATATAAACGGTAAATTTCAAAAATTAAGTTTGAAAGTTAATTAAAATATGAAACACCTGTTTAAAATAGAAAACATCATAAAGAAAGAAGTGTATTTACATCTTCTTTTTTGGATGTTTTATGTTTCTCTTCCGTTTATAAAATACGTTGGAAATGATTATTTTTTTACACAATGGATTTTAAATAATAGCAATACGCCATTAGTAATGCTGACTGCCTATTGTTGTTACTATTTTATTTTTCCTTTAAAGAATAATTACAAAATTCTAATACTTGCTGGCTTTCTTAGTATTATGACAATAATAGGTGTTTTTACATCAAAATATCTTATTGATATATTTATTCATCAATTAGATAATTACACTTTGAAATCTCATATTTTTAGTACGTTAAGTGAATATATTTTAGTGTGTTTAATCTTTTACGCCTTATATGCTGTTAAAAAATCGTATCAATTAAGTACTACTTTAAAAACAGCGGAATTAAAGAATTTGAAATCTCAAATCAATCCTCATTTTTTATTTAACACATTGAATAATATTTATTCTTATTCCATTCAAAATGATAAAAAAGCATCAGAATTAATTCTTAAACTATCTGATAATTTCAAATATGTATTTCACGAAGGACAAAATGAAAAAGTCGAATTAAGAAAGGACTTAGAACATTTAAAAGACTTTATTTCTATAAGCAAGTACAGATGGGAAGATAAATTAACATTTGAAATAAGCGAAGACTTTAAAAGTGAAAATCATTTAATATCTCCACTAATATTAATAACTTTTATTGAAAATGCGGTAAAATATACAAGCAAACTAAAAGGAAATAATCATATAATTTCTATCACTTTAAATATTCAAAATAGCGAACTATTTTTTAAATGTTCTAACCCTTACAACTCTAAAAATTCTTTAGAGAAAGTATGGGAATCAAATGGAATAGGGTTGAAAAATACAATTAAAAGACTAGATTTATTGTATCCAAAAAAACACAATTTAAAAATTGAGGAAAGTGAAACGATGTTTACAATTACATTAAAAATAACTTTATGTTAAAATGTATTATAATCGAAGATGAAAAAAATGCTCAACAAGTGTTGGTACATTATATATCCAAAAAAACAACGATTACTTGTTTGGGTATTTATGAAACAGGTTTAGATATTCCATCAAATATTTTAAACAAAATTGATTTTATCTTTTTAGATATTGAATTACCTGAATTAAATGGGTTAGAGTTTTTAAAAACTTTAAATAATCCTCCAAAAGTGATTGTAACAACTGCTTATCCAAATTTTGCCGTTGATGCTTTTGAACAAGCGGTTATCGACTATTTAGTAAAACCTTTTTCTTATGAAAGGTTTATTATAGCAGTAGATAGAATCAAAATTAATAAAGAAACAAATCACAAAGAATATATTTTAGTTTATGCAGATAAAACTACTCATAAAGTAAAAGTAAATGATATTTTATATATTAAATCGGAATTAGACTACATCTCAATTATAACAATAACGGATAAAATTCTACTTTTAGGAAGTTTAACAAATTGGCTGAAAAAAATGAGTGATTTTTCCTTTGCAAGAGTTCATCGGTCATATATCGTGAATACAAATAGAATTAAAAAAATAAAACCAAATCTTGTTGAAATTGAAAACATTCAAATACCAATAGGAAGTGTTTATAAAAAGAATTTTATAGAAAATAATACAAGAAACTGAAAATAAAAAACTGGCTACAACAACGGCTATACTTAATTGCTCAAGTCTGTGCTACTTTGGAAAAACCTCCGATTTTTCCAAGTTGGTTTTGTACTTATAAAGTTAAGTGCTAAATTGTCGCAACTAAGCATAGCCAAACCGCGGGTTGCGTATGAATACTTCGCTATCGCTACGTTTTCATACGCAACGTCTCCGGGCTTCGCCCTGTTACTATGACGTTCTACGCTGCGCTCCGAACTCATAGCAACAATGGCTATAAAACATTTTATATTTTAAAATACTTCGTATATTTCAAAATATAAAACGATTCATAGCCCGGAGACGTTAGG
>CAZLXG010000087.1:0-5431 GCA_964563585.1 uncultured Flavobacteriaceae bacterium | reverse complement strand
TATGTAGCTGCTCTTGACAGAGATGAGTAGCTTTTTGTTTTAATAATCTATAATGTAGAGCTTGGCAACTGTTTTTAAATGTTGCTTAGCGGGGTATTATGGGTTGTTTTAAAGATAGTAGTATTAAATTTTCTTCAATTTAGGTTCTTTTTCTAGTCTTTGATTGTATTCATTCATTGCTTTTTGGATAGCTTCTTTTAAAATGGGGTCACCCATAGGGTTATCGGCATTCATATCTAACTCATCGTTAAAAGGGTCATCACTCATAATAGAGTCAATAAGAATTCCATCCAATTGCCTTAAAATCATGGAACGAACCATATCAAAAGCCTCTTCGGGATCTAGGTCATCGTATTGCATATTAAGAGCCATCATCTGGCTAGCAATAGCAGCGGCAGTTAATTCAAAAGATAAATCAGGAGTAATATCCTTTTCAGTTTTAACCTTTTTTAGTTGGTTAATTAAGTCTTTAAAAATCATTTTTCAGAGTGTTTTAAGTTTAGCCGCTTTAATAAGATTATCAATCATATAAAAAATATGATTTCTATCTTCATCAGGTAACTGTTCAATATCCTGTAAGCGTTTTACTGTTTTTTTGTCAAAAGAAATAGAAGCCTTATCATCTACCAAGTAGTCTAGAGAAACGTCAAGTACATCAGCAATCTTTTTAGCCACTTCAACAGAAGGGATGGCTTCATTACGCTCGTACTTTCCAATAGCTTCACGAGAAGCATTAATAGATTTAGATAAATCAGTTTGAGACCAATTTTTTTTCTTTCTTAATAAAGTTATTCTATTTCCAATATCAGCCATAAATAAATGCTCTAAAAGGTATTAAAGTACAGTGTTTTGACAAATGTACGGTAAAATAGTAAGTAAAAAAATATGATAGTAGTTGTGTTGAAATGTATTATTGTATAACTTTGTGTCTTATAATGCACAATTAATTATTTTTCAAATGGCAGTAAAAAAGTTCAACATTGTAAACCCCGAAAGCTTAATCTATCAAAATGAACTGTTAAAACTAACGGTGTTAGGCGGTATTAAGTTAGAAGGCTTAGACAGAATGAGGGCAACACTAAAAATAGAACTCAAAAATAGTTCTGTACCTCCTGTAAGGCATAACCTAGATTTATATAACGATACTCAAACAGAAAAGCTGATACGGAAAACAGCAGAGAAATTAGAAATCGGAACAAGTGTAATAGCAGCTAGTTTATCGGAGTTAATCGAACAATTAGAAGCTTACCGAATAGAACAAATCAAGAAATCAGAATCGGAGCATCAAATAACTGTAAAGCAATTAACAAAAGCAGAGCGAAAAGCAGCTGAGGACTTTTTGAAGTCTAAAAACCTGATGCAGGTAACCAATGAAATGATAGGTAAAAGCGGAATGATAGGCGAAGCCGATAATCGACTTTTAATGTATTTAATATTCACTTCTAGGAAATTAGCACAACCCTTGCACATTGTTAGTTTAGGAGCAAGCGGAACAGGAAAAACACACTTACAAGAAAAAGTAGGCGAATTAATCCCCGAAGAAGATAAAATAGAAATAACCGTTTTATCGGAAAATGCCTTTTATTATTTCGGTCAACGAGAGCTGAAAAACAAGCTCATATTAATAGAAGATTTAGACGGAGCAGAAAGCTCACTTTATCCATTAAGAGAATTACAATCCAAAAAGAAGATAAGAAAAACCATTGCCCACAAAAACACCAAAGGAGAAACAAGAACCATTCATTTGGTAGTAGAAGGACCAGTAAGCGTTAGCGGATGTACAACAAGAGAACAGATTTATGAAGATAATGCCAACCGTAGTTTTTTGATTTACCTAGATGAAAGCAAAGAACAAGACCAGCGAATAATGGAGTATCAAAGGAGAGTTTCCGCAGGCAAGATAAATGAAGAGGAAGAGAACCAAGTCAAGGAATTATTACAAAACACACAACGTGTGCTAGAGCCAATCAAAGTAATCAATCCCTTTGCAGAGTTACTTAATATTCCTGAAGAAGTATTAAAGCCAAGAAGAACCAATAATCATTATTTACAATTTATTGAAGCAATAACCTATTACCACCAATACCAAAGAGAGCAAAAAGTAGATGAAGCAACAGGAGAGATATTTATTGAAACCACTTTAGAAGATGTAAAGGAAGCCAATGAATTATTAAAAGAAATCTTACTAAGAAAGAGTGATGAACTAACAGGAGCTTGCAGGAATTACCTAGAAGCGGTAAAAAGTTATTTAGAGCAAGAAAACAAAAAAGACTTTACGAACCGAGAAATCAGAAAAGCCCTAAAAGTAAATCCAAGTAATCAAAAACGTTACAATTTAAGCTTAACCAGTAATTACTACATTAAAAAAGTAAAAGGTAAAAAAGGAGCAAGTTATCATTATGAAATAGTGAGTTACCAAGAGTTTCAAAAGCTAAGAAAACACATAACAAGCGTGCTAGATAATAACTTAAAAAAGCTAGAGGGGTTCACTAGTCCCCTAGCAGTTCAAAAACAGAATGAACCAGTTAACAATAAGACAATCAGCGAAATAAATAACCAGTCCACAGCGAACAGCAAAAAGACTATGCGGACTAAAATTAATAAGGATCACAATACAGTAAAAACAGTACTTCCCGAACATTTACAAGGGTATATTGAATGGTTAATTAATTTCCTAAAAGAAAAAGGGTTGCACATATTTAACAACCAAGACATTTACGAGAATTATGAAAAAAGCAGGAAAACAATACGTAATTACCAACAACAATTGGAAAAAGCTAACCATTTAAAAATAGAAACCCACAACCATAAAGAAGGTTATTCTTATTCGTTAATAGAACTTGTATTGAGCGAAGTCGAAATATGAAATATTTAATATTAACAAACAGCAGTTACGAGCATACACAAAAAGCTTTTTCGGAGTGGTTAGATATATTAGGGTTTTGCTCTCAAAGTGTTGACCATATGCCTACCATCATAAGAGAGTTCTTCCATTTTTTAGAGCAGCAGGACTGTAACCAAATAAAGGATTTAAAACAACAACATTACAAAGCTTATTTTAACTACATCAGTAGCAGAGGGAATAAACGCAGAGGCGGAGGATTAAGTAATAATTACCTAAACAAACATATTCAAGCATTAGAAAAGCTATATGAATTTTTGGTGCACAAAGGAATGCAGGGCGTACCACCAGTTATTTTAAAACAACTCAAATTAGAGAAAGGAAATATTACAGTTCTTACTCAAGAGGAAATCCAAGAGTTTTACAAAGTGGCAAGCAAAGAAGCCAATACCATAAAAGAAAATGCTTTGCAGTCAAGAGATAGAGTAATGTTAGCGGTATTTTATGGCTGTGGATTACGGAGAAATGAAGGCGTAAACTTAACCATAGATGATATCAATTTTGATAGAAGAATTATACACGTTAGGAAAGGAAAAAACTACAAAGAGAGATTAGTGCCATTTAGCAAAACAGGTTCAGATTACTTGCAAGAATGGATTTATGATTATCGTTCAATATTGACAAAAAACAATAAGGAGGCTTCACTTTTTATTGGCAGAATTGGAAAACCGCTAAATGGGAATAGTCTTTATGTTCGCTTAAAACTCTTACAGCAAAAAATAGAGAATCCGGAAATCCAAGAAAAAGAAGTTGGGCTGCATACATTAAGACACTCCATCGCAACCCACTTACTACAAAATGGAATGTCTTTACAGAAAATACAACGTTTTTTAGGACATAGCTCTTTAGAAAGCACACAGATTTATACCCACTTGGCAATGCCAAGTAATAATAATTTAAAAGATGAGTTCAACATTTAAACAGCATTTAGAAAGTCAAGGAAAAAGTAAAAGCACTGTAATAGCTTACAACAGTTACGCATTAGATTTTATCAGTTATTTAGACGCAGATAACACGGAAGTAGAAAATGCCACAGCCAAAGAAGTATTGAGTTATCTAAACCACTTACAAAAGAAAGGACAAGAAAATAAGACCAGGAGTATTCGGTTAAGTGTCATCAAGCAGTTTTTTAATTGGCAAATAGAACAAGGAAAAAGAGCAGATAATCCAATAGCACATTTAAAAATAAGAGGCAATAAAAGGCAAAAACTGTATCCATTATTAAGCAAACAAGAATTAGAAGAAATCTACATCACTTATGAAATACCAACAAAACAACATAAGAAATCAAAATGTAATTGGTTTGTAACTTACAGGCTTGCAAAGCAAAGAAACAAAGCCATATTAAGCTTAATGATTAACCAAGGTTTAACTACTCCAGAAGTTGCTAGAATCACGTTAAATGACTTGAAACTAAAAGAAGGACAGTTATTTATTAAAGGAAGCAGAAAGAGTAATGAAAGAGCCTTAGTCTTAAAATCAAATCAGATCATTGAACTGATGGAATACACTTTTCAAGTAAGGCCTTTATTTTTGGCTTATCAAAACAATAAAGAAGTAGAAAATCTTTTTTTATCTACACCAACAGCAGGGAAATTAAAAGCAAATGAAACCTTACAAATATGGAAAGGGCTAACTAAAGAGATTAAAGAGCAACAAAACAAATCGCTTACAAGTGCTACTCGATTTATTAACTTTAAACAAGTACGAACAAGTGTAATTACCCATTGGTTAAAAGAGGAGAATTTAAGAGAAGTACAATACAAAGCTGGTCATAGATATGTGAGTAGTACAGAAGCTTATTTAGTGAATCAAACAGAAGATTTACAAGCAGATATTGACGAGTTCCATCCGTTTTGAAGCAAAAGAGAACAAAATGAGCTGAAAAACGTTAAATTTGTAGAACCCTAAACAAATGAATTATGAACATACAAGCAGTAAAATTAGACATCGTTCAAAAAATACTAAGTGTAAAGACAGAATCTATCATTGAAAAAATCAATGATATTTTAGAAAAAGAAATGATAGTCGGTTATACCGTAGAGGGAAAACCATTAACTAAAGATGCTTACAATAAACGCTTACAAAAAGCAGAAAAACAAATTGCATCAGGAGATTATTTGACACAAGAAGAATTAGAAAAAGAATCAGAAAATTGGTAATGGGAAAACTTAAAATTATTTGGACGAAACAAGCCAGAGCATCAGTAAAAAGTATTTACAATTATTACAAGAAAGAATCTTTACAAGGAGCAAAGAATGTAAAGTCAGACCTACTACAAAGTCCTAAAACAATACAGTTTTCTAAACAGTATCAAGTAGATGAAATCAATACTAACTATCGAAGAATAGTAGTAAGAGATTACAAAGTTTTATACAATGAGAAAAATAATACAATTAGAATAATGGATGTTGTAAGTACAAAGCAATCTCCTGAAGAGTTAAAAAACAAATAATCCCACAGCAAATAAAATTCACATTTTTTAAAACAAAAAATCCTCTGTATTTTATTTGCTTCCCCATCCATCAC
>CAZLXG010000086.1:0-5860 GCA_964563585.1 uncultured Flavobacteriaceae bacterium | reverse complement strand
AAGATTTGGTATTCCGTTGTTTTTAATCTTAATTTTTTTATCCGCTTGTCCATTTTTAGTGTTTTACTGAGGTACTGACTTAAAGTGTTGCTAATATTGAGTTTCAGTACCTCACTAAGCTTACTGAGGTACTACTGAGGAACTGAGTTACTTAATTGTTTTTCTTTATTTTATCCAAAGCTTCATCCAGAGCCGTTTTAATGTTATTTTCTAAATTATTGAACTCCTCATAATTCACAATTTCATATTCATAGCCCTTTCTAAACTTGTCTCCGCCAACTATTTTAACGTAATTGTAACGCTGTAAATCATACAGATATCTACTCAATGTTTTAGGGTTTAAACGAAGATTTGCTCTAATGTCTTTGGCATAAAAACTTTGCTTCTTTTCTTGTTTTAAATGGTGTTTTAACACTTCAAAGAACTTTCTACATGCTCCGCTTAATTCATCTGCTTTATCCAACAATACATCTTTTAACAAGGCATTTGCCGCAGCAATATCTTCTAGCGTTGTTTTTATATAGTCTTCTCCTGTATTTTTATCTTTATGCTTGTGGCGCTGCCACTGATGATAAAAGGTAATACACTCAATGAACTGTAAATAATGGGCATTACTCCGTAGTGGTTTAAATACTTCTTGCGGTATTTTTAATTGTGTTGCGTAAGGGTTCACTATTCTGATTGGTTTTAGTAAGCTCTGCATATCTTTAAACAGATTCTTTATTCCCTCTTCTTCTTGATGATTAATAATGCCTGCGGAGGCTCTCCGCTGGTAATCCATTATTTTCTCCTGGTGCTGTTTACTTCCATCTAAGTACAGTAGTAGGCTTCTGTTTGCATTGTCTTCATAAATTCGTTCTTGGGTTGTTGTTCCGGTTACACATATTGGTCCTTCGGTTTGGGTTTGTATGGTCCGCATATTTCCTTTACTATCTTTAATAACCACTTGTTTACTCAGCTTCTTTTTACTCATTAATTCTCGTAACTGGTAGAGTACATTTTCTGCTCCGTCCATATCTTCTATTACAATTAATTTGTGTTTTAATGCTGTTCTTTCAAAGTAATAAAGTGCATTATCCGATAAAGCTGTTGCATCAATAATATCATTCTCTGGAATGAGTTCCGCAACTTTTTCTTGTAAGTGGGTTTTTCCTGTTCCGCTTGCTCCTAAGCAAATAATATTTAAAGGATTTTCTCTTAATCTGCTTGTAAAAACTAAATACATCAATAGCCTGTTTACTTCTTCTCCTATCATTCCACTTTTCCCAATATCAGCATTGGTTCTTTTTAGTAGGTTCGGAGCTTTCAGATATTTTAAAGCTGTTTCTTTTTGTTGCTTGTTTAGGATTCTAAATTGAGGCTTTACTTCTCTTTTACTTTCAATTTGGCTTAGTCGATACTTTTCTAATGCTTCAATTAATTCTGCAATAATTAATCGTATTTCTGATGTTCCTATCTCTAATTTTTCTGCTGCTGTTCTGCCGAACTTCTCTACAAAACTATCATTGTACAAATCTAATCCACTTTGTCTAATGCTGTGTAATGGACTTAGTTTTGGAACTCTTTCTAATAATAAAGTTACTCGTAACCTGTCTATTTGCTGAATACTAATCCCACCCAACAACACACACTTTAAATCTCCTTTCTCATAAGTAATGTAATCAGGATTTTCTGTATTTAAGCGGTGAGCCACCGCAGGCAATTGGTTTTCTTCTTTAGCTTCCTCTTGCTCATCAATAGTTTTGATTGAGTCATTTTGGATTGGCTTTGCTTCTTCTATTTTTAATTGCCTTTTGGTGCTACCGTTTTTTCTGCTATTTAATAATTCTGTGAATATTTCAGAGCTATGTCCATCTAATAAACTATTTACATCTTCTCCTTTTGGTGTTTCAATAATTGATATTTGACAATTATTAATGGATAATTCTTTACTGTATTTAGCTATTGCCTTTTCTCCTGCTTCATCTCCATCAAAAAACAATATGATTTCTTTTAAATGGTTCAACTCTTTTATTGCTTCGGTATGTTCTTGTGTAAAACCATTTGTTCCATAGAGTGCCAATACTTCATATTCTGCTGTAATTTCCTTTTGTTGTAATAATGTTACAGCATCAATTATGCTTTCTGTTAATATCAACTTTCTTGTTTCTGCAGGCGGGTATTTTGGAAACAATCCTTTTCTATTTTCTGTGTAGTAATGTCCTTTATTTAAACTCCTACCATACAAACTCACTACATTATTGAACTTGTCTTTTAATGGAAAAATAATACAGTTTTTTAGGTCTTTGTAACCGTTAGCATTAAATCCAACTTCTAAATTTTGCAGTCTTAAATTCCTACTTTCTATGTACTGCTTAGCTCTTGGGCTTTTATTTACATTCTGTTTTAGCTTAGAAAAGATTTCGTTTAAACTTGGCTCTTTTACTCCTAAGAGTTCCTTTGCTTTTAAAATAGCCTGGTGCTTTCCTTGTTTTTCTTTCAACTCAATAAATTGTATTTGGTCTCCCGTTCCTGCAGAACAATTAGAACTAAAACAACAATAAGTATTTGACTTTGGATAAATCTGAAAACTTGGTGTTTTATCAGAATGGAAAGGGCAGTTTGCCATTCCGTTTTTATCTGCTTTTACTC
Source organism: uncultured Flavobacteriaceae bacterium (assembly GCA_964563585.1). Lineage (GTDB taxonomy): Bacteria > Bacteroidota > Bacteroidia > Flavobacteriales > Flavobacteriaceae > CAZLXG01. Next base: position 3,229 of record CAZLXG010000086.1, on the reverse strand, counting down.
CGTAGTGGTTTAATACTGTTTGAATATTGAGTTGTTGCTTAATGTCTTTTATCTCCATTGTTGAAAAATAATTTAATTTGCCTTATGAGAACAAAATAAACCATAAAAGACAAATTTAAAAAGCCTTTGAAAAATAAGTTTTCAACAATAAGACAATTAAAACCTTAAACAAAGTGTCTTTTTAGGTAAATTTGTGTTAATAGTTTTTCTAAAAAGAGTGAATTATGATTGATTTAGGTAATAGAATACAGCAGATTAGAAAAGAGTTAGGAATGACTCAAGGACAGCTGTCCACACAAATAAATATTTCAATGACTCAATTAGTCAGGTATGAAAACAAAGGTGTACAACCACCTGCTGATGTCTTAAAAAAGCTAAGTAATGTTTTTGGAACTTCCATTGACTTCTTAGTTAACGGAGATACTAACGAAAAGGCAAAAGCATCTCTTAAAGACAATGATTTATTAATGCAATTTAAACAAGTAGAAAATTTAGATGACGAAGATAAAAGTGTTGTAAAAAGACTTATTGATGCATTTATTGCTAAAAAACAAATTCAAAAAATCGTAGCTTAATTATGGATACTTCTGTAGAACTTAAAAAATACCACATCATGGAATACCTCATGAACATCTCAGATTTAAAACTCTTAGAAAAAGTGGAAAAAATGATTACTGAAAGTGGTAGTCTTTCTAAAAAAGAAATGCTAAAACGTGCTTCTATTGCTGAACAACAATTAGCTGATGGTAATTTTAAAACAAACGAACAAGCTAAAGAAAGACTTTCTAAATGGATAAAGTAACTATTATTTGGTCTGACTTCTCTTTAGACTGTATTGAAGACATTGCCACAGAATTAGAAAAAGAATCGTTCACAGCTACTCAAAATGTAGTTTCTGCCATATTTGATAGACCCGAACAGATTAGAATACAACCACATTCTGGAACTCCCGAACCTTATCTTAAAGAATTGGAACTTGGACACCGTTTTCTATTGGCTTACAGCTACAAAATTATTTACCGTATGCTTGATGATAATACTGCCTACATTACGGATGTGTTCCCTACAAAAAAAGACCCCAAGAAAATTAAATTAAGAGCTAAAGAAACTAACCAACATTAAACAACCCATAATACCTTCTGAAAAATATTGACATTTCGCCTTGCTCAATCCACATTTCTTAGCCTTGTCATTATGACTTATTAAAACAAAGTTCAACTTGTTTTTCAGGAATAACTAAACCACTTATACTACTGTCAGTTAGTTTCTTTATCAACCTATTCGAAAAAAAAAGTTTAACTTCAGCTTGTACACCTAATAAATCATTTTTCTTATACGTTTCAGGTAAGCATATTTTATCAAATGAAATAAATGGATTTGTATCCATTAACTCATCGTACTCATCGTAAGATTTCAATTTAAAATATGTTTTCTTTTCTTCCTGAGCCTCATCATCTGGGTATGCCATTGATTTTGAGAAATCAACCTCTTCACTAGCCACCCAAGGAATAAATAAAAGGTAATAATTTTCAGTTACCCCCTCCAGTGTAATGCTAAATAAGTTATACTCCATCTCAGAGACTTCTAATTCCCTTAAACAAGTAATAAATTTTTCACTGACTACATATTTAAATCCAAACATGTAAGGAGAAAAAATCATTATATCTGTAAGTTTGGCTTTGGGCATCAACCTTCCTTTTATACCCCCGAAATTTAATCCATAAATTTTATTTTGATTAATTATGAAGTCTTGAACACGACAGTCAATAACGACTGGTCGTAACATCTCTAAACTATTGAAATCGATTTCTAATTGGCAAACTCCATTGCTTACTCCGATTACTTCTGGCTCTATTGAATTATCTATTTGTCTTAACATTTATGTTTATTTATACCTGAAGTAATCATTAAGTTTAAGACCACTATCGTATGCTTTATTAATTTCCTTAGTCAAATTTTTATTAAGAGTTCGCAAACTAGATTCACTAAGCTTCCCAGAGCTCACTAATTTTTCAATTTTACCCCCGACATATTTATTATAATAATAATGGTTCCCATGAAAAGGAGTTGGCAAATTCTTAAGATTAAAACCGACATCACGCGCCATATACGGAGCAAGTTTAGCTGCATATTTCTTGTAGATTGCTTTTGGAATAATATGATGCTTCTGTATTGCTCCCCAGCTCAATATCTTTCCGGTATATTTAGATCCGTACTTAGCTATCATTTTTTTTGTTGCAGAACTTGCAGGTCCACCAATGTACTCAAGACTACCTGCGCTTCCTTGAACATAAGATTCTGGTATGTTCGCAAAAGGTTTGTCAGTGAAGTAACTATAGAGGTTCTCCGCTGAAAGACCATCCATATAATAATGATTATCAAAAAACGTCTTATAAGCATTAACTACATTCAAATCAATCATTGACGCTTGCCCATCAGGTGAGGGCACATCTGAATCTAATTCATTTTTAAAGAATTTTACTTCTTGAAAATCAGTATCATTTACCTTTATAGTTTTATCAACTCCATCATTAATTTCTATTTTTTCACCATCATTAGCATTTTCATAAACAGTAGGATCATCTCCATTCGGGTCAATAAAATAAACAGGGTTATTAGAAAATGTTGCGTAAGACGATTCGTATGGTTTAACAACAGGATCAACATTCCATCTACGACCTAAACGACTATCATATTGCCAGAAAGTTGCTGTATAAGAACTACCTTCAACCCCAGTTACTTCATCATCTTTTTCCATTCCATTCATTCCGTAACGATACTGGTTACCACCACTGTAGCGGTTAGGCATTAGCGAGCCGAAGGGGTAGTAATCTACATCCATTTTTTTAGTAGTCGAAATTTTTCCTACTACCCTCAAAAGTGGTTCGTAATTTTTTGATATGTCCAGTTTTAAACAACCCATTTTTTCAGACTACAAGATACTTTTTCTTTTCATTTGAAAAAAAAAGTAAGCTGCTCTTTTTTCAATTGAAAGAAAAAAAACAAATAAATCCACAGCAAACAAAATCTTCAACCCTTATTCTTCGGGTCTTGCACAAGCTTTTGTTTGCTTCCGCTCTCCACTTCTCTTGCTTTTCTTACACCCATTTTTTAAGCCTTTTAAATCAAAACTTTAGCTAGAAAAAAGCTAAACATTTGCTTTTCCTTTCACACAAAAATAAGTGTAAGATAAGCCCTAAGCTATCTTTACATAATGTGCATTATAAGT
>CAZLXG010000085.1:0-6044 GCA_964563585.1 uncultured Flavobacteriaceae bacterium | reverse complement strand
TACTACTAAAACTACTTTTTCTTTTGTAGCTTGGTCGTAAGCCTTTCCTGTAATTGTAGCCACATCACCATCAATACTAATATTTAAGTTTTCTACTTCTAATTGTAAATCTCTTACTGTTTCTGCCATGCTTGTTGCTGCTACAACTTCTGCCGCACGTTTTGCCGCTAACGCTTCTGCTGCCTCTTCGGCTTCTGTTTTACCAATTCCGAAAATTTTTGCTCCTGCGTTTTTAATAAATGAAAATAAGCCCATGTTCTTTTTTTATTTTTAAGGGTTACTAAATAAGTTTTTGTAAGGGTTAAAGTGTGTTATTTAATCTGTACATATTTTGTTAAATAGTCACATTTTTAATATTACCTTTTAAAGATAACATAAAAAAGAAACTGCTTAAAGAATTTTCTCTAAACAGTTTCCATATTAAGTAACCAACAAAATATTTATTTTTTCCTAGTATTTTCTCTAGGATTATCTTTTTTATCTTTTCTATGCTTACGCGCTTTATTTTTTACAACTGATGTTTTTCCTTTTGTGTTACCTGTTTTTAAATACTCTATGTAACCTCTTCCTTCAAACTCATAAACTGTCCCAGATGTTGGATGATATAACTCTATCTTTCCGTCATTTATAACGCTAAGCTCAAAATATTCATTGTCTAAGAAATCATAATTTAATGTTAAAGTCTTTAGGTACATATCGTTATCAACATCTTGTACTCCATAAATTCCTGTGTAATCCCAATACAGGTTATTTGTGCTTAATCCGTTTTCATCTTGTGAACTTTGAAAAGTAACATCATCTCCGCCTGCTAAAAATTGTAAATAATTTTCGTTATCAAATTCATTTATTGCTCCTACTTCGCTTGTATATGTTTTTTCCCAAGCTTCATATTCTTGTAAGAAATAATGAATATTATCGTAGAATACATAATCGTAATCAAAAGTGTTACGACTATAACCTTCTAAAAAGTAAGACGTATCGTTATATGGATTGTACAATTCTATGGTGTTATTGTCAATTTGATGTACATCAAAAGTTTCATAACCATCTATATCATGATACACATCTAAAATCATCTCATAGGCATCATAATCTCCAACAGCAATACCAAAACCGCCTCCGTTATCGCCTAGACCAACAATATTATTATTAGCATATACAGTTCCGTTTCTAAACGAAATGGTGAATGCCTTTTGTAAAAATGGGATTTCGCCGTAACCAACAGTTTTATTAATATCTACATACCATAATTCGTATGAGTTTAATAGTTGGTTCACTGTTATACTTGGTTCGTCTATAAAATCGTCAACTACAACTTCGGTGTAGCACGATGTAAATAAAGTTGCTATTAAAGCAAACGATAAAAATATTTTTGATGTCTTCATAATCAAGCTTTTTAGGGTTATTAATAACACAGTTTCAAAACGCGTGCCAAAAATATTTTTACTCGATAATCAAGATTAAAAAACTTCAATGCTTGCAATAAAATTAAAAACCCATTTTCTACAAATGATTTAAGCGCTTTCTCTAAGGTAGTTTTCTGAGCTATTTTTACGTACTTTTGATACTATAACCTTATAATTATTTATGAGTAATAATTTAAAATATGCCGTTTTTGGTGCTGGTAGTTGGGCAACCGCAATTGTGAAAATGCTTTGTGAAAATTTAGATGAAGTTGGTTGGTATATGCGAAGTGTTTATACTAAAGAACACTTACTAAAAGAGCAGCATAACCCTAATTATTTAAGTTCGGTTGAGTTTCATTTAGAGCAATTAAAACTAAGTAACGATATTAATGAAATGGCAACATATGCCGATGTGTTAATTTTTGTTATTCCTTCGGCTTTTATGCATAGCGAATTAGAAAAGCTCAATGTTGATATTTCTAACAAAACCATAGTATCTGCTGTAAAAGGGATTATGCCAGAAAGCGGATTATTGGTTGGCGAGCATTTTCATGAAGTTTATAAAATTCCTTTTGAAAACATAGCTGTAATTGCTGGTCCTTGTCATGCAGAAGAGGTTGCTTTAGAACGTTTATCGTACTTAACAATTTCGTGTTCCGATTCTGAAAAAGCACAAAAAATTGCTGATAAATTAAGTAGCGACTATATTAAAACAAAAATCAGTGATGATATTATTGGTGTTGAATATGCTGTAATGCTTAAAAATATTTACGCCATAGCCGCAGGAATAGCGCATGGTTTAGGTTATGGCGATAATTTCCAAAGTGTATTGATGAGTAATGCTATTCGGGAAATGAAACGTTTTATTAAAAAGATGCATAAAATGAAACGTAACATAAATAACTCTGCGTATTTGGGTGATTTATTGGTTACTGGATATTCTGTGTTTTCTCGAAATCGTATGTTTGGTAATATGATTGGGAAAGGTTACACCGTAAAATCTGCACAAATGGAAATGAGTATGATTGCCGAAGGTTATTACGCCACAAAAAGTGCTTTTTTACTAAATAAAAAGAATGCAAAAAAAACGCAATTACCAATAATTAATGCAGTTTATGGTATTTTATATGAAGGTAAAAACCCAAAAAAAACATTTAAGAAGCTGACAGATAAGTTGGATTGATAATTTCTATGATTTTACTTAACCAAAACACCTCTCGCTTCCATTAAAGGAATAGCTTGTAATGCCTTTAAATTAATAGTGTTTTTTCTAAACAAATACGTTTTATCAAACATAGCATTATCTTCAAAAAAAGAGACTTTAAAGGTATTGTTTAAATCAAACAATTCTTCTTGCATCAACTCAATTTTAGCATAACTTTTTTTAGGAAGTTTGTCTAGTTTTTTTCTAAATACAGAAGTTGTTTTTTCTTCGGAATAGCCACTGGTAACAATAAGTACCATTTCTAAATCAATATCTTTGTTATTAATTATGTAAGCGTTCCAATCGTTTGTTTTATAAATGTCGTTATATTCATAAACAACAGCTATAAAAACGTTTTCTACTTTAGGAATTACAATGTCTTTTTTCATTGGACAAAGATATCATTTCTATAAAAATTAGAAATAGCCTAGCATCATAAAACCTTGACTTTGTGCGAAAAAAAAGCTAACTTCGTTTAACATGTGTTGTGTTTCATACTGAAAAAAAGCTTGACCCTCCTACTTCAACTCGAAAAATAATAATCTTATTTTTATAATTGTCAAAAATCGCCTATACAGATAAAAATAGTAACTTTACCTAAAATATATAAAACAAAAATAAGTAATACTCTAAAATGGGAAGTTTTGGTAAATTCATAAAAACAGAAAGAGAGAAAAAAGGTTGGAGTCAAACCGAATTTGGAGCTCTCATAAAAATTAATACTCCTGCTGTTAGTGGAATTGAAAATGACCGAAAGAACTTCTCATTCTCAAAATTAGAGCAATTATCTAAACTTTTTGAATTGGACTTTGAAGTTCTAAAAGACCTCTATTTTGCCGACAAATTTGCAAAAGAAGCATATGAACATAATTGTTCTGAAAATGTTTTTGCTGTTGCAGAAAGTCAAACAAATTACTTGAGAGAAATTAACTCAAAGCAAGGAAAAATTAAATTCTAATTATTATGAAATATAAAAAACTCATACAAGCATTAGGATTTACACCTAAAGAAAATACTTCTGGAATATTTCAAAAGAAATATAGTAAATACGCTATTGAAGTAGACTTTGAAAAAGAATTTTTTAATTTTGGAAACAAAATAAAAGCTGAAAGTAAAACTACTCAGAACTTTTCACAAGCTGAAAACTGGGTTGTTTTAGAATGTGTTGATAGATTACTTGAAAAAGGATATAAACCTCAAAATATTACTTTAGAAAAAACTTGGAAAACGGGACACGGAACAAGTGGGCGTTTGGATGTTTTAGTTACTCGTCATAATGGCTCTGCATACTTAATGATAGAATGTAAAACTTGGGGAACAGAATTTAACAAAGAATTCAAGAATTTAGAAAAAAATGGAGGTCAATTATTTACTTATTTTCAACAAGATAAAAATGCAGATGTGATTATGCTGTATGCTTCTGAATTGAACGAAAAAGAAATACAATACAGAAATGAAATTGTAAAGATTGAAGATGACTACAGACAAACAGGAAATGTAAAAGACTTCTTTGAACGTTGGAACAAACAACCAAAATCAAATGGAGTTTTTGAAGATTGGGCAACGACTTATGAATTCAAAAGTAAAGCTCTAACAAGGAATGATTTAAAAGTTTTAAAACAAGAAGATAGTAGTCATATTTTTAATCGATTCTTGGAGATTTTAAGACATAATGTTGTTTCAGACAAACCAAATGCATTTAATAAAATATTTACTTTATTCTTATGCAAAATAGTAGACGAAAATCGTGATGATGATGAACAACTCCATTTTCAATGGATTGAAGGACAAGACAATCATATATCTTTTCAAAAAAGATTAACAGACCTTTACAGAAGAGGAATGAAGGAACTTTTAGAAAAAGAAGTTACAGATGTTAATGATGATGAATTTGATAAAAGATTTCAACAAGTCCAAGAAAAATATAGAGATGAAATAAAGGACATATTAACTGAAATTCGCCTTAAAAAGAATAATGAATTTGCAATAAAAGAAGTCTTTGATGATGCTTCTTTTAAAGAGAATGCAAAGGTCGTAAAAGAAGTTGTTGAATTATTACAAGTTTATCAAATACGATATAATTACCGTCAACAATTTTTAAGTGATTTCTTCGAATTATTATTGACTACTGGTTTAAAGCAAGAATCTGGACAATTTTTCACTCCTGTTCCAATCGCTCGCTTTATTATTAAAAGTCTTCCTCTTCAAGAAATTACAAATAAAAAGATTGCTGAAGGAAATAAAAAAGACTTATTACCTACTATAATTGATTACGCAGCAGGAAGTGGACATTTCATTACGGAGTCAATGGAAGAAGTACAAAAACACATTGACAAACTTGAATTAGATAAATTCAAACCCCAAACAAGAAAACTTTTAGATGGTTTTAAAAGGGTACAGTTTGATTGGGCAGAAGATTATGTTTATGGTATAGAAAAAGATTACCGTTTAGTAAAAACAGCAAAAGTAAGTTGTTATTTACACGGAGACGGTTTAGCGAAAGTTATTCACGGAGATGGTTTAGGCGATTTTTCTACTTCTACCGAATTTAAAGATTTACTAAAAGAAACAGACAAAACTTATCCGCAAGATAATAAGCAATTTGATGTTATAATTTCAAATCCGCCTTATTCTGTGTCTGCGTTTAAAGGTCAAATGGATGATGAGAGATCAAAGAAAGCATTTGATTTATATGATAGATTAACCGACCAAAGTAGCGAGATAGAATGTTTATTTATTGAAAGAACAAAACAACTTTTAAAAGATGGCGGAGTTGCTGGTATTATTTTACCAAGTAGTATTTTAAGTAATTCTGGTATTTATACACAAACAAGAGAAATAATTCTAAAGTATTTTGATATTCTAGCCATTACAGAAATGGGTTCTAATACGTTTATGGCAACAGGAACGAATACTGTTACCTTATTTTTAAAACGTAGAAATAATGCAGATGCTTTTAACATTGAAGAAGCGGTAAAAAGACTATTTACCAATCTACAAGACGTTACAATTAATGGAATAGAAAATCCGTTAGAAAAATACATTGCTCACGTTTGGGAGAATATTTCACTTGATGATTATAAAACCCTACTACAAAAATCACCAAATGAAGCTATTAAAAATCACGAATTATTTCAAGAGTACGATAAAAAAGTAAAAGCCAAAAACGAGCAAGGAAAATGGACTAATATTTTAGCTTTAGAACAAAACAAATTGCTTTATTTTATTATCACACTTAAACAAAAAGTGGTTTTAATAAAAACAGGAGAAAAGAACAAAGAAAAAGCATTTTTAGGGTACGAATTCAGCAATCGTAGAGGAAGTGAAGGTATTCATCCAATACAACGTAGTAAAACAATAGATGATTGTACACAATTGTATGATGCGACTACCTTTGAAAACCCTGAAAAAGCAAGTACATATATTTACAATGC
>CAZLXG010000084.1:0-6446 GCA_964563585.1 uncultured Flavobacteriaceae bacterium | reverse complement strand
TTTAAAATCTATTTGATTATAAAAAGGAAAACTCATATTGATAGTTTAGGTCTGATTTAATAAATCTTTAATTCGTAACCCAAACCAATATTATGATATTCTCCTTCTTTCTTCTTTCCATGTTTATAAAAAGTAATCCACCTTTTATCATCATTAAAAGAATATCTAAAAAATGTTTGGTTTTTATTTTCTTCGTAATAAACAGGAAAGTAGGGTTTAGTCGGTCTCGCAAACTTAACCATGCGGTTGCCTACTTCTTTTAACTCAAAAGGTGTTGTCGGGATTAACTTACCATTTTCATCTGTTTTACCTAAATTTAAAAGACTAATAAAAAACCCTTCTTTTGGTAATGTTATATTATATTTTTCTAAGTCAACATCTACTTTTGTCGATTTTTCGTCAAGAAGAACAGTAATATCTTCATAATTAAATTGTTCACCTGGCTTATTTTCCTCATTGGCATAAAATGAAATTTTATATAATGCTGAAAAAGGAAGTTTTTTTACTCGTTGAGATTTGCCTTCCATGCTTTTATCAAAAGAAATTGTTTTTGTAACTATTGGTATCGTTAAACTCTTTAATTCAATATCATTGTTACTATAATCGTTAGGTATGTACATGGCTAACTCTCCACCAATACTTAATCTATGAGATTGCATAAAATCATTGTGCTTGTTTGGCTTTACTCTTTTGGTTTTACTTTTTCTTGCCTTATCAGAAATGATGACTTCTGAAAGTTCATAATTGGTAGGACTTAAATAAATTGTATTATTTTGGATTGATTTTAAACTTATAGTTTTACTACTATACCCCATACATGAGAGCGATATTTGTTCACTCTTTATTTCATCCAAACTAAAAATCCCATCATCATCAGTATATAGACCATTATTTTTTTCAAAAGTTATTGCTACATAGGACACTCCTTTATTTGTAATGCTATCAACAACTTTAATTTGAGCAAAAACTGAATTTGTAACAAGCATTACAATTAACAGTACCATTGACTTTTTCATGATTTGTATTATTTAAATAATTGAATATTAGTTTTATAAAAAAAATCTTTCATTTCAAAACTACTAACACGGTATAGTAAACGGTTCAGACCAAGAATCCACACCAATCCCAAAAACAGTAGGTCTACATTGTACCAGACATGTGCTTACCGAACCTGTTTGGTTACTACTGCTCATTTCCAAAACCCTGCATTTTCCTCCACCATTAATATTTTTTTGATGAGATTTACTCAATTCTTGAGCCCCCCCTATACTTAATATATCTTTTAGCATAAAATCACAATTTAGTATTAATAAAAATCAAAAACTACCCTAATGTGAATTAAGGTAGTCAAATTGAGTGCTACAAATGACTAGCAAGGAGCATCTTCCCATGCTGAACATGAGCCAAAACCAATGCCTATAAATGATGGTCTGCATCGAACTTGACAACAATTGGCTACATTCCCACCGTTGTAAGTTCCAGAACCTTCACCGTCATTTTCAAAAAGCCCTCCAGCTGGTCTACTTTGACATTTTTGACCTCCATTAACAGCCTTTTGCTGCTGCTTGCTCAATTCTTGAGCACCTTCTAAATTTAAAATGTTTTTTAACATAATAATATAATTTAAAAATTGATTAATACTTGAACATTTAACGACTGTCAAGAATCAGTCTATCTTTCGCGAAAAGATATTTTTTATGTGTGTACTACCTTATTAAATTTTCAATTTGGTATTCTATATCTGTTAAATCAAATTCAGAAGGATATAAATATCCATTGATTATTACTTGGGGTGTATGGTGGATATTATTTAACTCACACCACTTAGTATTCTCTATTAAAATTTCAGAATTTTTACTGTCAACATAATTGTATTTTTCCTTCCATTTATTATAGTTTTTATTATCAAACCAAAACTTCATTGCATTGTAAGATTCAATAGCACTAGACTCTTGATTCAAGTTTAATATTTGAGCCGAAATACATCTTCCAACGTCGTCCTCATATTCAATTTTTGTATTAAAAACAAAATTTACTTGAATCTTTTCATTATGGTTATTCGTCTCAAGTATTCCCCTGAAAACATTAAAAGTTTTTTCACAAAAATTACAAGTAGGACTAATAACAATATCTATAATTGTTTTTGGGGTATTTGAACCAACACTTAATTTCCTAATTGAACTTGTTTCAACCTTCTTATTTTGAGTTAATAGATCATTGAATAATTTAAAATTCCTTTTTAGTTTAAGGTTATCCAATTCTATTCCAATTAAATCAATATATCTACGAATACGAGGTTTGATATACATCCAGATAAGAAATGTTACTATAAAAATGGACAGGCTTCGCTTCCAAAACAAAAAGTTAAAAGCTATATCAAAATCATTTAATATTAGTTCTGTATTCATAAGTAATATTACAAATGAAGTTGACAAACAAAGGGTACACCATTGCTTGATTTTTATACCTTGTAGAAAGACAGAATAAAAAATAACAGGAATACACAAGAATAACAGAACTATATAGAAAAGATAATCGAAACCGAGAAAAAAACTAATAACTGTTAGTGAAGAAAAAAAGATGAAACTTAAATCTGCGAATGATATTTCACTTAAAACATACCCTCCTTTATAATTTATAACAGAATCACAATTAACCCTTTCTCCATTGTAGCAAATTTTTTGAGATAGATTGTCTGACAATCCAAGTTCTTTCCTTACAATGAGAACACTTAGAATCAAGCCTATTAGAGAAAATAAAGGTGTAATGAATCTTTCAAAATTACTATTATAAAATAAGATAAACAACAAAAAGGTTAACCCTAAATATCTTAATATTAAATTTTTAGGAACTTTTAAGCCTGATTTTTCAACAGCCAAAAGCGCACCAGTCCAATCATTTTGAAACTCTAAAATACTCTTATCAACTTTCGTGAGCGATTGAGTAGTTAGCGTAACCTTTTTTATACTCTTATTAACTAAACATAGCTCACCATTTTTTAAAACTGCTATAAATTTTTTAGGTAATTTATCAATAGAATTTATCGGTAAATTAACAACAAGATTTTCAACATTTAAACTATCTAAGGTATCTGTGATTGATTTTAAGCTTGGGAATTCTGGATGACTATTTAACAAAAGTTTAATCTTACTTTCAGAAAAATAATAATTACTCTTCTTTAAGTATTTAGATATTAATATGTGCGCTAAATCTTGATTGTTCACTATTAAGAAAATTAAGCTTCCCCTTTTAGCAAGAACACAAAAATATAGTAGTTTGTTATTTAATATAAAAGCCAAAAAATCTACACTTAGTAAACTTTTTGGCTTTTATATTAAAAATTTTTACGAAAACTATATAAATCCTGCATTTCTAGCCTTAAGAACTAAATCTCTATCACTATTATTTTTTATTTCGAATACTGTTTTTAGTTGTTTCTTCCTTTTTTGTATACCTCCTTTTGACAATGGAATCAAACCAACTAGTTCTTTCATGCTTGCACCATTGGACATCTCATGCAAAAGTTGAACGCTAATCTTATCTATTTGAAAATCTGATAGATGTCGGCTTTTTAAAATTTCAGACGCACTTTTGCCATAATGTAATTTATCGAATAAGATACTGTGAACCGCAGCAACTAAGTCTAATGATGAAGCAATTTCTGATTTTATTAAAAATCCTTCTGGCTGAAGTTGATTTAGGCAATTATTTATTCTGATGTTATCGTCAAATTGAGTAACTATCAATAATTTGGTTATTGGTGATATCACCCTTATCCATTTCCCTAAATCTTCACCTGTATTCATTCGATTTTTATTGCATGGTGGAATACTGAGATCCAAAACAACCAAATCGTATTTTTTAGACTTTATTGAGTAATTAATCTTTTCAACTGCTCCATTAAAATTAATAGCATAGTCAACTTTTAATTTTGCATCAGTGAATTTAGAAAAGCCAAACTTTAAAGCGGTTTTATAACCTTCAATAATCATTAAATGATCATCGACGATTAAAACAGAATAATTTTCTTTCATAAAATAGTTAAATGGTTTTTTGAGTAATTAATTCTTAGGGATTAATTTTTTAGCTATTTTTAGTTAGACTTGTTAGCTAATACGAATGTACGAAAAATATTATATTACGATTAATAAAGTGCGTATTTTTAACTTCATTCATCTGTCATAGTCTATCGCATGACAGATGAATTCAAAACCAATATCAGCGAAATTTCACTCAATTACAAACGGAAAGTTAAAGCCTCTGAGCGACCAAAAATATTATGCTCATAAATTTTTTAAAGAAAACTAGAATACACAGATACATCTTGCAGCTCTTTTGCAGATAATAATTTAATACCCTTCAATTCTTAAAATTTAAAAAAGTAAAAAAATATTTGGTGTGATTTTTGGAATCACTACCTTAAATTCAACAAACAATAAATAACAACATATAGAAAAATAATTTAACAAAAACATATAAAATAAGCATTAGCTAAGAATTCCATTGATTGTAGAAAACTGGTAATTTTCAAAAATTGACTCAATTGGAAGGCAATAGACTAATGCCCACGGTAAGGCGTGGGCTTATTGCTGTCTTTGAGTCAAGGTATACCAGTACCTCTACATTTAGGACACATCTCCACGCTATTTTTTTGCCGTATGACAACATTATTCACACATAACAGACCACCCTAAGATTTCTGATTTATAAGAATTACTAAGTTCAAACAATACTGTTTATAATTTTTTTGAGTTTTGTACTGGCAGTCTTCTTCTTTAAATTTAAAAACTCTATAACAGAATAATAATTAAAGATGAAATGATCTATAAACAAATCTGACAAAAAAGGAACGACCTCTTTATTATCTGCTTTATACTCCAGTATAGAATAAACTAAGTATATAGATGTGTCTTTATCATAAACGAATGCGAGTATTTTATAAGTAATATATTCAATATCATAATCTGAAAAGTGTTTTATCACTTCTTCAGAAACCGTTAATCCTGAAAGATTTCTCATATATCTAGCACTATTCATTTCAAAAATGGCAATATGAAAATTGGGATTGTCTTTATTTAGCCAATTTGTATATAACTTTTGAAAATCAGAATAAAAATCATCACATAATGTATTTAGCAAATGATTGAAGTATTCTATCTTTCCAGCATTTTCCTCACTTGCACCCACCCAATCGGTAATAAAATCAACAACCAAGTCTAAATTTGTTTTAGCTACACTTTCTAATCTATATGCTAATTGACTATATGCACCATTATGCTCAAACTCAATATGAAGTAATAAAGGCAAGTACTTTTCAAACAGATATATTTCCTTTTCTATATCTACATTGTAATCTAGGAAGTAAATGAGTTCTAATTGAATTTCAATAGTCTGTTTCTTTATAATTGTATCAGCATTTTTTAGTACAGTTCTTTTATTTCTAACCGTGAAGAAAACTGATGACCATAACTCAGTTAGAGTTTCATTATTTACAATGCTACTAAATTGTTTTTCAATCCAACCCACAAACGCTATAGGTGTTTTAGCATTTGATAAATCAATTTTAGCTAGACTTTGTATACCTATTTTGCTTAGACCCACATCGACATCACTTATTAAGCTCTTAATTTTATCAATTGCAAGCTTTTGTTCTGAATGGTACAATCCAGAAAGAACATCCGTTAGAATTAAATATAAATTTGGATTATTAGATTCTATTGTCTTTGCGTAAATTTCTTTACCAAAGGAAGCCTTGTTTTTTGCTTCAAGTTCTAATGCTATTCTAAGGTTTCTAATCGCATAATTGTTCTCTAATTTCTTTAGTAAAAAAGGTAATGCTTGAACATATAGGTCTGTATCAACCTCTTTTATATTACCGCAAAATTCTTTGTAGTCATGCCACCAATTATCTTGTTCTCTATTATCTAATAAATCTTGTAAAAATTGTAAATGAAAAAGAATTATATTTTGATTAAAGTTAAAAAGAATTGATACCATTATGAAAAACAATGACAAATTTTTATATCAAATACTAAATGAAATCAAAATATATCAAATATCCATTAAGCGAAAGAAATTATCAAATATTGTACAGAAAAATAAAAAGGGCTTTTAGGAAATTGAAAGCTCTTTAAAATAAGCATAGGAAAATCACAAAAACTTGTACCTATATTGTACCCATTGAAATAAAAAAGGGGTTTCAATAAATTGAAACCCCTGTCTTTGCTAGTAGCGGGAACTGGACTCGAACCAGTGACCTTTGGGTTATGAGCCCAACGAGCTACCTGCTGCTCTATCCCGCGATATAAGACTGCAAATATACAATCCTTTTTAACTTTAGCAACAATTTAAAATAAAAAATATTGTAGTTAAATGCTATATACTTGAAAGTCCATTAATTCTGAATTTTAAAACTGAATAAATGCTAAAATTTGTTTACAACTTCC
>CAZLXG010000083.1:0-7063 GCA_964563585.1 uncultured Flavobacteriaceae bacterium | reverse complement strand
AACGATATAAAAATATTATGTCATTATTTAAGTTTTTGTTTAGACAAGCATAGCTAGCAAAAACAAATTATAAAAAACCAGTATTTGGGATTTTATAATTTGTTTTTTGAATGTTTAATTATTTAGTTTATTGTTTAATAATGCGCTTCGTTACCATTTTATTTTCTGTTTTGGTTGTTAAATGTTATGCTTAAAATATTTTTGGTTGGATTTGGGTAAATATTTATTATTTAATTTGGCTCATTTTGAGGTGTGTTTAATGTTGAGCAGTTTTCGCTATATATAGTAGTTGTATCTTTAAACCAGTTACTTTTACCTTGAGCAATAAGCTCTAAAATTTCTATTTGTTGTTTGGTTAAAACGTCTTGAGTTTAATGCATTAATATTAGCATCAAAATTAGGTATAGCCTTCTGAAACTGTTATAATAGTATTAAGCACTTCTTTTAATGATGAGTTTTTTTTACATTTAGAATAACTTTCACATCCAAAGAAAGTAAAAAACTAAAAACTAGATAAAAAGCAAAAATAATCGAAGTAAAGTGCTATTTTAAAAAGAACTTAATAGCAGCAATAAAACCAATAAAACCAATAAATGCAATAAGCACCCATATGCTTCCACTATAAAAGCGTTTATGAAGTTTAAAATCTTTTCGGTACGTGTAAGCTATCACTATTGAAAAAGCGATGAAAAATAAAATTCCGAAAATGATTTGACCTTTACTAAACATATGGTTATTTTTATGCGAATTTAATGAAAACAGATTTCCTTTTTCAAGGAAATAAAAAATATATTATTCATGAAAAATAAAATAGAATCAGTTAAGGCATTTCATACAGCATTTAAAATCGGTCATAAAGAAACACCTCATGCAGATTTAGGCATAGATAAAAATACATTACGTTTTAATTTAATGAAAGAAGAAAACGAAGAATATTTAGAAGCTGCTAATAATAATGATTTGGTTGAAGTTGCAGATGCTCTTGGAGACATGCTTTATATTTTATGCGGAACTATCATAGAGCACGGTATGCAGTATAAGATTGAAGAGGTTTTTAATGAAATACAACGTAGTAACATGAGTAAATTGGGTGAAGACGGACAGCCAATTTATAGAGAAGATGGTAAAGTGCTTAAAGGGCCAAATTACTTTAAACCAAATATAGAATCAATATTAAATAAATAAAAAAAGCAGCCATTTAGCTGCTTTTTTTATTTATCATTAGGATAAAATTTATTCAACTTTAAAGCGCCATCCATAAGGATCTTCACTTTTATTAGTTTGTATATTAGTAATAAGTTTCTTTAAAGTGCTAGCATACGTATTTTCTAATTCTGGTAAATCATAATCAGCGTCTTTATAACCAAAACCAGAAATAGGAGAAATAACCGCAGCAGTTCCTGCTCCAAACATTTCTTTAAGTGACCCGTTTTTAGCAGCTTCAACAACTTCTGAAACGGTTATTTTTCTAACTTCAACAGGAATACCTTCAGCTTTAGCTAATTCAATAATACTTTTACGTGTAATACCATCTAAAATTCTATCGCTTGTTGGTCCCGTAATCAACGTGTTATTTATACGTATAAAAATATTCATTGCACCAGCTTCTTCAATATATTCATGCGTATTATCATCTGTCCAAATAACTTGTTGGTAGCCTTTATCAACAGCTAATTGTGTTGGGTAAAACTGACCTGCATAATTACCGCCAGCTTTTGCAAAACCAACGCCACCATTTGCAGAACGTGAATATTTTTCTTCAATTAAAACCTTTACTTTACCAGAGAAATAAGCTCCAGAAGGTGCCGTACAAATAAGGAATTTATACTCATTTGCAGGCGACGCATGAAACCCGTTTCCAGATGCAAAAATAAACGGACGAATATATAGTGTGCTTCCATCTTGTTTAGGAATCCAATCTCTATCAACATTTAAAAGCGCTTTTAAACCTTCCATAAAATAGCCTTCAGGTAATTCAGGAATAGCTAACCGTTTTGCAGAAACATTTAAACGTTTAAAATTATCTAACGGACGGAATAACCAAACATCATCATTAGCATCTTTATACGCTTTCATGCCTTCAAAAATAGATTGCCCATAATGGAAAATTTTAGCAGAAGGGTCTAAAACAATTGGTTGGTATGGAATTACTTTTGGTGCTTGCCATTTCCCGTTTTTATAATTACATTCTAACATGTGGTCAGAAAATGTATTTCCAAATTTTAAATTATTAAAATCGACATCATGTATTTTTGAAGTTTCCGATTTTATAATCTCTATATTATTTATTAGAACACTCATAATTCAAGTTGTTTTATGGTACAAATTTAAGTAAAAACGTTTTTAAAATAGCTATATTTGTACAAATCGTTTAAAACTTAATTTTTATATATCATGAAAAATATTTTAATAGCTTGTATTTGCATTTTAATGTTAAATTCTTGCAAGAAAAAAGAAGAAGAGCAATCAATAGAAGCTAAAGAAATTGCAAAAGTTGAATATGCTTCTTTTGGAAAAGAAATAATTGCAGATGATGCTATTGCAGTAACATCTATGGCAAAGCACTACAAAACCATGAAAGTTGGTGATAGTATAGACTCTAAAATAACGGCGAAGGTAAATAGTGTATGTCAAGCAAAAGGTTGTTGGATGCTTTTAGATTTAGAAGATGGTAACGAAGTAATGGTAAAGTTTAAAGATTACGGATTTTTTATGCCAATGAATATTGCTGGAGATGAAGTTATTATAAATGGAAAAGCATATGTGTCTGAAGTTTCAGTTGAAGAACAACGTCATTATGCAGAAGATGCAGGGAAAACTGCTGAAGAAATTGCGCAAATTACCGAAGTAAAAAAAACATATTCTTTTCTTGCTGATGGTGTTTTATTAAAAGAGTAATGTTATGAAGTATATATTTGGTTTATGCGTTTTGTTATTAGTTTTTGGCTGTAAAAAGGCAGAAAAAAATACACTTGAAATTAAAAAAAAGAAAGAATATGTTATGTACGAAGCTTCTGAAATGACTTTGCTCATGAACCAAATGTATGAACTTAATCAAAAAATTAAAGAAGATATTCTTGCAGGAAATATTCCAGAAGAGTTTCCTGATAAATTTTTAAAAATACATACAGCGGAACTTTCTAACTTTAAAACACGAGACGAGAATTTTAAAAATTTCTCTAAACTTTTTATTGAAACCGAAAAGGAAATCTTTAATACGTCATCGAATGTGCCAGTAGAAAAGAGGTTTAACAATATGGTAAATCTGTGTGTGTCTTGTCATAAAACAGAATGTACAGGACCAATACCACGTATTAAAAAGCTTTTAATAAAGTAATTTTAAAATTGAAGCGTAACATCATTACAACTTCAGATGGTTCAAAAACTATTCAAATTGAAGAATGGGACGAACAATATCATTCAATACACGGAGCAATTCAAGAAGCAAAACATGTATTTATAAAACACGGTTTACATCACTTTTGTCATTCAGAGCGAAGCGAAGAATCTCAAGCTCAAATAATACCTTCATCAAATGTCATTTCGAGCACAGTCGAGAAGTCTCAAGTAATTTCAATATTAGAAATAGGTTTTGGTACGGGTTTAAATGCTTTTATAACTTTGTTAGAAGCAGAACAATTAAACATTAATATTAATTATGTTGGTGTTGAAGCGTACCCTGTTTTAAAAGATGAAATAACTCAATTAAATTATGCTGAGGAATTACATGCTGATAAGAATTTGTTTTTAAAACTCCATCAAATCAATTGGGAAAAACCACATCAAATAACTGATAAATTTAAGCTAACCAAGCAACAAAAATATTTTAAAGATATTTCTGAAGTCAATACCTTTAACCTTATTTATTTTGATGCTTTTGGAGCACGTGTACAGCCAGAATTATGGACTGAAACTATGTTTGAAAAAATGAATACTGCATTAAAAGAAAATGGTGTTTTAGTAACATATTCTGCTAAAGGTAGTGTGCGTCGTGCCATGCAATCTGTTGGTTTTACAGTAGAGCGACTTCCAGGTCCACCAGGAAAACGAGAAATGCTTAGAGCTAGTAAAATTGTTTAAGACTTAGTAGCTTTAACTGTAATTTTTAATTCAATATCATCATTAATAAATTTATCGCCTAAATTATCAAAAATTGATTTAGAACCATATTGTACATTCCATTTTGTTCTATCAATAGTAAACGCTTCACTAGAAATTGTTACAGAACCATTTTCGTTAGTTACAGTAACAGGAAATGTCACATTGTTTTTAACATCTTTAAGTGTTAAATTACCAGAAAGCATAGTTTTACCATCTGCGTCTTCTAAACCAGTAACTTCAAAACCTGCAGTTGAAAATTGTTCAACATCAAAAAAGTCAGCATTTTTTAAATGACCTTCTAATTTGGCACTTCCTTCAGCATCTTTAATAGATTTCATATCGATTAAAAACGTTCCGCTATTAATAGTTCCATCAACTAAATTAAATACACCACTGTCTAAACTAATAGTTCCGTTGTGCGTTCCAGTTGGTTTAAAACCTTTCCATTCAATAGTAGAACTAGCTACATCAACAATATATTTTTCTGAAGCTACTTTTGCTACAGCAGCGGCTTCAGCTTCTTTAGTATCAGCTTCTTTAGCCTTGTCTTTACAACCAACTAAGGTTATTGCCAATGTAATTACAGTTAAAATAGTTGCAATATTTTTTTTCATTTTTATCATTATTTAGTGTTTAAGATGTAAACCTAGTTAAATGATTGAATTATTATGTTAAAAAAAATAAAATTATTTAGTGACATTTTGACATTTTTATAATAATGGCAGTACTTTTGCCAACTAATTTTAGTATTTGCATAAATTAAATTTAGCGATGAGTAAAAAAGATAATAAAGAAGATATAGAAAATGAGCAAGTTGAAACTGCACAAACTGAAACAGTTGAAGTAGAAGAACAGGCTGAAGAATTAACCATTGAAGAGAAACTTCAAGAAGAAGTGAAGCGAGAAAAAGATAAGTTTTTGCGATTATTTGCTGAGTTTGAAAATTATAAAAAGAGAACATCACGTGAGCGATTAGATTTAATTGAAACCGCTGGAGAATCTGTTATGTTAAGTGTGCTTCCTATTTTAGATGATTTTGAACGCGCTTTAAGTCATATTGAAGATGATAAAGAAGCTGAAGATTTACGAAAGGGAGTTTTACTAATTTATCAAAAACTTCTTAAAGCATTAGAGCAGAAAGGCTTAAAAAATATGGAAAGTAAAGGGAAAACCTTCGATTCAGATTTTCATCAAGCATTAACAGAAATTGAAGGTGATAAAAAAATGAAAGGCAAAGTGGTTGATGTTATTGAAAAAGGTTATTTCATTGGAAATAAAATATTAAGACACGCTAAAGTTGTTGTAGGTAAATAAGAGTCATGGCTAAAAAAGATTATTACGAAACATTAGGTGTTAGCAAAGGTGCTAGTGCTGCTGAAATAAAAAAGGCTTACCGTAAAAAAGCAATTCAATTTCATCCTGATAAAAATCCTGATGATAAAAGTGCAGAAGGTAAATTTAAAGAAGCAGCCGAAGCTTATGAGGTTTTAAGCGATGGCGATAAAAAAGCACGTTACGACCAATTTGGTCATCAAGCCTTTGAAGCTGGTGGAGGCGGCGGTTTTGGCGGTGGCGGCATGAATATGGATGATATATTCAGTCAGTTTGGCGATATTTTTGGAGGTGGCGGTTTTGGCGGCGGCGGATTCTCTGGTTTTGGTGGTGGCGGTCAACGCCGTGTAAAAGGTAGTAATTTACGTATTCGTGTAAAACTTACTTTAGAAGAAATTGCCAATGGTGTTGAGAAAAAAATAAAAGTAAAACGTAAAGTTCAAGCACCAGGAACAACATATAAAACCTGTTCAACATGTAATGGAGCAGGACAAGTTATGCGTGTCACAAACACTATTTTGGGTAGAATGCAAACAGCTTCTACTTGTAATGTTTGTGGTGGAGCAGGACAAACCATAGATAAAAAACCTGCTGATGCTGATGCACAAGGTTTAAAAGTAGCCGAAGAAACAGTATCTATTAAAATTCCTGCAGGTGTTGTAGATGGTATGCAACTTAAAGTATCAGGAAAAGGGAACGATGCGCCAGGAAATGGAATTACAGGTGATTTGTTAGTAGCTATTGAAGAAGAAGACCATGCGACTTTGCAACGTGAAGGCGATAATTTGCATTACGATTTGTATGTAAGTTATCCAGATGCGGTTTTAGGAACATCTAAAGAAATTGATACAGTAACTGGTAAAGTGCGTATTAAAGTTGAAGCTGGTGTACAATCGGGTAAAATTTTACGCTTACGCGGAAAAGGAATCCCAAGTATTAATGGTTACGGGAGAGGAGATTTACTAGTACATGTAAATGTTTGGACACCTAAAACATTAAATAAACAACAAAAAGAATTTTTTGAAACTATGCGCGATGATGAGCATTTTGTGCCTAAACCAGAAAGCTCAGATAAATCATTTTTTGAGAAAGTAAAAGACATGTTTTCCTAATAATTACCTTTAATTAAGAACCATTCTCTTTTTTTAATAACTGAAAAAGTAATCTTAATTATAAGTAATAATTACGAAAAATATACTATATTTGGGTTATCGCTAATTTATTTTAGCGGTAATTTTTCTTTTTCATAGCAATTTTTTTCCCATCCTTAATTTTTTTAAGGGTGGGTTTTGTTTTTCTATAAATACTATAATTTCTATACGTTTTATCAAAATAACTTGCATATTAATTTGTAACATTTAATATATTTACCACACACATAAGAAAATTATAATTTAAGAATGAAAAACTTATTAGAAGTTAATTCAGTTTCTAAAAATTTTGGAGATTTCACAGCGCTTAATAAAGTATCTATTAATGTTCCTGAAGGAAGTATATTTGGATTATTAGGGCCAAATGGCGCAGGAAAAACAACACTTATAAGAGTTGTAAATCAAATAACAATGCCCGATTCGGGGAGCGTTTATTTAGATGGCGACTTACTAAATGATAATCATATAAAAGATATTGG
>CAZLXG010000082.1:0-7171 GCA_964563585.1 uncultured Flavobacteriaceae bacterium | reverse complement strand
TTCCGTTTTCATCTAAATCTTTAGTAGCTTCTTCAGAAACGTTAGGAATATCATTCGTTAATTCTTCATTACCTAATTTAGTATCACGTACATCAAGAGAATACTCATCAATATGAATTGATGTAAATATATCTTCACGGACTACTTTTTCAGAAATTACAATCGCATCCTCAAAGTTGTAGCCTTTCCATGGCATAAATGCCACTTTCATGTTTCTACCTAATGCTAATTCTCCTTTTTGAGTTGCATAACCCTCACATAAAACTTGACCTTTAGTAACTTTATCACCTTTAACCACAATTGGTTTTAAGTTGATAGAAGTCCCTTGGTTTGTTTTTCTGAATTTTACTAAAGGATATGTTTTAATATCACTATCAAAACTAACTTTAGCTTCATCTTCTGTACGGCTATATTTAATTACAATTTCAGTTGCATCAACATATTGTACAACACCATCTCCTTCTGCATTAATTAATACACGAGAATCTGATGCAACTTGACGTTCTAAACCTGTACCAACAATTGGTGCTTGTGGCAACAATAATGGAACTGCTTGACGCATCATGTTAGATCCCATCAAGGCTCTATTCGCATCATCATGTTCTAAGAAAGGAATTAAAGATGCCGATATAGATGATATTTGATTTGGCGCAACATCTGTATAATGTAATGCGTTTGGATCAATTACTGGGAAGTCGCCTTCCATTCTAGCAATTACCTTATCATGTAAAATCTTTCCGTTATCATCAACCTTAATCGTTGCTTGAGCAATTAATTTATCTTCTTCTTCCTCTGCACTTAAATATATAGGTGTACTTTTTATATCTACAACACCATCAGTAACTGGACGATATGGTGTTTCGATGAATCCCATTGAATTCACTTTAGCATATACTGAAAGTGAAGAAATTAAACCAATATTTGGTCCCTCTGGTGTTTCAATCGGGCAAAGTCTTCCGTAGTGTGTATAGTGAACATCACGTACTTCGAAACCTGCTCTCTCTCTTGATAAACCTCCTGGTCCAAGAGCTGATAAACGACGCTTATGCGTAATTTCAGCTAACGGATTGGTTTGATCCATGAATTGAGATAACTGGTTAGTACCAAAAAACGAATTAATTACAGACGATAATGTCTTTGCATTAATTAAATCTATTGGTGTAAATACTTCGTTATCACGAACATTCATACGTTCACGAATAGTACGTGCCATACGTGCTAGACCAACACCAAATTGAGATGATAATTGCTCACCAACTGTACGTACACGACGGTTAGATAAGTGATCAATATCATCAATCTCTGCTTTTGAGTTGATAAGCTCAATTAAATATTTTACTATGGTAATGATGTCTAACTTTGTTAGAACCATTTTATCCATTCCAATATCTAATTGTAATTTTTTATTCATTCTGTAACGCCCAACTTCTCCTAAAGAGTAACGTTGATCACTAAAGAATAATTTATCAATTATTCCACGTGCTGTTTCCTCATCTGGCGGCTCGGCATTACGTAATTGTCTGTAAATATGTTCAACAGCCTCTTTTTCAGAGTTTGTTGGATCTTTTTGAAGTGTGTTATGTATAATTGCATAATCACCTTGTTCTGAAGTTATTTTATGTAAAAGAATAGTTTTTACACCAGCTTCAAGAATTTCTTCAACGTTTTCTTTATCTAAAACCGTATCACGATCAAGCACAATTTCATTACGCTCGATAGATACAACTTCACCAGTATCTTCATCAACAAAATCCTCATGCCATGTGTTTAATACACGTGCAGCTAATTTTCGTCCTAAATATTTTTTTAATCCAGATTTTGATACTTTAACTTCTTCCGCTAAATCAAAAATCTCTAAAATGTCTTTATCACGTTCAAAACCAATAGCTCTAAACAATGTTGTAACAGGTAATTTTTTCTTTCTATCAATGTAAGCATACATTACTTGATTGATATCTGTAGCAAATTCAATCCAAGAACCTTTAAAAGGAATTACTCTTGCTGAATATAATTTTGTTCCATTTGCATGGAAAGATTGACCAAAGAATACTCCTGGAGAACGGTGTAATTGAGAAACTACTACACGTTCTGCACCATTAATACAAAATGTACCACTTGGCGTCATGTAAGGTATTGTACCTAAGTACACATCTTGAACAATGGTCTCGAAATCCTCATGTTCAGGGTCTGTACAATATAACTTTAACCTTGCTTTTAGCGGAACGCTATAGGTAAGTCCTCTTTCAATACACTCATTAATAGCATATCTTGGTGGATCTACAAAATAATCTAAAAATTCTAAAACAAATTGATTACGAGAATCTGTAATTGGAAAATTTTCCATGAAGGTGTTGTATAAACCTTCATCACCTCTTTCATCTGATTTTGTTTCTAATTGGAAAAAATCCTGGAAGGATTTTATTTGAATATCCAAGAAATCTGGGTATTCTGTTCTATTTACAATAGACGAGAAATTTAATCTTTCAGCTTGTGTTGATAACATCAATGGACGGAATTATGATTAAAAAAAATAATGATAGCGTATGTAATTATTTTATACGCAAAATGGTTTAGGTCTTGAAGTACTTATCTTCAGACCTAAACCTTTATGTTGTTAGGTTGCTTAACTTACTTAAGCTCAACCTCTGCTCCAGCTTCTTCTAAAGATGTTTTTAACGCTTCAGCTTCGTCTTTAGTAACACCTTCTTTAATTGCACTTGGTGCATCATCAACTAAACCTTTAGCTTCTTTTAAACCAAGACCAGTTAATTCTTTAACTAATTTTACTACTGCTAATTTAGAACCACCAGCGGCTTTAAGTATAACATCAAATTCTGTTTGAGCTTCTTCTTCTCCTCCTCCAGTAGCACCTCCAGTAGCTACAGCTACAGCAGCAGCAGCAGGCTCGATACCATACTCATCTTTTAATATAGTTGCTAACTCATTTACTTCTTTTACTGTCAAGTTAACTAATTGTTCTGCGAAATCTTTTAAATCTGCCATTTTTCTATCGTTTTAATAATTTTTAATAATAATAATATAATTGTAATAAAGTGCGTACTATTTAATATTATCCCTCTCTTTGAGATAATGTTTTTAAGATACCTGAAAGTTTCCCACCACTTGATTGAAGTGCTGATATAACATTCTTAGCAGGAGATTGTAATAATCCTATAATCTCACCTATCAATTCTTCTTTAGATTTTATATCTACTAACATATCTAATTGCTCGTCGCCTATGTAAACAGTCTCTTCAATAAACGCTCCTTTTAATAAAGGTTTGTCTGATTTTTTTCTGAAGGCTTTAATTACTTTAGCTGGAGCATTTCCAGTTTCAGAATACATTACCGAAGTATTTCCTTTTAATACATTAGGAAGGTCTCCGAAATCTCTATCTGAAGCTTCCATTGCTTTTTCAAGCAATGTGTTTTTTACAACTGATAACTGTACGTTTGCTTTAAAACAAGCACGACGTAAGTTTGAAGTAGTTCCTGCATTTAATCCTGAAATATCTGCTAAATAAATATTAGCATTATCGGCTAATTGTACAGTTAACTCTTCAATTACTTGTGATTTTTCTTCTCTTGTCATAATAAAAAGTTTAACTAATTAACCAATTTTAGTATCAATAGCAAGACTAGGACTCATGGTACTAGACATAAAAATGCTTTTTACATAAATTCCTTTTGCTGTTGTTGGCTTTAATTTCATTATTGTTTGCAATAATTCATTTGCATTACCTGCAATTTTATCAGCACTAAATGAGGCCTTACCAATTGCTGCATGTATAATACCCGTTTTATCAACTTTAAAGTCAATTTTACCAGCTTTTACTTCAGTAACTGCTTTAGCTATATCCATAGTTACAGTACCTGTTTTTGGGTTAGGCATTAAACCACGAGGACCTAATACACGTCCTAAAGGACCTAATTTACCCATAACACTTGGCATAGTAATAATTACATCAACATCTGTCCAACCGCTCTTAATTTTATCAAGATACTCGTCTAAACCTACGTAATCTGCTCCAGCCTCTTTAGCTTCTGCTTCTTTATCTGGAGTTACTAATGCTAGTACTTTCATATCTTTACCCGTACCATGTGGAAGTGAAACAACACCTCTAACCATTTGATTAGCTTTACGTGGATCTACTCCTAAACGAATTGCTAAATCAATTGATGAATCAAATTTAGTATTGGTAATTTCTTTTATTAATGCTGATGCTTCATCAACAGAATAAATTCTGCCTTTTTCTATTTTCGCTACAGCTTCTTTTTGCTTTTTTGTTAATCTTGCCATTTTAAATGTCTTTTATAGATTAATTAGGAAATTTTCCTGTTACGGTAATTCCCATTGATCTTGCTGTACCAGCAACCATTTTCATAGCAGACCCAATAGTAAATGCATTTAAATCTACCATTTTGTCTTCTGCGATGGTTTTAACCTGATCCCAAGAAACTTTAGCTACTTTTTTTCGGTTTGGCTCTCCAGAACCTTTCTTCACCTTTGCCGCTTCTAATAATTGAACTGCTGCTGGCGGAGTTTTGATTACAAAATCAAATGATTTGTCTTTGTAAACAGATATAACCACTGGCAATACTTTACCTGGTTTATCTTGGGTTCTAGCATTGAATTGCTTACAGAACTCCATGATGTTAACACCTGCAGCTCCTAAAGCGGGTCCAACCGGTGGCGACGGATTCGCAGCACCTCCCCGAACTTGTAACTTAACTACTTTACCTAATTCTTTTGCCATTTTTAATAATTTAATTTTGATGTTATCTCTCTTTTGGAAGCGAAAAATTCATCTATCTTAATGTAACACTATTATACTTTTTCAACTTGCATATAACTTAATTCTAATGGTGTTTTTCTTCCGAAAATTTTAACCATTACTTCTAGTTTACGCTTTTCTTCATTTATATTTTCAATAGTCCCATCGAATCCATTAAATGGGCCATCTATTACTTTAACTGTTTCTCCTTTTGTAAATGGTATCGCTACATTTGCACTTTCTTCAACAGATAACTCATCTACTTTACCTAACATTCTGTTTACTTCAGATTGTCTTAACGGCACAGGATCACCACCTTTTGTTTCTCCTAAAAACCCTATTACATTAGTAATTGACCTTATAACATGAGGAACTTCTCCTACTAAATCAGCTTGTACCATTATATATCCCGGGAAAAAAACTTTTTCTTTATGAACTTTTTTTCCGTTTCGAATCTGAATTACTCTTTCTGTTGGCACTAAAACTTGCTCTACAAAATCTGATAATCCTAATCTAGAAATTTCATTTTCTATATAAGTTTTAATTTTGTTTTCTTGCCCACTTACAGCTCTAACAACGTACCATTTTTTTTCACTTACTTCAGACATAAATTTTATTTTAACCGTTAATCCATTCAAAGTAAAATGTTATGACTTTGCTGAATACTGTATCAACTCCCCATATTGCAAGAGAAAATATAATTGAAAATACAGCAACTATAACTGTTAAACGTTGTGCTTCTGCCCATTCTGGCCAAGTCACATTGTTTTTTAGTTCTCCAAATGATTCTTTTATATAAGTTACAATTCCAGCCATTTATTTTTATTCTTTAATTTGCACGGGTTGAGAGACTCGAACTCCCGACACCTGGTTTTGGAGACCAGTGCTCTACCAACTGAGCTAAACCCGTAAATATAAGGGAAAAGGCATCCCGAAAAACAGGATACCTTAACTCTATATATATGTTAAACTTTTTTAGTCTAAAATCTCAGTTACCTGACCTGCTCCTACGGTTCTACCACCTTCACGAATTGCGAAACGTAAACCTACATTCATTGCAATTGGTTGAATTAATTCAACAGTAATAGTTAAGTTATCTCCAGGCATAACCATTTCAACTCCATCAGGAAGCGCAATGTTTCCTGTTACATCAGTTGTACGTACGTAAAACTGTGGACGGTAGTTATTATGGAATGGAGTATGACGTCCACCTTCTTCTTTTTTAAGGATATAAACCTCAGCTTTAAATTTAGCGTGTGGTGTTACAGAACCAGGTTTTGTAATTACCATACCACGAGAAATTTGAGATTTCTCAATACCTCTTAATAAGATTCCTGCATTATCTCCAGCTTCACCTCTATCAAGGATTTGACGGAACATTTCAATACCAGTAATAGTAGAAGTTAATTTCTCAGCTCCCATACCAATAATTTCAACAGGATCTCCTGTGTTTGCTATACCAGTTTCAATACGACCAGTTGCAACAGTACCACGACCTGTAATTGAGAATACATCTTCAATAGGCATTAAGAATGGCTTATCAATTTCACGTACTGGCTCTTCAATCCAGCTATCTACAGCTTCCATTAATTCCATTACAGTATCAACCCATTTTTGCTCACCATTAAGTGCGCCTAAAGCTGAACCAGGAATTACAGGACCATTATCCCCATCGTACTCATAGAAAGATAATAAATCTCTAATTTCCATATCTACTAACTCAATCAATTCTTCATCATCAACCATATCCACTTTATTCATGAATACAACCATGCGAGGAATTCCTACTTGACGTCCTAATAAGATGTGTTCACGAGTTTGTGGCATTGGACCATCTGTAGCAGCTACTACTAAAATAGCCCCATCCATTTGCGCAGCACCAGTTACCATGTTCTTTACATAATCTGCGTGACCTGGACAATCTACGTGTGCATAGTGACGATTCTTTGTTGAATACTCTACGTGCGAAGTATTAATTGTAATACCTCTTTCTTTTTCTTCTGGTGCGTTATCAATTTGATCAAATGATAATGCTGTTGATAAACCTGCATCAGCTAATACTTTAGTAATAGCAGCAGTTAAAGTTGTTTTACCGTGATCTACGTGTCCAATAGTACCAATATTTAAGTGTGGTTTTGAACGATCGAAAGTTGCCTTTGCCATGTTTTAAATAATTTAATCTTAGTTATATAATAATACTTAGTGTATTCAAAAATTTATTTTCTTGAAAAATAGAGCCAATGACGGGAATTGAACCCGTGACCTCTTCCTTACCAAGGAAACGCTCTACCCCTGAGCTACACCGGCTTAAATAATTAGAGCGGGAGACCAGGTTCGAACTGGCGACATTCAGCTTGGAAGGCTGACGCTCTACCAACTGAGCTACTCCCGCATTT
>CAZLXG010000081.1:0-7454 GCA_964563585.1 uncultured Flavobacteriaceae bacterium | reverse complement strand
AACGTTTGCTACCTTTCCAAATAACGTTGTTTAAAGATTCAAAATGTATGATGCGTCTATTGGATGATAAATTCTCTTGCGTTATGGCGTTTAATCGTCTTGATATTTTGCTGATTGCTTTCATTTTTTTGATTGATTGATGTTTGTGGTAAATAAAGACGTTATTATTATCTGTAACGTCTTTTAGTGTTCCAATTATGGCTTTTAGTTTTGTTTAAAGTTCCACTGATTCGATTACTGTTTAATGTTCTCATAATTTCTATATTTTAATTGATTTATACTAATAAGACGACAATAAATCAAATTTGTTACAGTACTATGTATAACATATTAATAATTTAACAATTTTTAACTATTTATGTAGCAAATAGGGTAGATAGTGAGTGTAATTAACTAAGTGTTTTAAGAATTGATTAAGTTTAGGAACGGTTTTTGTATAAATAAATGCTAAATATATATCTATATAATGATGTTTACAGATAAACAAATATCTTTGAATTTTAAAAGAACAAAATAAAGTGCAAAAATTTTATTTTATATTATTACTATTATTAGCTTTTACAATAACTGTAGAAGCTCAAATTGATAGTAAAAATAAGTCAACTTCAATTCCTGCAATAAAGAGTAAAAAAGATTCTATTGATACTAAAACCTTATTACCATCTAAACCCATAAATAATAATACTATTAATGGTATGTCTGTACCAAAAACAAACACTAATATTAATTTACCAAAAAAGGAATTTTCTATGTTTGGTGAAAAATTTGGGAACCCTGGAGAACTTTACGAAAAGCAATTTAATAAAAAGAATAAAGCTTTAGAAGTTGAATTAGGTTTAGGTACAAAAGGAAGTAAAACAGATCAATACTTTGGAGATTTTAAAACCAAATCGAAATTTATTCGTGTTACTTATAGAGATTTTGGTCTTGAAGATGGTGACTATATAAGAATTTCAGTAAACGATGAAATTCTTGAATACCGTGTTAAGTTAACTAATGGCAATAAAAGTTTTAAATTAGAATTGAAAAAAGGTTTTAATAAAATTGATTTTTTAGCCTTAAATGAAGGATACGCTTTACCCAATACTGCAGAATTTAAAGTTATGGATGACCAAGGTAATTTGATTTCAGGAAACCAATGGAACCTTTCAACAGGTGTAAAAGCCACTATTATTATTGTTAAAGAATAATTTAATTCCACTAACTTATAAACATCAAGTTTTCAGACAAATATCATTATCTACAAACATCATTTCTATCAAGTTTTAATTTCATTACATTTTTCACTAAAAACATTCGTCAAAAACCCTTAAAAGGTGGTATTTTTGCACATTGCAAATTCAGAAAATGGACATATCTATAACAGAATTAGAAGAAAGAAAAGCAGGTAAAGATTTATATAGCTACCAAAAAGGAGCTATCGATAAAATTTTTAAAAGCTTTGAAGAATCTCCTAAAGATTATCATTTATTATATCAATTACCAACTGGTGGAGGGAAAACAGTTATTTTTTCAGAAATTGTTCGTCAGTATTTAAAACATCACAAAAAGAAGGTGTTAGTGATGACGCATCGTATAGAATTATGTAAGCAAACATCTAATATGCTTACAGAATTTGCTGTTGATAATAAGGTTATTGATAGTAAAGCCGATTTAAGTAATCAAGGAAATTATAGCTGTTTTGTTGCTATGGTTGAAACTTTAAACAATAGATTACAAGATGATAAACTTGATATTTCTGACATTGGCTTAGTAATTATTGATGAAGCACATTACAATTCATTTACAAAATTATTTAAATTTTTTAATCAGTCGTTTATTTTAGGTGTTACGGCAACGCCTTTAAGTTCTAGTATGGAACTTCCTATGACTGATAATTATGATGAATTAATTGTTGGTGAAACTATTGAATCTTTAATTGAAAATGGGTTTCTGTCTCGTGCCGAAATGTTTTCATATAATGTAGGTTTAACCTCGTTAGTTGTTGGTGCAAATGGAGATTATACAGTAAAATCTTCAGAAGATTTGTATACCGATAATGATATGCTTTCTAAGTTAATACAAGCATATGAAGAACGTGCAAAAGGCAAAAAGACTTTAATTTTCAATAACGGTATTAATACATCGTTACATGTTTACGATACTTTTAGAGCAGCCGGTTATCCAGTTGCCCATTTAGATAATACTAATAGTAAAAAAGAACGCGCACTTATACTGCAATGGTTTAAGAAAACACCCGATGCAATTTTAACCTCTGTTAGTATTTTAACGACTGGTTTTGATGAGCCAACGGTTGAAAGTATTATTTTAAATCGAGCTACAAAATCGTTAACATTATATTACCAAATGATTGGTCGTGGTTCTCGTATTTTAGAAAATAAAAGCACCTTTTCTGTAATCGATTTAGGAAACAATTTTCATCGATTTGGACCTTGGGGAGACGATTTAGATTGGCAAAAAATATTTAGATCACCAAACTACTATTTAGATGCTATATTAAGTGATGAAGAACTAGAGAGTAATTTTAGATATGAAATGCCTGACGATTTAAGATCAGAAT
This sequence comes from uncultured Flavobacteriaceae bacterium, assembly GCA_964563585.1. Lineage (GTDB taxonomy): Bacteria > Bacteroidota > Bacteroidia > Flavobacteriales > Flavobacteriaceae > CAZLXG01. The sequence continues at coordinate 4,894 of CAZLXG010000081.1, read as the reverse complement.
TTTCTAAATCTAAAGAAGTATATTTCGATATTCAAAAAACATATATTGAGTCTATTAGAGGTGGAGAATCATCAAAAGTGGTGTTAGAACGTTCTATTGAACAACATGCAAAAATTTGTATTGAAAATAGTGAAGATGTCTATGATGCCTTAGCATTAGCAAAGAAATTGGGTGATGATGTTGATTTTAGAATTAACCGATATACAAAATGTATTAGTAAGAGCACATTCAATTTTGTTGATTGGCTAAAAGGCGATTATAGAAAAAAACTAAACGCATATTTACGTTCAAATTTTGATGAAATTTTCGAATCTATTCACGGATATCCACCAGAAGATTAAGCTTTCAACACAATTTACGACTAAATAATAAAATATGGCGTACATTTACGCCTATACAATAACACTTAATAAGACAGGAATTTTAAACTATGGCAAAATCACAAGTAACATTTAATAAGATTGAAAAAGAAAAAAAACGCTTAAAGAAAAGAGAAGATAAGAAAAAAAAGAAAGAAGCCCGTAAGCTAGAAGCTAAAGAAAACCCACAAGGTATTCAGTTTGCATATGTAGATTTCAACGGTAACTTAACAGATACACCGCCAGATCCAGCATTACGTGAAAAGATTGAGGCAGAAAGTATCGAACTTGGTGTACCTAAAAAAGAAGATAGAGAAGAAGAACCTAAAAATAAAGAAGGAAAAGTATCTTTTTTCGATCATTCAAAAGGCTTCGGATTTATTCTAGACAGTATCAATCAAGAAAAATATTTTGTTCATGTAAGCGGTTTACTTGAAGACATTGAAGAAAATGATAAAGTTTCTTACGAATTGGAACGTGGATTAAAAGGCATGAATGCCGTTCGAGTTAAGAAAATTTAATCTTTCATATAAACTATTCTAATAGTTAACATTTATATTCAATAAGTATATGAATATATCACGAAAAACTACATTAATTATTTTGTCGTTTTTCGCTATATATGTTATTTGGGGTTCTACATATCTCCTAAACAAAATTGCTGTAACAGAATTACCTCCATTTTTTGTATCGTCTATTCGCTTTACTAGTGCAGGATTATTGATATTCGTTATTGCAAAATTCTTAAAGTTAAGTCTAAAAATTACTAGAAAACAATTTATTAATTGTGCTATTGCAGGATTTTTATTTCTTGTTTATGGTAATGGTGTTTTTATATGGGCACTTAGGTATGTAGATAGCGGTTTTGCAGCACTTGAAGCTTCAACGCAACCTTTATTTGTATTACTTTTAATGCGACTTATTGATGGCAAAAAAATACAAAGTAAATCTGTAATAGGAATTATTTTGGGTATTATTGGCATGTATCTTTTAGTAAGCCAAAAATCATTAATTACAAACGAAGAAAGCTTATTGGGTATGTTTATGATACTTACCTGTGTGTTAAGTTGGAGTTATGCTAGCGTATTTGTTTCAAAAGCCGATTTACCTTCTAATTTCTTTGTCAGTACGGGTTACCAAATGCTTATTGCAGGATTTTTATTAGTATTAACTAGCTTGTTTTTTAATGAAACATGGGTTTCTCCTGTAAATTGGAGTTCACCAGTACAATGGTCATTAATATTATTAATTGTATTTGGTGGTATTGTTGCATTTACTGCTTTCAATTATTTACTAAAAAATGTATCAACAGAAAAAGTATCAACTTCTGCTTATGTAAATCCAGTAATAGCTATAGTTTTGGGTTGGTATATTTTAGATGAATCATTAAGTATTCAAACTATAATTGCAGCTGTAATTCTTTTAACAGGAGTATACTTTATAACGTCTAAAAGGAAAATTAAATTAAGATTTATAGGACGCTAAGCTTTATACAAAGCCAAATCACAAAAATTAGTATATGAATATTTTAAAACCTTTAAATTTTGTAAGAACTAGAATAATGGAAAGGCTTACAAAAAATGTTGGTAAATCATATTCTAATACAAAAATTGATTTAAAACATAAAGTAGATATAAAAAAGATATTAATTTCTAGACCAAATCATAAATTAGGTAATCAATTATTGTTGACACCTTTAATTCAAGAGCTAATTATAACATTTCCAGATTGTAAAATTGATTTATTTGTAAAAGGAGGAGTAGCCTATCCTGTTTTTGAAAATTACGAGCAAATAGATAAAATAATTCAACTACCAAGAAAACCATTTAACCATTTAATTAATTACGGTATGTGTTGGTTTTCAATAAGAAGTAAGCGTTACGACCTAGTGATTAATGGCGATAAAAATTCATCTTCGGGAAGGCTTTCAACAAAGTTTGCTAAAGCGCCTTTTAAAATTTTTGGGGAAGTTGATGAAGAAATTCAGCAAATACATACAGATTATGAGCATATATCAAAATACCCTATTTATAATTTACGCTATTATTTAACCAAACTTAGTTTTAAAGAAAACAATAAGAAAGTCCCAACTTTAAATATAAAATTGAGTGATTCAGAAATTGAAAAAGGAAGAGAAATATTAAATAATCTTGTTAAAAATAATAATAAAACAATTTGTATTTATACTAATGCAACTAATGACAAATGTTATTCTGAAGATTGCTGGGAAACCCTGTATAGTAGATTATTAAAAGAATATTCAAACTATAATATTATTGAAATGCTTCCTGTTGAGAATATTTCAAAAATTTCATTTAAAGCGCCAAATTTTTATAGTAAAGATATTCACGAAATGGGAGCGATAATCAATAATACATCTGTATTTATTGCTGCTGACAATGGTATTATGCATTTAGCAAGTGCATCACTAACACCAACTGTAGGTTTCTTTAAAGTTACTAATCAAAATATTTATGAGCCTTATGGCAATGGAAGTTTAGCTTTAAACACTAACGATTCTTCAATTGATGACTGGATAAGAGCTATAAATACTATTTTAAAATAACTATTGCCATAATATTAAACCGATAAAGCAAGCAAAACACATAAATATTATTTACGTTTTTGTTAAAATCCACTGTATTTCATCCATTAATCGTAAAATTTAATACTTCAAACGAGTATTTTAAACATAAAGCACTTAGTTGATTAGTTTTGAGCTGATTAATAAACATACGCCCCATGAAAAACCTAATCGCACTTATTTGTATTACTTGTTTTTTAAGTAATTTTAATATTCTAACCGCTCAAAATTCTCCTGATAATATTCTAGAAAAAGTTACTGTTAACTATAAGAAAAGAAGTCCTATTTATGATTATTCAGAAAAACGACTTAATAATACAGATACAATTCCTGATTTTGCTTCAAAATCAAATAAAGTAAAAATTACAGGTATTATTTATCAAAATGATGGTGTTACTCCTGCAAAAAATGTGCTCTTATTTATAGAACAAGCCGATGAAAGTGGAGATTTTGTTCTAAAAAGACATAATAAAAAACGTTATGTTCACCATAGAGGTTGGGTTAAAACTGATGCTGACGGACGTTATACATTCTACACTTTTGTTCCAGGTAAATATATTTATGGGAACGAATTAACACAAATTCACCCAATTATAAAAGAGCCTAAAAAACCAGAATATAAAATTGAATCTTTTCTTTTTGATAACGACCCATTATTAACGGATGATTGTCGAACAAAGGTTGAACAAACAAATCCGAATAGAATTCTTAAGCTTGATAAAAAAGAAGGATTATTTGTAGCCGAAAGAGATATTATTCTTGGCAAAGAAAATGCAACATATTAATTATTATACAACTTATTAACTTCACTTTTATAAGTTTGACCAATTAGTATTTTATGTGCTTCTATATGAATACGATTGCCTTCAATTAGGTTTATTTTATCTAATCCAATTTCTTTTTCATCAGATATTTCATTTGAATCAAAATTATTTTCAATCATGAAATGTATTACATCTACATTACTCGTTAAATTGATAGTGATAAAAGCATTTTCCATTAATTTCTCTGTGCCGTTTAAGCGTATTATTACATATGATTTGTTTGTTGAAAATACAATCCAGAAATAATTGGATAATGGTAAGCATGAAATATCATTTACGGTAAATGGCCAAACGATTTAAAACAATTGAAACGGGTGAAGCAATTTCTATTGATATTAATGAGCCTATTACTATTTTTCTATAATCAATTTTTGACCAATTCGTATTAAAGCATTGTGTTTTATTGCATTGGTATTACAGAGTGAAGCTATAGTTACATTGTTTCTTGCAGATATTCTAGATAGAGTATCACCACGTTTCACGATATAGATTTCACGTTGCTTTATTAAACTCGCAATGGCATCACTTTCAGATAGTAACGGTATAATTTTACTTTGTCTTTTTGAATTATGTAAAAAAGGACGTGTCCATTTTTTTGTAACCCAAAGTTCTTGAGACCTAATGGTGTTTTCATCATTAAAAGCAAATAGATATTCAGGATTTATAGAAACACCTTTGTAATTTATTACCAAATGTAAATGGCTACCTCTAGCATTTCCTGAAGTCCCGCCTTTACCTAAATATGCGCCACGCTTTAACGTATCATTTTCTTTAACACCATATTTAGATAAATGCGCATACGTAGTTTCTAACCCATTAAAATGCCTTATAACAACTGTTTTTCCGTGACCTCTGCTATATCTAGACAATCTCACAATACCATCAAACATCGCATATAAACTATCACCAGTAACTAAATCGATATCAATACCTTTATGAGCTCTTCCGTGACGCCAACCATAACGTGAAGTCACAACTTTATTTTTACCAATAGGAGAGCAATAAGTTGAATCTTTAAATTGTAATTGTAACGGAAATTTCACAGTAACTCCTCTATAAGGGTTATAAGCCGTGTTAGGTAGAATAACCACAAGGGCACGCAAACGAAACATTAAATTTTTTAGGCT
>CAZLXG010000080.1:0-7593 GCA_964563585.1 uncultured Flavobacteriaceae bacterium | reverse complement strand
AATAGACTTGTTTTTACCATAGAATTCAATTATGTAAAATAGCCCTTTACCCATCGCTCTTGGTACAGGTTTGCATTTGCTTTTTAAAGCAAAAATTATTCTGGAACAATAGTTCTTTCTAATTCTATTGTGTAACTCCCCTTACCTTTTGAGTATTCACTCAACCAAGTATCGCATAAAACATATGCTCCTTCTTCTGTTTGAGCTAAAAATTGTTCCAACTCAAATTTAAATACGGGGGTAGTTCCATCTCCCCAAGACCCTCCTTTATGTTCGTAATAAACAACTCCTCCCAGAAAAATCCCAATCTTTTGAGAAGATACATAAATATTGAAAATTCCTTGTTCGTGATTTACTCTGTAAACCTTTGTCCAATTAATGTTTTTGTTAATCATAATTTCTTTTTTTAGTTTAATAATTATTTGATTCATTAATATATATGCTAGAAAAAGTAAAACGATTCATTTTTAAGTAAACTATTTTTTAAGTAATTGATTTACAGATAGAATAATTTCTAACGCCCTTCGGTTGTTGCATCTATTTTAGTGTGAAATAGCTTTAACGAATTTTCATTTTGAACAACAATTTTACTAAGCTATTTCACACTAAAATTGATGTTCCAGATTTTAAAGGTGGAAGACCTTTAACTTAAAAAACTGCGAAGCAAACCGAGAGCGTTTGCCTTGTGGCTATTTACACATAATACTAGTTATAAGTACAGCTTTGGAAGTGTTCAAGCTTTGTGTGGCTGTTTTATAACTCGTATTATGTTACTTAGCTTAGGGCTTTTTAGCAACTTATTTTTGTGGAATGGAAAAACAGCTTTTTAGCTTTTTCTGCTAATGTGCTGTTTATTGGGCTAGATTAAAAAATGGGTTGTGATAAAGCTTTTGTGTGATGGATGGGGAACAAAATAAAAGCTTGTGCAAGTTTTGACCTTTTGGGAAAAATGAAGCTTTTATTTTGTGAGGATTTTACTTTCCATAATGATAACGACAAGCTGCTATCATTATCTGTTCATTTTCATATTTGTAAACTAATCTATGCTCTGATGTTATTCGTCTTGACCAATAACCTTGTAAATCTCCTTTTAAAGCTTCTGGCTTTCCAATACCTTCAAAAGGTGTTCGCATACAACTTTTAATGAGTTCGTTAATGCGTTTTACATTCTTCTTATCGACTTTCTGCCAATACAAATAATCTTCCCAAGAAGATGTAGACCAAGTTAATTTCATTATGCTATTAAATCTTTCTGAACTCCTTTACCTGATTCTAATTCTTTAATAGAGTTAAGTAAAATATTCCTGTTTTTCCCTGTTAGAAGATAAGTAGTTTCTTTTAATGAATTGTATTCATCTAATGAAATTAAGACAAGGTCTTTTCCACTTTTTCTTTTGATGACAACATCACTAACATCATTGATTACCTTATCAAACCAAAGCTTTAAGTTTGAACGAAAGTCTGTGTAATTTACTGTTTCCATAATACAAATGTAATAAAAAAAAGTACTTAAAAAGGTACTTCTTATGACTTTAAATTAAAACCCTGTAAATTAAAACGGATGAAATTTTGCAATATCTTCTTGTAATCCTTCTAAATCATTCACTAAATAGACTTCTGTTGAACTTACATAACGATGCCCTGCTTTGTATTGAACTTCTCTTAGATTGTGATTTTTTAGCCAATGAGTAATTACACTTGCTCTGATTTGTTTGATGTTTTTGATACTACTATTTTGCTCTCTAAGTTTCTGTATCAGCTTTGTTATTATGTTACTAAAATTACTCCCTCCTGCTATTCCAACAAACAACTGTTCCGTTTCTTGTTTGCTTATGGCTAACATTTCAACTCTTGTTTTTAGTTGATATTCCATAATATCTAAGACTTGGTGAGATTCTAATTTCAATTCCCTTTCATTACTTCTTCTGCTTCCTTGTATGTAAACTTTCCCTTCTCTTAATTTCAAGTCTTTTACTGCTAGTTTTGTTAGTTCTCTTGTTCCTAATCCTTGCCAGATCATTAAGCCTAAAATCACTTTATTTCTTCTGCTTGTTAACTGGGATGCTTTAAACCAATTTTGATTTTTATTACTGTCATTTTCTGCTGTTATTTTAAAGTTTTCATAAAGGGTTTCTAGTTCTTGCTTTTTCAAAATATCATACAAATACTGCCTTTTTACGCCTTTAATATTGATGCTTCTAATTGGATTATCTTCTCGAATTTCTCGCTTAATTAGCCAGGAGAAATAATGCTTTAAACTTCCTGTGTAAACTTGTACGGTTCTTTGTTTGATTCCTCTTTTTTGGATGTATTTAATGTAGGCTAATATTTCTGTGTAACTGGATTGTTCTGCTTCTATGTTTTCTTCTTCACACCAATTAATAAATGGGATTACATCTCCATAAATACTTTCTACTGTATTGTTGGCTAGTCCTTTTTCTTCTAAATAATATTTAAAACTGCTCATCTTTTGGTTGGATTAAATGCGTATAAATTTGTGTTGATTCTAAAGAGCTGTGTCCTAAAAACCTTGCAATCTTTTCTAAACTCATTCCTGCTGTAAGTAAATGTGTTGCTATGCTGTGGCGTAATGTATGTAAGGAAAAATCTTTTTGTTGTAATTCAATATCATCTGTTCTTTGTTGTAATATTTTTAATCGCATTGCCATACTTTGCCCATCCATCCGATAACCTTTTACACTTACAAATAGTGCATTAATTTCTTTGGCATTTGCAAAGAATGGTCTGTAGTCATAAATGTATTCTTGGATTATGTTAGCATTGGTTTTATTGAATGGAACAAATCGTTCTTTGTAATTCTTCCCTTTTCTAACGTGTATTATTTGCTTGTCAAAATTGATGTCTGACAGATCTAAATAATATCCTTCATTTCTTCTTAATCCACAGCCATAAAACACACTCAACATTGCTTTGTCTCTTGCTGCTATTGCTTCAAACTTTGCATTACTAGCGTGATTTTCTGCTGCTTTGTACAATGTTTTAATTTCTTCTATTGTCAATACTTGTATTGCTTTTGGGTTGGCTTCTTCTCTATTTATTTCTAAGTGTGGTAATGTTATTCTTCCTGTTTTTCTGAGGTAATCCATAAACTTGTAAAGCCCTTGCAATTGCTTGTTTAAATAGTTATTGCTTAATGCTCCGCCTCTTCTTTGGTTACTTCTGTATTTTAAGTTTTGATAATGTTCTTTTATTAATCGTGTGGTAATTTGATTGACTTGTGTTATTTGCTTTTCATTCTCTAACCAGTAAAATAGTTCTCGTACATAATTGGGCATTTGGTAAACGGTACTTTGAGCGTAGCCCAACACATCTAACCATTCTTTAAATGATTTTTCTATGTATTGAAATGCTTCGCTTTTTAGTTGTAAATTTTTCATTCCCTCTTGCCTTTTTATTTTTTGTCGTCCTACAGGTTTAACCTTTATGCTTATTGTGTTTTAGTGCGTCATTTCTTCTTTTGTCGTACTTTGTCTTGCTGCTCTATTTTCTTTAATATTTGTTTGATTTGCTTATCTATTTCGTGTTCTAGTTTTACCTTTTCTGCTGTTGGGTTTAGCTCATATTGGTAACCTGTTTTGTATTTATTTCCTCCTATTATTTGTAGGTAGTTGTAATCGTTTAGCTCTTTTAAATGTCTTTGTAATGTTCTTGGATTTATTCTACTATTCTGTCTGATATCTGCTGCAAAAAACTTATCGAGCTTCATTCTTTTTAATGCTTGGTAAAAGCTTCTACACGCTCCGCTTAGTTCATCACTTTTTCTAAATAATGTTTCTTTTAAAAGTGTAAATGCTATTTCAATATCTTGTGGTTCAGTTTCAATAAATATTTCTCCTGTTGCTTTGTTTACTTGTTCTGCTCTTTGTTTTTGATGGTAATAGGTTATTGCTTCTATGAAGTTTAATAGTAAACCCATTGTTCGCCTTGGTTTAAATATCTCTTTTGGTAAATCTATTAGTAGTGCATAAGGGTTAATTATTTTTATTGGTTCTAACATTCTTTGTACATCTTGTAATTTTTCTTGGATTACTTTTTCTGTGCTTTTATCTATTAGATTGGCTTTGATTTGCTTTTGATATTCTAGTATTTTTTGATCTTGTTCTTTGCTTCCATCTAAGTAAATAAGTATTGAGCGGTTGGCATTATCTTCATAAATTCTTTCTTTGGTTGTACATCCTATTACACTTACTGGACCTTCAACTACTAAGGTTAAGGTTCTCAGCTTTCCGTTTTTGTCTTTCATTGTTACGGTTTTACTGATGCGTTTTTTGGATTGTAATTCTCGTATTGGATAGAGTACTGCTGCTGCTCCGTCTAAGTCTTCTATTAAAAAAACCTTACCTCTTATTTCTTCTCGTTTGTAGTAATAAAAACTATTTTCTGTCATTTGGGTATTCTCCAATAAATCTTCTGTTGGAAAACAGGCTGCCACTCTTTCCATTAAATAACTTTTCCCTATTCCACTTTTTGCTAAACAAACTACACTTAATGGGTCTGCACATTTTCTACTACTCATTGCTAGCAACAATATCAAGGCATTTATTTCTTCTCCTATTATTCCCGATTTTGCTAAGTCTAATTTCGTTTGTTCGATTAAGTTTTCTTGTTGTAAATATTCTAATGCTGTTTTTTTCTCCTGTGCTGATAGCACTTTTATTGCTTCTTCTTCGGGTTCCTGCTCCTTTATTTGTTGAAGCCTATAACTTTCAAGCTGTGCAGTTAATTCTGATAAACTGGCTGCTATTACACTTGTTCCGATTTCCAAGCGTTCTGCTGTTTTTCTAATGAACTTTTCTAATTGGGTGTCATTGTACAAATCAAGGTTATGTCTAATTGGTGGTTTTGGACTTTCTGGTAATTCTGCTTTTAAGGTGGCTCGCATCCTATCCAAGCCTTCTATTTTAATTCCGCCTAACACAGTAAGTTTGATTAAACTGTTGTTGTAAATGATTTGTTCGGTGTTGGTTGTGTTTAATTCTGTCATTGAAAAAAATTTTAATGTCAACTATCTTTGACAAATGTACAACTCTTTTTTCTTTTCAATGGCAAATAAGCATTTCTTTTGTCAACTTTATTTAACTACTTTTGCTTCAAACTCTTTAAAACACTTGTTTTTAGTCAACTATGTTAAACATTGGTAGTAAAATAACTGAACTTAGAAAACAGCATAATCTTTCGCAAGCTGAGCTTGCTAAACAGATTAGTGTTTCTAGAACCATTATTGGTAATTATGAGCGTAATAGCAATACACCTTCTATTGATGTACTCCTAAAAATGGCTAAGACTTTTAATGTAAGTGTTGATTTTATTATCGGTGAGGGTCAGTTATCTAATTATGATAATAACATCTTAAAACGTATTGATGATATTGAAAACCTTAATGAGGAAGATAAGAAACACCTCTTTGCTTTGATGGATGCTTTTCTTAGAGATGCTAAAACTAAACAGGCTTATAAATAACTACTTCTTACTTTTTAAACGATAGTAAAACACCATAACAATTACTAGTACTCCTATAATTAAGAGTACAATCCAAATAATACTATTATAATCTTTTACGCTTTCCTCTTTTTTCTTTTGATAATTTAAAGGTTCTTTAATATTCTTAGAACTAACATCATCTATCTCCTTATTATCTTTATTTTCTGATGACAGAACTCCCTTCTCTCTCTTCAATTTTTTTGTGAGAATTTCAATCTTTTGATCTAAACTATTAAATTCTTTCATAGCATAAAGATTATCCTCTACTACTGTTAAAATCATTAAACTATCTGGTGTAGTATAATCTGAGAAACCTATACCATCAAAATAAAATGCACTCATAGGGGTTTGAAAAACAAATTCATTCTTCTTACCAGTATAGAACAATTTTAAAACAACTTGATTATAATTATCCTCAGATTCACGTACAAAAGATTTAGTTAGTAAATAATCTCGTTTTTCCTTAAATGAATAAGAATAAAACTGGTGTTGTTTATTGTCACTCTTTTTTAAATAAATTACGCCATCTTGAGTAAAATCATAAACAGCATTAGAATGCTTATCAAGAGCAGCATCTAGTTCAAAAATATTTGATGATTGATTGGTTGGGTTAATAATAAAAAAGTGAGCATATTGAAAATCTACAGCAATAGTTTGTTCATCTATATATTTTATCTTTTTATAATTAATATATTCATCTCCTTCTATACCATATTCAAATTCATACACTTTTTGTTTTTTGTTACTTTTAAAATTAAAATTATATAAAGTAAATAGTCTTGTTTCACTATCAAAAAGAAGAATCGCCCCAACATTATTAAGTTCATTAATATCAAACCCGTACAAAAACTCATTCTTAGCAAATAAATATTCTGAACCTACTACCCCTTCTTTATTTAAAATAAATATCCCCTCTGAATTAATATGTAGAACACTATCCTTTTTATAGAAAAAACTGGAAGAGTTAAACATAGAATAATCCTTATGAATTAAGGTTTCTGAATCTCCTGAAATTAAATATAGAGACCCCAAGATGTATTCTCCTCCATCTAAATCGTTAGACTTTGAAATTAAAAAGTTTTCACTATTAACGTCTTTATCCTCATATTTAACTTGGCTATATAAATTTATAGTGAATAAAAATAAAACCAAATAAATAATATAACTAAATCTACTCATCTTCTTTATTTACGGTGTGATTGAAAAGTGTAAATGATTATGATGTCCTCCAACAACAACCCCTGTACCTTTCTTCTTTTCAAAAGCAGGACCAAAATTTTCATTTACACCGTGAACATTTTCAAATGCGTTTTGTAAGGCTGTAACTAATTCATCTGCACCTCTAACTGTTAATCTAACGCCATTTATTTGATTAATATCTACAGCAGTACCTTTATAATGATTACTATTGGTTGAATGACTTCCGTTTGTTGTTGCTGTAATACTTATATGATTTATTTCTGCTCCATTATTTATGGCTTCATTTAATGCTTTCTTTACACCAAGCACTAAATTAGGATTAACTTCTTGATTAGAACTAGTGCCATCTTTAGTATTCAAAAAAGTTACATTAACTTTTGAACCATTATTTAATTTCAAAACAGATTGAAATCTTTTATTACTTTTCAACTCAGCTCTTCTAGCCATTTTCCCTGCCCAAATACCTACCGTAGTATAATTATAAGTATTAACTTCTCTACCAGCAAAAACATTATAATCATAATCTTGCTTAGTACCATTAATCCAAACAGGACTTTCACGTTTAATAGCTTCAAAACCATCTCTACGAAATTTATCAGTCGAAGGGTCATAATAAGCTCCAGACTCTATAGCTCTTAATTCTCTTGGTCTAAATTTTCCTTTTGCCCGTCTTTTTTTTCCAGAACCAAAAAGATCTCCATTTACATCATTATAATAAATAGGGTTATTTCCCATACTGTTGTATGAACTTAACCCAGGAACAATTTTTGCTTTAGGGTCAACACTCCACATTCTACCTAGTCTAGTATCTATCTCCCTAAATAATGTAGTCATATGAGCACCTTCAACACCCGTAATTTCATCATCTTTCTCAGAACCTTGGTATCCATA
>CAZLXG010000079.1:0-8129 GCA_964563585.1 uncultured Flavobacteriaceae bacterium | reverse complement strand
AATGATATTCCTAACGTTTCTGAAGAAGCTACTAAAGATTTAGATGAAAACGGAATGATTCGCGTTGGTGCAGAAGTAAAACCAGGTGATATTTTAATTGGAAAAATCACACCAAAAGGAGAAAGCGATCCTACACCAGAAGAGAAATTATTACGTGCAATCTTTGGAGATAAAGCAGGCGATGTAAAAGATGCTTCTTTAAAAGCTTCACCATCATTACATGGTGTTGTAATTGAAAAGAAATTATTTGCAAGAGCTGTAAAAGATAAACGTAAAAGAGCTCAAGATAAAGATGATATCAAACAACTTGAAGAAATTTACGATACAAAGTTTGATGATTTACAGGCTGTTTTAATTGAAAAATTATTCACTATTGTAAATGGTAAAACTGCTCAAGGTATTTTTAACGATTTAGGTGAAGAAGTATTACCAAAAGGTAAAAAATTCACACTTAAAATGTTAAATGCTGTTGATGATTATGCGCATTTAGTATCTGGAAAATGGACTACTGATAAGCATGTAAATCAATTAGTGGCAGATTTAATTCATAACTATAAAATTAAAGAAAACGACTTACAAGGTTCATTAAGGCGTGAGAAGTTTACTATTTCTGTAGGAGATGAATTGCCAGCAGGAATTATCAAATTAGCTAAAGTTTATATTGCTAAAAAACGTAAACTTAAAGTTGGTGATAAAATGGCAGGACGCCATGGTAACAAAGGTATTGTTGCACGTATCGTTCGTCATGAAGATATGCCATTCTTAGAAGATGGAACTCCAGTAGATATTGTATTAAACCCACTTGGTGTACCGTCTCGTATGAACATTGGTCAAATTTATGAAACTGTTCTTGGATGGGCAGGTCAAAAATTAGATCGTACGTTTGCAACACCAATTTTTGATGGAGCAAATATTGATCAAATTAATGAGTTTACTGATGAAGCTGGAATTCCAAGATATGGTCATACATATCTATACGATGGTGGAACAGGAGAACGTTTTGATCAACCAGCAACAGTTGGTGTTATCTATATGTTGAAATTAGGACATATGGTTGATGATAAAATGCACGCACGATCAATAGGACCATATTCATTAATTACGCAACAACCATTAGGTGGTAAAGCACAGTTTGGTGGACAGCGTTTTGGTGAAATGGAAGTTTGGGCACTAGAAGCATACGGAGCATCAAGCACGTTAAGAGAAATTTTAACTGTAAAATCAGATGATGTAATTGGTAGAGCAAAAACATACGAAGCTATTGTTAAAGGCGAACCAATGCCAGATCCAGGACTACCAGAATCTTTCAATGTACTTATGCATGAATTGAAAGGTCTTGGATTAGACATAAGATTAGAAGAGTAATTAATTCATTATCACAACCATATATTATGGCAAGAAGACAAGATAAGAATACAGTAAAGAGATTTAATAAAATCTCAATTGGTTTAGCATCACCAGAAGCTATTTTAGCAGAGTCTAGAGGTGAAGTTTTAAAACCAGAAACTATAAATTATAGAACACACAAACCAGAAAGAGATGGTTTGTTTTGCGAGCGTATTTTCGGCCCTGTAAAGGATTACGAATGTGCTTGTGGTAAATATAAACGTATACGTTATAAAGGTATTGTTTGCGACCGTTGTGGAGTAGAAGTAACTGAAAAGAAAGTACGTCGTGATAGAGTAGGACACATTAATTTAGTTGTACCTGTTGCACATATTTGGTATTTCCGTTCTTTACCTAATAAAATAGGATATCTATTAGGCTTACCGTCTAAGAAATTAGATATGATTATTTATTACGAACGTTACGTTGTAATTCAACCTGGTATTGCTAAAAATGAGGAAGGTGAACCAGTTCAGAAAATGGATTTCTTAACTGAAGAAGAATACTTAAATATTCTTGAAACACTTCCACCAGAAAACCAATATCTAGATGATACAGACCCAAATAAGTTTCTTGCAAAAATGGGTGCTGAATGTTTAATTGATTTATTATCAAGAATAGATTTAGTAGAATTATCATACGAATTACGTCATAAAGCAAATACTGAAACGTCTAAACAACGTAAAACAGAAGCTTTAAAACGTTTACAAGTAGTTGGTGCTTTACGCGATTCTAATAAGAATAGAGAGAATCGTCCAGAATGGATGATTATGAAAGTAGTGCCAATTATTCCACCAGAATTACGTCCGTTAGTGCCGTTAGATGGTGGTCGTTTTGCAACGTCTGATTTAAATGATTTATACAGAAGAGTTATTATTAGAAACAACCGTCTTAAAAGATTAGTTGAAATAAAAGCTCCAGAAGTAATTTTACGTAATGAAAAACGTATGTTACAAGAATCGGTAGATTCATTATTTGATAACACGCGTAAATCATCTGCAGTAAAAACAGATTCTAACAGGCCATTAAAATCTTTATCTGATTCACTTAAAGGTAAACAAGGTCGTTTCCGTCAAAACTTACTTGGTAAACGTGTTGATTATTCTGCACGTTCGGTAATTGTTGTTGGACCAGATTTAAGATTATTTGAATGCGGTATTCCAAAAGGAATGGCAGCAGAATTATACAAACCTTTTGTAATTAGAAAATTAATTGAAAGAGGTATTGTAAAAACTGTAAAATCTGCAAAGAAAATTATAGATAAAAGAGAACCTGTAGTTTGGGATATTTTGGAAAACGTTCTTAAAGGACATCCAATATTACTAAACCGTGCGCCTACACTTCACCGTTTAGGAATACAAGCGTTCCAACCAAAATTAATTGAAGGTAAAGCAATACAGTTACATCCATTAGTATGTACTGCGTTTAATGCCGATTTTGATGGTGATCAAATGGCTGTTCACTTACCATTAGGACCAGAAGCTATTTTAGAATGTCAATTATTAATGTTAGCATCACATAATATCTTAAATCCTGCAAATGGTTCGCCAGTTACTGTACCGTCTCAGGATATGGTACTTGGTTTATACTATATGACTAAGTTGCGTAAGTCTACTAAAGAATTACCAATAAAAGGAGAAGGTTTAACATTCTATTCGCCAGAAGAAGTTGTTATTGCTTTTAATGAAAAACAAGTAGATTTAAATGCTAGCATAAAAGTAAGAACTCTTGATATTAATGAAGACGGAAAACTAGCACCAACTATTATTGAAACTACTGTAGGTCGTGTATTGTTTAACCAATACGTACCAGCTGCAGCAGGCTATATTAATGAAGTACTTACCAAAAAATCTTTAAGAGATATTATTGGAAGTATTCTTAAATTTACTTCTGTTCCAGAAACAGCAGATTTCCTAGATTCTATTAGAACATTAGGATTTAAGTTTGCATTTCAAGGTGGTTTATCATTTAGTTTAGGAGATATTATTATTCCGCCAGAAAAACAAGGTATGATAGATAGTGCTAATACTAAAGTTGATGGTATTAAGGCTAACTATAACATGGGACTTATAACAAACAACGAACGTTATAACCAAGTTATTGATATTTGGACTTCAACAAATGCAGAATTGACTGAATTGTCAATGAAACGTATTCGTGAAGACCAACAAGGATTTAACTCAGTGTTTATGATGCTTGACTCTGGAGCTCGTGGATCTAAAGAACAGATTCGTCAGCTTACAGGAATGCGTGGATTAATGGCGAAACCTAAAAAATCTAATGCAGGAGGAGGAGAAATTATTGAAAATCCAATTCTTTCTAACTTTAAAGAAGGTCTTTCAATTTTAGAATATTTCATTTCTACTCACGGTGCACGTAAAGGACTTGCAGATACGGCTCTTAAAACTGCCGATGCAGGTTATTTAACACGTCGTTTAGTTGATGTTTCTCAAGATGTTATTGTTAATACAGAAGATTGTGGAACTTTAAGAGGTGTAGAAGTAAAAGCATTAAAGAAAAACGATGAAATTGTTGAAACACTTGAAGAAAGAATTGTAGGTCGTGTATCTTTAAATGATGTTTATAATCCTTTAACTGATGAATTGATGGTAGCATCTGGTCAGTTAATTGATGATGACATAGCTAAAGCAATACAAGAATCTCCAGTTGATAGTTTAGATGCACGTTCAGCATTAACTTGCGAAGCTTTAAAAGGTATTTGTGCACAATGTTACGGTCGTAATTTGGCTACCGGAAAAATGGTGCAACGTGGTGAAGCTGTTGGTGTAGTTGCTGCACAATCTATTGGAGAACCAGGAACACAATTAACACTTCGTACATTCCACGTAGGTGGTATTGCAGGAAACATTTCTGAAGAAAATAAATTAGCTGTTAAGTTTGATGGTATTGCCGAAATTGAAGACTTAAAAACAGTTAAAGGAGAAGATAAAGATGGAAACGATGTTGAAATTGTTATCTCTCGTACATCAGAAATTAAACTTACAGATAAGAAAACAGGTATTACTTTAAGTACCAACAACATTCCTTATGGCTCAACCATAAGGGTTAAAAATGGTGACAAGTTAAGTAAAGGTGATGTTGTTTGTCAATGGGATCCATATAATGGTGTTATTATTTCAGAATTTGCTGGAAAAATAAAATATGAAAACATTGAGCAAGGAATTACTTATCAAGTTGAAATTGATGAGCAAACTGGTTTCCAAGAAAAAGTGATTTCTGAATCTAGAAACAAAAAGTTAATTCCTACACTTCATATTGAAGATGCTAAAGGAGAAACTATACGTTCTTACAATTTACCAGTAGGAGCACACTTAATGATTGATGACGGAGAAAAAATTAAAATAGGTAAAATTTTAGTAAAAATACCTCGTAAGTCTTCTAAAGCGGGTGATATTACAGGAGGGTTACCACGTGTAACAGAACTGTTTGAAGCACGTAACCCTTCTAATCCAGCTGTAGTAAGTGCAATTGATGGTGTTGTTTCTTTTGGTAAAATAAAAAGAGGTAATCGTGAGATTATTATTGAATCTAAATTAGGTGATATTAAGAAATACTTAGTGAAGTTATCTAATCAAATTCTTGTACAAGAAAATGATTATGTAAAAGCTGGTATGCCTTTATCTGATGGTTCTATTACACCAAACGATATTCTTAATATTAAAGGACCTTCAGCGGTTCAACAATATTTAGTAAATGAAGTACAAGAAGTATATCGTTTACAAGGTGTGAAAATTAATGATAAGCACTTTGAAGTTGTTGTAAGACAAATGATGCGTAAAGTTAAAATTGTTGATTCTGGTGATACTATCTTCTTAGAAGATCAATTAGCTCATAAAGCAGATTTTATTAAAGAAAATGATGATATTTTTGGAATGAAAGTAGTTGAAGATGCAGGAGATTCTGAGAGTCTTAAAGCAGGTCAAATAATTACACCTCGTGTATTAAGAGACGAAAATTCAATTTTACGACGCGAAGACAAAAAACTTGCAGTTGCAAGAGATGCTAAACCAGCTACTGCAACACCTATATTGCAGGGTATTACAAGAGCATCACTTCAAACAAAATCATTTATTTCTGCAGCATCATTCCAAGAAACAACTAAGGTTCTTAATGAAGCAGCAGTTGCAGGAAAAATTGATAGTTTAGAAGGACTAAAAGAAAATGTAATTGTTGGACACAGAATTCCGGCAGGTACAGGTATGCGTAACTATACGGATATTATTGTAGGTTCTAAAGAAGAGTTTGACGAAATGATGCAAGTGAAAAAAGAGTTAAATTATAATTAATTAAATTTCATTCCCGCTTATAGCGGGAATGTTTTTTTATAACAATTTAAAAAATGGCAGACGAAAAAGACAAACAAAAAAAAGGACAAATTAATATTGAACTTGATGAAGCTATTGCTGAAGGTATCTATTCTAACTTAGCAATTATTAATCATTCGGTTTCTGAGTTTGTTGTAGATTTTGTTAAAATTATGCCAGGTGTTCCTAAAAGCAAAGTTAAATCAAGAATTATATTAACACCACAACATGCTAAACGTTTGTTAAAAGCATTAGGTGATAATGTTACGCGGTTTGAAAAGGCTCATGGAGAAATTAAAGATTATGAACAACCTCCAATTCCATTAAATTTTGGTCCTACAGGTCAAGCTTAAAAAAAATAAAAAAGCCTTTGAAATAATTTCAAAGGCTTTTTTATTTTTAAACTATAGTTTTTAATCAAACTCAGATGTAAGATGAAATTTAATACTTGGATATTTTTGCTGTGTCATTTGCAATGAGAAAACAGAATCAGCAAAAAAGATTAATTGATTTTGTTTGTCTTTTGCTAAAAAGCGTTGTTTCACTCTAATAAATTCTTTATACTCATCATTTTTTTCATCTTCTGCTTCTATCCAACATGCTTTATGTACGTTTAAGTTTTCATAAGTACACTTTGCACCATATTCATGTTCTAGCCGATATTGAATCACTTCATATTGTAAAGCACCAACAGTACCTATTACTTTACGTCCGTTAAGCTCTAAAGTAAATAATTGCGCTACACCTTCGTCCATTAATTGATTGATGCCTTTAAATAATTGTTTCGATTTTAAAGGATCTGCATTATTAATATATCTAAAATGCTCAGGAGAAAAGCTAGGAACGCCTTTGTAGTTTAATATTTCACCTTCTGTTAAAGTATCTCCAATTTTAAAACTTCCTGTGTCTTGTAAACCAACAATATCACCTGGATAGGATATATCTACAATTTCTTTCTTTTCAGCAAAAAAAGCATTCGGACTAGAAAATTTTACTTTTTTATTATGTCTCACATGTAAATAAGGTGCATTACGTTTAAACTCACCTGAAACAATTTTTACGAAAGCCAATCGATTTCTATGATTAGGATCCATATTAGCATGAATTTTAAAAACAAAACCTGTAAACTTTTCTTCTTCGGGTTTTACTAAACGTACATCACTTTGTTTTGAGCGAGGTTTAGGAGCAATTTCTACAAAACAATCTAATAATTCTCGTACTCCAAAGTTATTTAATGCAGAACCAAAAAATACGGGTTGTTGGTCTCCATTAAGATATTTTTCTGTATCAAAATTTGGATAAATACCTTCAACTAATTCTATTTCTTCTCTTAATGTATTAGCTGCATTTTCTCCAACTAAAGTGTCTAATTCTGGTGATGATAAATCTGATATCTCAATAGTTTCCTCAATATCCTTTCTACTATCACCACTAAATAAATTTATATTTTTCTCCCAAAGATTGTAGATGCCTTTAAAGTCGTAACCCATTCCTATAGGAAAACTTAATGGGCAAACTTTCAATCCTAATTTTTGTTCAACTTCATCTAATAAATCAAAGGCGTCCTTACCTTCTCTATCCATTTTGTTAATGAATACAATTATTGGAATATTACGCATTCTACAAACTTCAACAAGTTTTTCGGTTTGTTCCTCAACACCTTTTGCTACGTCAATAACCACTATAACACTATCTACAGCAGTAAGTGTTCTAAAGGTATCTTCGGCAAAATCTTTGTGCCCAGGAGTATCAAGAATATTAATCTTAATGCCATCATATTCAAAAGCTAAAACAGAAGTTGCCACAGAAATACCACGTTGGCGTTCAATTTCCATAAAATCACTCGTAGCTCCTTTTTTAATTTTATTACTTTTTACAGCACCAGCTTCTTGAATAGCACCACCAAATAATAATAATTTTTCTGTAAGGGTCGTTTTACCAGCATCTGGATGCGAAATAATCCCAAAGGTTCTTCGTCTGTTAATTTCTTCAATAAAAGACATGAAAATTAAATTTTGGCAAATATAGGGTTTGAAACTTGATATTTATGATAAAACGTATCTATAATATTTTTTCAATGTATTAATGAAAATTCCTTTTAAATTAACATATGTTAATTATATTTGTAGCAACATCTCTCAAAAGAATGAAAGAATATAAGCTTTCTGAAGTTTTTTCTCAATTTAAAAAAATAAATTATTATTTAAATTTTATTTGTCCAATAAGGATTGATAGAAAACAAGTTGTAATATCTGCTATATATGAATTTGTGCTTATTTTTTTATTCATAATTCTTTTTAAATCGTTTATTTTTAATGAACTTTCTATCTACTCTTTATTAGAAATCTCATTTACTGTAGCTTTTTTTTGTGCTTTATCTGGAGGATTATATTTTTACAATTATGCTAAAAAAATTGA
>CAZLXG010000078.1:0-8507 GCA_964563585.1 uncultured Flavobacteriaceae bacterium | reverse complement strand
CAAACTACTGCGTTAGGGATTGAAACGGCATCCTTTTTAAAACTTTTTAGTAATATATAATTGTTAGAACTAGAATTAAGCAGATTGCCATACTTCGACTACGCTCAGTACAGGCTACTTTAAAAAGATATAGTAGAAAGCCCGACCCTTGTGGTAACGCCCAAATTAGCAAACATAATACAAAACAAAAAATCCAGCTAAAGAGCTGGATTTTCATATATATGTAGTCTTAAAAACTATGCGTTTTCTTTCTTTATCAAATTTAATGCTGAACCTTCATTATACCAATCTATTTGAGATTGATTATATGTGTGATTTAAGTTAATTGAATCTTTAGAACCATCTGCATGTACAATTTCTAAGGTTAGTTGTTTACCTGGAGCAAACTCATTTAAATCGGTAAAGTTGAACGTATCATCTTCAAGAATTAAATCGTAATCTGTTTCGTTAGCAAACGTTAAACCTAACATACCTTGCTTCTTTAAATTTGTTTCGTGGATACGTGCAAACGATTTTACAATTACTGCCGCAACACCTAAATGACGAGGCTCCATAGCCGCATGTTCACGTGATGAACCTTCGCCATAATTATGGTCGCCCACAACAATAGTTTTAATTCCTGCCGCTTTATATGCACGTGCCGTATCTGGCACAGCACCAAACTCTCCTGTTAATTGATTTTTAACTTTATTTGTTGCTTGTCCATACGCATTAACTGCGCCTATTAAACAGTTATTTGAGATATTATCTAAATGCCCACGAAAACGTAACCAAGGTCCTGCCATAGAAATATGGTCGGTTGTACATTTTCCGAATGCTTTAATTAATAATTTTGCACCATTAATTTCATTACCTAAAGGTGTAAATGGTGTTAATAATTGTAATCTTTCAGACGTTGGAGAAACAGTAACTTCTACTCCACTTCCGTCTGTTATTGGCGCTACAAATCCTGCGTCTTCTACATCAAACCCTTTTGGTGGTAATTCTAATCCTGTTGGTTCTTTTAACATAACTTCTTCTCCATTTTCATTGATTAACGTATCTGTTAATGGATTGAAATCTAAACGTCCAGATATTGCAACTGCTGCTACCATTGATGGTGATGCTACAAATGCGTGTGTATTTGGATTGCCATCTGCTCGTTTTGAGAAATTACGGTTAAATGAATGTATTATTGTGTTTTTTTCTTGTTTATCTGCGCCTTCTCTAGCCCATTGACCAATACATGGTCCACAAGCATTTGTGAATATTTTTGCATCAAGGTCTTCAAATATTTCTAAAAGACCATCGCGTTCTGCTGTGTAACGTACTTGTTCTGACCCTGGATTGATGCCAAATTCTGCTTTAGCAACAATTCCATTATCTACAGCTTGTTTCGCAACAGATGCTGCTCTTGATAAATCTTCGTAAGAAGAGTTTGTACATGAACCTATTAATCCCCATTCAACTTTTAATGGCCAACCATTTTTGGTTGCTTTTTCATTCATTTCACCAACTTGTGTTGCTAAATCTGGAGAAAAAGGCCCGTTTATATGAGGTTTTAATTCGTCTAAATTAATTTCTATTACTTGGTCGAAATATTGTTCTGGATTTGCATAAACTTCATCATCACCTGTTAAGTAAGGTGCAATTTCGTTAGCTGCATCTGCAACACCATCACGTTCTGTAGCACGTAAATAACGCTCTATAGAAGCATCATAACCAAATGTTGAAGTTGTAGCTCCAATTTCGGCTCCCATATTACATATGGTTCCTTTTCCTGTTGCAGACATTGATATTGCTCCTTCTCCGAAGTATTCAACAATTGCTCCAGTTCCTCCTTTTGCTGTTAAAATTCCTGCTACTTTTAAGATTACATCTTTTGCAGCTGTCCAACCAGATAATTTCCCAGTTAATTTTACACCAATTAATTTTGGGAATTTTAATTCCCAAGCCATTCCTGCCATTACATCTACCGCATCTGCTCCTCCAACACCAATAGCAATCATACCCAATCCGCCTGCATTTACTGTATGCGAATCTGTTCCAATCATCATGCCTCCTGGGAATGCATAATTTTCTAATACTACTTGATGAATAATTCCTGCTCCTGGTTTCCAAAAACCAATTCCGTATTTATTTGATACTGAAGCTAAAAAATTAAAAACCTCGCTACTTGTATTTATAGCATCTTGTAAATCTTTACTGGCTCCTACTCTAGCTTGAATTAAATGGTCGCAATGTACGGTTGTTGGTACTGCTACTTTACTTTTTCCTGCTTGCATAAATTGTAATAATGCCATTTGTGCAGTTGCATCTTGACACGCAATTCTATCTGGTGCAAAATCAACATAATCTTTACCTCTTGTAAAAGCTTTTGTTGGATTTTCTTCCCAAAGGTGATTGTACAATATTTTTTCAGAAAGCGTTAAAGGTTTTCCAACAACTTCACGAGCTTTATCAACTCGTTCAACCATTCTGCTGTATACGCCTTTAATCATGTCGATGTCAAATGCCATATTCTATATTTTTAAAAATTCTATTATTTATGTTTAGTCTCGCAAAAATACAAATAATAGCATGTATTAAAAAAAGTAATCAAATCTATTGTTATTTTAAATATTACGTAATAATGAAGCGAAATAAGTAGCTGAAATTATAGATTTGGCAAAATTTATATGTCAAAATTATCAAGTTGTTAAAAAACAAGAGTATATGAATAGGTTTTTCTGTTATCGAAATAACTAATGAGGGAATAATAAAGTTTTATAAATATTTTTCTATTCGTTTTATTAATCACATTTATTCAAAAAAACTACTTATTGTTAATATAATTAATGGAGTATAAAATAAACCTAAAGACTAACAGAAGGTTAATTTATAATTTAATTGAAAACGAAAATATGTAATACGGATTTTAGCTTAAAATAAACTCTTGATAATTTCAACTTCGGTAATACCTTCTGCTTCTGCTTTATAGTTTTTAATAATTCTGTGTCTTAAAATACTATTTGCAACAGCTTGAACATTTTCAATATCTGGTGAGAATTTACCTTGAATAGCAGCATGTGTTTTAGCTGCCAAAATTAAATTTTGTGATGCTCTTGGCCCTGCTCCCCAATCAATATAGTTTTTCACTAAATCGCTAGCAGTATCGCCATTTGGTCTGGTTTTACCAACCATAGTTACTGCATATTCTATAACATTATCAGCAACGGGGATACGGCGAATAAGATGTTGAAAATCTATAATTTCTTGAGCAGAAAACAGTGCATTAACTTTTGATTGATTATCTGTAGTAGTAGTTTTAACGACTTGTACTTCTTCTTCAAAAGATGGATAATCTAAATTAATAGCAAACATAAAACGGTCTAATTGTGCTTCTGGTAACGGATATGTTCCTTCTTGTTCAATAGGGTTTTGGGTTGCTAATACAAAATATGGTAAACTTAATTTATAATTATGTCCTGCAATTGTTACAGAACGTTCTTGCATGGCTTCTAATAAGGCTGCTTGCGTTTTTGGAGGTGTTCTGTTAATTTCGTCTGCAAGAACAATATTTGCAAAAATTGGTCCTTTTATAAATTTAAATTGTCTGTTTTCATCTAAAATTTCGCTACCAAGTATATCACTAGGCATTAAATCTGGTGTAAACTGAATACGTTTAAAATTTAAACCTAAAGCTTGTGCAATGGTATTAACCATTAATGTTTTTGCTAAACCAGGAACACCAATAAGTAATGAATGTCCGCCAGAGAAAATAGAAATTAATATTTGGTTTATAACGTCGTCTTGACCAACAATAACTTTGGCAATTTCAGTTTTTAAATCCTTATATCTTTTTACAAATTGTTCTACGGCAGCTACATCCGACATATATTTATTTTTTTAACCAATTACTAGAATAATTACAGTCTCTATGTTTTCCACTAATTTTAATATATGTATCTAATATCTTTTCGGTTTGCCATGCTTCAATTGCTTTAACCTTTTTTTCGTTTAGAGCTTGGTCTTTTATTTTCAAATAATCGCGGGCATAATCTGCTTCATGCTCATCAACTCTATCTGTAACCATTAAAATTTTAAACTTTAATTTACTATTTCTGTCTTCATCTTTTAAAACTAAACTTACTTCGTTATCTTTTAAATTTTGAATTTGAGCATATAACTCAGGATCCATTCTTGTTAATTCAAAATTATAATCTTGTGTTTGCGGATTAATCAGTTGTCCGCCATCATACTTTGTTTCTTTTTCGTCACTAGATTCTTTTGCCGCTTCAGCAAACGTTAAGTCTCCATCAACAATATGTTTTCTAATTGCATTAAGACGTTCTTTTGCTTCTTCAACAGCTGCATTTGAAACTTTTGGAACCATTAATACATGACTTACATCGTACTCTTGCCCCCTAATTTTTTCTAATTTAATAATATGATACCCAAAATCTGTTTTAAATGGATCGGACACTTCTCCTTCTTGTAGTAAAAATGCCACTTCCCTAAACTCTTTCACCATTTTAGGTTTTTTTCTATCAAGTGTATAAATATATCCTGATTGTTTCATGCCTGGGTCTTCACCATACAACACTACTTTAGATCGGAAACTTGCACCATTTTCTTCAACATCAGCTTTAAAACTTTTTAATCTGTCAATTATACGCTGGTTTTCTTCTTCTGATACTTTTGGTTCTGCAATAATTTGTGATACTTTAAGTTCTGTTCCAAAAGTTGGTCTATCTTCTTCTGGTATTTTATTAAAAAATATACGCACTTCATCTGGAGTAACTTCTATTTCTTCAACTATTTTAGCTTGCATTTCTTGCGCTAACTTATTGCTTTTATTAATCTCGAACATTTCGTCTCTAAAGCTTTTTTCATCTTCAATATTGTAGATTTTTAATAGCTTTTCCATAGAGCCATTTACTTGCTGTAGAAATTGTTGAATTTGATAATTTACATTTTGACGAATCTCAGCATCAGAAACATGAATACTATCTTGTACTGCATGGTGTGCATACAACTTATCTTCTAGTAATTTTCCGAATAATTCGCATCGCGTAATATCTTTAGTATTAACACCTTGCGCTTCTAATTGTAAAAAAGCTTTGTCTAAATCTGAATCTAAAACAATATAATCGCCAATTACCGCTGCTACACCATCAACTTTTTGGATTGTGAAATTGTTTTTTACAGTATCTACCTTTTTTACTGTTTCTTCCTTTTCCTTTACTTCTTCAATAATTTCTTGCGCCGACATAACATTTACAAAAAGTAAGGTTATGCTTAAAACTACTATATGTTTCAAATTAATTATAAATTTCAAATTGTTTGTTTTCAATTGCATCTTTTGTAATATCTTTTTCTAATTCTCTAATAAGTTCTAACTTCCTTTTATTAATAACGATTTGACGAATTGTTGGTTTTACATATTCCAACGGAGCTGTGTCATTACGCAACAAAACGTTATTAATTTGCATCAAATATACTCCTAATGAATCTTTGAGTTGTAAAAAATTAGATTTTTTTAACAGTTGTTTTTTGTTTTCAGGGTTTATAACCGAAATTTTATCAATTACCTGACTAACTTTTATCCAAATAGAATCGTTTAACGAGTATGATTTAAATTGAATTGAAATAGAATCTAATTCCTTTTTGTCTTCTGCATTAAAACGTTTAAACTTTTTTTCAATATCATTTAAATTGATTAAATTTTCGTCTACATGAATGTATCTAAACTTAATTAACTCTTCATTTAGTTTAAAAACTTCTTTATTATTTTCATAATAAACTTTGGTTTCTTCATTTGTTATTGCAGTATCAATATTCTTTTTAACTAAAGCTTCTAAATATGCTTTCGTATATAAATCGTATTTATATTGAATAACCAATTTATCAAATGTTTCTTGCTTACTTTCACTCAAATTAAGTAATGCACCATCAACTAATAATTGCTGTGTTGCCCAACGATTAATAAAATTTTGCACCAATAATATACTATCTTCTTTTGTAGTGCCTTCTGAAACTAAGTCTTTAATATCATCGAAATATAAATGCGCGTCATTAACTCTAGCAATAGATATTCTGCTATCCGATTTTTTAAAAAAATCGCAAGACGTAACCAATACTAATAATAGTAAAATTATAGAGTTTTTAAAATGCACTTATTGTTTTTTAAGTTGAGATTTTACTTTCTTTAAAATATCTTGATTTACAACTACTTTATATTTTTCGCTCAATTCTTTTACCCAATTTTCTTCTTTATAATTTTGATAATCATTAATAATTAACCCTTTAGCCTCATCGAAAGTTTTTAACTGCTTTGGCAACACTTCTTTTACTTGAGCAATAATGTAAGCTTTATTATGATTATAAATTTTAGAGATTCCCTTTTTGAATTCGAAATTACTTGGAAGCGCCTGATGTTCAGCATCCATAATTCCCGCTGTAAATACTACTTGTATTTCATTATTACCATTTACAAGGTTTTTAATTTTATCTAAAGGCATGCCATCTTTTAATAATTTAGCAACCTTTTTTAAGGTTTTTTGTTTTGTTGAAGATGCTACAATAGCATCAACTCTTTTAGGCGAAATATAATCATTCTTATGAGCTTTATAGAAGTCTTGTATTCCAACAGAATCTGTTTTAGCAGCATTCCAAATAGTGGTTTCCATTAAATCAAATAACAACAACCCGTCTCTGTACTCATCAACTATATGTGCAAATTCTTCATTCTCTTCTTCTAAATTATCTTCTTGATACTGGATTAAATTATCATTTAAAAAAGTGTCATATTTATTTAAAATAATGTTTTTTAAAGTTGATTTTGGTTGTACACTACGTTGAGTTTTTACCAAGTAATCACCGAAATTTTTATAAGTGAATTGTTTAGTTCCGATTTTAATTAAAGATTTATCAGCTACGAAACCTTCAGGAAGCTTCCATGTTCTTTTTAAATAATCATTATTTAATATAGATATAAAATAATCTAAAGCGGGTTGCTCGCTATTTATATTATACTGTATTTTAAGCTTATCAGTTAAAGCATCATCTATTATTTTTGAGCGTGCATCACGCTTTACCTTAGCTTCTAATTGAGGCTTTGCATCTACAAATGGTGGAATTAATTTTTTATTATACAGTTTAACAATATGCCACCCAAATTTTGTTTTAAAAGGTTCAGATACATCTCCAACGCTATCTAACTTAAATGCAGCTTCTTCAAACTCAATAGAACCAAGTTGCCCACTAGAAAAAGGAGTTAATAATCCTCCTTTCGAGGAAGAATTTTTATCATCTGAAAATTGTTTTGCTAAAGCTTCAAAATCTTCACCTTGTTTCAATTTTTTATAAATCTCATGTGCTCTAATTTTTGTGCTTTCGGCAATAGTATCTTTTGGATTATTCTTAAACATAATATGCGAAACCGTACGTTCTCCTCTAGATTTACGTTTTCCTAATACATTTATAATATGATATCCAAAACGTGTTCTAAAAGGTTGAGATATTTCACCAACATTAGTATTGTAAGCTACAGTTTCAAAACTATAAACCATTTTAAAACCTGAGAAATAACCTAACTCTTCTCCAAAAACAGTTTTGCCATTATGCACTTCTTTTCTAACCGTTTCAAAACCTTCATTTAAAGTTCTATCACGTAATTTCACAATGTTATTGTATGCAACTAAAGTATCTTGTGGACTTGCGTTTTCAGGAATTTTAATTAAAATATGATTCGCTTTTATTTCGTATAATATACGCTCGTAAGCTTCTTCAATTAATTCGTCTGTAACTTTACTATCGGTTAAAAAACTCTTAGCTAATTGTTTTCTATAACCATTAAGTTCTCTTTTATACGATGGTTTTTCATGAAGCTTTAAAGATTTAGCTTCCTTTATTTTTAATTTATAATTGGTGAAAAGCGTTAAATACTCATCAACATCTTTTTGAGATTCGTCTTGAACCAAATCTAGGTTTTTACTATAAACTCTTATAAATTCTGAAACATAAATAGGTTCTTCATCTACAGTAAAAAGTACACTTTCAGGTGTGTTTTGGGCGTTAGCATTAATAAAAAAAGTTGTAAATAATAATACTACTAAATATCTAAAATTCATTTCTTGAGGGTGATTTTAATAATTACAAAAATACTAATATAAACCTATAATACAAGTTGCTTTAACAAACGATTAAAATGTAAAAATATTACTCGATTTTAATTATATACCTTTACGTTTTTCAACTCATTTTATGCGTAAACTAAAACTTATTTGGGATTTTCGGGGTTCAGATGCTTTAAAAATTGCAGAACACCACGTTATTCATCTAAAAGAATATATTCAGATTGAAAATTTAGATTTAAATATTACGGGTTTTGAAGCTGTAAACGAATTACACGCCTTAGTATTTATGGTCGTTACAGAAGGCAGCATGAAACCTATTCGTGATGCACTAAAACCTCATCGAGGAGAAGTTTATACTGAATAGTTGAAGCTTGATTTTATCAGAAAAATTAGCTAAGTTTGTTTAAC
>CAZLXG010000077.1:4552-8906 GCA_964563585.1 uncultured Flavobacteriaceae bacterium | reverse complement strand
TTAATTAACTCTTTTTACCACCAAAGTATCTAACTTAAGCTTCAATTTTAGCCATTTTTCTAGCTTATCTCTATCTTTAGTCCTAGCGGCTTCGTTTGTTAAAGAATCAACCCATTTCACATTAAAAACTGATAGTGTATCCATTTTGGTGAAATTTGAATTTATAACACTTGAATATGAAAACTGTTCAATAGTTTCGTAGTTAATCTTTACTTCTTGAGTTAATTCTTCAAATGGAATATAATTACGTTCTAGCTTAGATAACTGTTGCACTTTATTTTCTAAATATGCTATTTTTTGAGTTTGCGATAATAAGTCTAAAGAGTCTCGAGTTCGTAATTCTTCCATATATCTAAAATTATCTAAATTTTTAGATTTGTTCTGATTAATTCTCAATTTACTATCACTTATAGCGCTATAATCTTTCATTCTACTTTCCAAAAGAGAAATCACAGATTCATCTATTTCATCTAAACCAAAGGTATTTATTACTATAGATGAATCTTCTTTATTTGAATAATTAAAAAGGGCATTCTTTTTTAAATATTCAAAATGTGGTAATGCTCTTAATTCATTTTCAACAAAACTTCTGGCATCTTTATTAAAATTACTTTCTTTTAAAACGTTTAAAAATGTCCACACAGCTGGAATCATGACGACTATTGCCAGTAACGATGCTAATCTTGCAATGCGCTTTCTTTTAGCCGAATTCACATATTTAAGCATAGGGAAACGCAATAACTTCAACACTAAAAATGTTGCTAAGGCTATAAAAATAGTATTAATGGTAAACAAATACATAGCGCCTAAAAAGTATTCCCAATTCCCTTTTGCCAATCCATAACCTGCTGTACATAATGGTGGCATTAATGCTGTAGCAATAGCAACACCAAAAATAACAGAGGCTATTGTTCCTTTTTTTGTACGTGCAATAATTAAAGCTAAACCACCAAAAAATGCAATTAATACATCTCGAATATCTGGTGTTGTACGTCCTAAAAGCTCGGAAGTATCTTCACTTAGCGGAAATAACCAAAAGAATAAAAAAGCAGTTAGCAAACTTAACACAATCATAGTTGCTAAGTTTATTAGCGATTTTCTTAAGGTATCAATATCGTTGATTGCAATAGACATTCCAACGCCTAAAATCGGTCCCATTAATGGCGAAATTAACATGGCTCCAATTACAACAGCTGTTGAGTTTGCATTTAAACCAACCGAAGCCACAAAAATAGAACATATTAAAATCCAAGCTGTTGCACCTTTAAACGGAATATCGTCTTTTATAGCTTCAATAGTTGCGTCTCTGTCTGTATCATTTCTAAAATCTAATAGCTCTACAAAAAAGGTTTTTAAACTTACCCAAAGTCCTTTTGCATCTTCTTTTACTGCTTGTTTAGATTGCTCAACAGCTTGTTCTTTTTTTTCTTCTTCTTCCGAAAAATTAAATTTATTTTCTTCCATTTATGTTCTTTTAACCTTCAATACACGAATATAAAAAATAAATTTGAAGCAACTATTTGTATAAATTTAGTAGGTAGTGTTACAATTTAGATCCTTTTATCCCAAATGGTCACCATATTTAGTTTTTAGCCTTTTTTGCACCTGCTTAATATTCTGTTCTTTACTTTTTGGGTAAATTAATAGCGTTTCATTATTATCAACTATTATAAAATTATTTAAACCGTCAATAACTACTATTTTACCTTTATTTGTTCTAATTATATTTCCTTCAGCATTTTCTGCCAAACTTTTTGCGTTAAGTATTGCATTATTATGACTGTCTTTTTCAAGTTTATTATATAAACTTCCCCAAGTCCCTAAATCATTCCAATCAAATTCTGCAGCAATTACGTGTACATTTTTTGATTTTTCCATAATGGCATAATCGACAGAAATATTTTCAGCCTTACCATAATTATCACGAATAAAATCATCTTCAAAATCGGTATTATAAGCACTAATTCCTGTTTTAAAAAGATTAAATAATTCTGGTTGATTGTTTTTAAAAGCTTCAACAACCGTTTTCACACTCCACATAAAAATGCCCGCATTCCAAAGAAAATTACCTTGTTCAATAAAACTTTTTGCAGTATCATAATCTGGTTTTTCTCTAAATTGATTTACCGATTTTATTGCTTCCGCGGAAGCGTTATCAAATTCAATATATCCATAACCTGTATTTGGGAAAGTTGGTGTAATACCCAACGTCATTAATGCATCATTTTGTGAACAAAAACAGAAAGCTTGTTGTACATTTTTAGTAAATGCATTTTCATCTTCAATCCAATGGTCACTTGGCGCAACAATCATAACGGCATCTGGATTTTCCTTTTGGATTTTTAACGATGCATACAAAATACAAGGCGCTGTATTACGCATTGCAGGTTCTAAAACTACTTGTCGTTTTGTTACTTCTGGAAGCTGTTCAAACACTAAATCGTTATAGCGTTCGTTTGTTAAAATGAAGATGTTTTCCTTCGGAATTAAATTTGCTAAACGGTTAAATGTTTTTTGAATTAGCGTATCGCCAGTTCCTAACATATCATGAAACTGCTTTGGAAATTCTTCCGTACTTACTGGCCAAAATCTTGAACCTACTCCACCTGCCATTAGTATGGCGTAATAATTTTTATTCATTTGTAATGTTTACAATTTCTACTTCTGCGTTTGGATTGAAAAGATACAACTTTCCTGTTTTAACTTCAATACATTCAAATCGTTTTGTGCGTTTTTTTCCTTTTTTATAAACTTTCCCATTATACAATTTAAAAACACTTCCAAAAGGCACTTCAAAAATAAAAATTTTATTATTTGGTTCATCAAATTGCTTTAATGCTAACGCTAATTTAACATCGGTATCGCTACTTGCTTTTGGATTTAAAAAATGTTTAGCTAATAAGGGCAATAAATTATTTGGGAAAATTTCTGGGTTTAAAAAAGGTAATACTAAATGCTGAAACGTTCTTTTCCATTCAATACCATGCGGTTTAATAAACTTCCCATACTTTTTATAAGCTTCAAAATGTGCGATTTCATGAATTAAGGTGATTAAAAACCGATATTGATTTAAGTTTGAATTTACCGTAACTTGATGTTTCCCATTTGGCAAACTCTTATAATCTCCATGACGTGTTTTACGTTCCTTTTTAACTTTTACCAACAAATTATCGTGTTCTAAAAGTTTTAAGGCTTGAGATAAAGCGTTTTTCGGAATATAATCTTGAAGTGTGTTTTGCATTACTGCTAAAATACAAAATTACATACGTTCTGGAACTTGAATTCCTAAAACACTAAAAGCATTTTTAATGGTTGAAGCTACTTTTTTTGATAGCTGAACTCTAAATATTTTATCATTTAAATTATCTGCTCCAAGAATAGAAACATTTTGATAAAATGAATTAAACTCTTTCACCAAATCGTAAGTGTAATTAGCAATAAGTGCTGGACTATGTTGATTTGCTGCACTCTGAATAACCTCAGGAAATAACTGCAATTGTTTTATAACTTCTCTTTCTTTAGTATGTAAAGGTCTTTCTAAATTATTTACAGGGTTTGAATAATCAAAATTTGCTTTTCTAATAATAGATTGAATTCTAGCGTAAGTGTATTGAATAAATGGCCCCGTATTGCCTTGAAAATCTATAGATTCCTTTGGGTTGAAAAGAATACGTTTTTTAGGGTCAACTTTTAAAATATAATATTTTAAAGCACCTAAACCAATGGTTTTGTAAAGCGTTTGTTTCTCTTCTTTAGTATAACCATCAAGCTTTCCTAATTCTTCTGAAATTTCTTCGGCAGTTTTTGTCATTTCATCAATTAAATCATCGGCATCAACAACTGTCCCTTCTCTGCTTTTCATTTTTCCAGAAGGTAAATCTACCATACCGTAACTTAAATGATATAGATTTTTTGCCCAATCGAAACCTAGTTTTTTCAGTATTAAAAACAATACTTTAAAATGATAATCTTGCTCGTTTCCAACGGTATAAACCATGCCGCCAACATCAGGGAAGTCTTTAATGCGCTGTATTGCTGTACCAATATCTTGGGTCATGTAAACTGCTGTCCCATCACTACGCTGTACTATTTTTTTATCTAATCCGTCTTTGGTTAAATCGCACCAAACCGAACCATCTTCTTCTTTAGTAAAAACATCCATTTTATACCCTTGCTCAACAAACTCTTTCCCTAATAAATAGGTGTTACTTTCGTAATAAAGCGTATCAAAATCGACACCTAAATTTTTGTATGTAATATCGAATCCATCATAAACCCATTGATTCATTTTCTTCCAAAGGTCAACTACTTCTTTATCACCAGCTTCCCATTTTAAAAGCATTTCTTGAGCTTC
>CAZLXG010000077.1:0-4452 GCA_964563585.1 uncultured Flavobacteriaceae bacterium | reverse complement strand
TCAATAATTTCAATATTTAAAAAGCCTTTTACAACATTATATGCTTTAACCTCTTCTACGTTTTCAACCAAATAATCACCTATAGCTTTTCCTATTTGTACAGGATTTCCTTTAATAAAGCGCAGCATAGGAAAAATCACTACTGTAATATCTCCAGCAAATTCTTTTCGCGTAGCTTGAAATTCAACAGTATCAATTGTTATATCGTAAATTGATAAAATGGCTTGTTTTACTTGATTAGTTAATATTTGATGAAGGCTCATTTATAGTGACTATTTAAGTGAGCAAATATAAAATATTTATTACGTTTTTGAGTTTGTAAAGTTTAATTAAATAAACACTTATAAATTGTATGTGTGCAAATTCATCATATTTAAAAAAAATATTACAAACTACTAATTTTATATTCTAAAAAGAGAAATAAAACCGAGTGTTAAAAAATGATGCATTTCGTCGGGAAAAGTGCTGTTTTTCTATGTTTTTTGCCGTTAATCTATTCGTCGATTTTTTAAAAAAAACCACCAACATCCTTTCATCTAATTTATTGGCATTAAAACGCAGAAATTAGCTTAATAAAGGTCTTTTTGCAATTTTTGTCTTGTAAAGGCTATTTAGTATTCAACAATTTGAAGACTTTTAAAATTAACAACTATTACAACTCAAAATAGAGTTCTCTTGAATTTCCCTCAAATTAAGACATCTTTAGAGTATTGCTTTATTTAGAGATGTAGTTTAAATAGTGTATGAGGAAAATAATTACTTTAATTATTATGTTATTTGTATTCTCTGGTTTTTCTCAAACCAAAGAGATAGACAGTCTTTCCATACAATTAGCTTTTCAAAATCAAGACAGCTTAAAGGTTAATACTTCCTTACAACTTATTAAATCACTTTACGAAAGAGATGATTACGATAGAGCTATTAAATATATTATTGAAAGCGAAAAACTTTCTATTAGCTTAAACTACAAAAAAGGTATTGCAGAAGTAACGTATTACAAAGCGTTAATTTATGCACACAAAAACGATTATATAAATGCAGTTAGTAGTTATAAAAAAGCGAAGTCTTTATTTAACAACCTAAAAAACACGCTTGGAATTGCAAAGGTTAATAATAGTATTGGCTTAATAGAAATTAAAAGAGGTAATTACTCTAAAGGACTGCAATACTCTTTATCAGCAATTAAAGAGTTAGAAAAAAGAGAACTTAAAAATGAGTTACGTTTAGCTTATAGTAATTTAGCAAAAGCATATTATAATATTAATGCGCATGATAAAGCTATTGAGTTTTATTTAAAAGCATTACGTGTTCAAGAACAATTAAACGACACCGAAGGTATTAACCAGTCTAACGGAAAACTTGCAGAACTTTATTCCGATAAAAAAGAGCATAGAAAAGCTATTGAATACTACGAAAAAGTTTTAAATAGTATTGGTACAACCAACGATTCTTTACGTGGACATATTTACCCAAAACTTGGTGGTGAATATTTACAGTTTAATGATTTTGATAATGCCACAAAATATTTAGTAAGAGGTTTAAACCTTAATAGGCAGAAAAACAATGAATCTGGATTACTAATAGCTTTAAATAATCTTGGGAATTTAAACATGCAACAACGTAGATCGATAATTGCCGAAAAACAATTATTAGAAGCTGGTGATATTGCAAAACGTATTGATAATAAAGAAGAATTACTGAAGCATTACAAACTTATGAAAGCTTTAGATTCTACAACACAAAAATTTGATAGAGCTTTTGTTTGGCAACGCGAATATTTCAACTTAAAAAATAGCATTGAAAAAACTGTTATAAACTTAGATTCTCAAATAAACACTACTGAACTTGAATTAGATCCTAATTTTGACAAGGAGTTGTCTAATAAGAATTTAGAAGCAGAAAATAAAGTGTCTACTAAAAAAAATAAAGAGAAATTTGATAGATTCAAATTGATTTTTTATGGATTATTGGTAGCACTTGCTATTGTTTCTACCTTTTTAATATTAATTTATTTAAAGCGAAACAATAATATTAAGTATACGCAGGAGCTTGAAGAAAAAAATATTAAAATCGAATTACAAAATCAAGTATTTCTTGAGCAAACCAAACATCTTGAGAATGTAAATAATGTAAAAGACAAGCTGTTTTCAATTGTTTCACACGATTTAAAAGACTCATTATCATCTATTAATGGATTTATTGACTTACTTAGAGATGGTTCGCTTTCTAGAGAAGAGTTTGATGATTTAATTCCAGAATTAAGTGAAAATGCTAATAACGCATCTTTGTTGTTATACAATTTATTAAACTGGTCTAAATCTCAAATGCAATCGCTGGAACCAAAACCTACCCTATTTGATGTTCAAGAAGTTTTTGAAGATAAGAGTAAGTTAATTGAACAGCGAATGGAAAGTAAGGGTATCAAACTAATAGACCATTCGTTACGTGATTTTGCTTATGCTGATAGAAGTATGTTTGAAATAGTTGTTCAAAATTTACTTGCAAATGCTTTAAAATTCTGTAAAAGCGGAGACACCATTACTATTTCTAATCATATTAGTAACGGAAGTTGTATTATTAGTATTGCCGATACTGGTGTTGGTATTTCTAAACATAATTTAGAGAAACTATTTAAGAGCAATACATTTACTACTATGGGTACTAATAACGAAAAAGGTACTGGTTTAGGTCTTTCTATTTGTAAAGAGTTAGTAGAATTGAATAATGGTAAAATTTGGGTAGAAAGCACTCAAAATGTTGGTAGTACATTTTATGTACAATTACCAAAATCAAAAACTACAGAATAATTAGGCTTTAGGTAGAAAAACTTCTGCCATCATACAACGCGCACTTCCACCACCACAAGCTTCAATGGTATTTAAAGAACTAAACAATATTTTGTTATGTTTTTCAAGGGTTGAAATCTGAGATTCCGATAACGACTTATATGCAGACTCACTCATGATTAAGTACAAAACATTATTTGTTCCTTTTACTTGCAACATATTACCTGCAAAATTATTTACTTGTTCCTCAGTAATATTTATAATGTCTTTCCCATCTTCCTTTAAATGATTTACAACACTTTTACGCTCCTTTTTATTATCAATAGTATCTAAACAAATAACAGCAAAGGTTTCTCCCAAGCACATCATAACATTGGTATGATAAATAGACATACGATTTCCATTTACTGTTTGGTTTGCGGCAAATATTACTGGTGTGTATTCAAAATCCTCACAGAATTCTATAAACAAATCTTCATCAGCACGTGGCGATAATGCACAATACGCTTTTCGGTTTACGCGGTCTAATACTATACTACCTGTGCCTTCCAGAAAAACATGTTCTTCTTCTGCACTTGTGTAATCTATAATATTATTAATAATGAATCCAGCCTCTTCAAGTGCTAATAGAATATCTTCACGTCGCTCAAAACGTCTGTTTTCAGCATACATTGGGTATAACCCTACATTACCATTTTCGTGAAACGATACCCAATTATTTGGGAAAATTGAATCTGGAGTATCAAACTCATCCGTATCATTTACAACAATTACGTTTACACCAATTCCTCTAAGCCTTTCAACATAAGTATCAAACTCTTGTTGTGCTTTTGCATTAACTGTTTCTGGTAATACATTATCTAATATTTTTTGATAATAGTTATTTACCGCAGTTTGCTCGTTCATCCTAAAATTAATAGGACGAATCATTAAAATAGTATTTGTAGTTTGTTGCATTTAATAAATTATACTGCAAAAATAAAACTAATTACTGTAGAAATATTGTATTGTTTATGAAATTTAACTCTGATGTAAAAATTATTTATCAAACTTAAATATTAAATTGAAAGATGATTTCAAAATAAAAAAAAGCGAACTAACTTTTGAAGAATTTTTGGATTAAAAAATAACCCGCATTAACGATAGCAGCGACATCCTTTTGTTTTTACAAAAGATATAGCGGATAGCGTGACTTTTTTTTAGACTTTTGGGTCTAAAAAAAGTAATGCAAAAAAAAGAATGTTTACTTTTTTTGTAACATTTATATAACTTTTTACGTATAACTACTGAATAACAAATATTCGCAATTTAAAAAATAGGAGAACAATTAGATGAGACAACTTAAAATCACGAAGCAGGTTACCAATAGAGAAACGGCATCGTTAGACAAATATCTACAAGAAATAGGAAAGGTTGACTTAATTACCGCAGACGAAGAAGTAGAGTTAGCACAACGTATTAAAGCAGGTGACCAATTGGCTTTAGAGAAATTGACAAAGGCTAATTTACGTTTCGTAGTATCGGTAGCTAAGCAATATCAAAACCAAGGTTTAACTTTACCAGATTTAATTAATGAAGGTAATTTAGGTTTAATTAAAGCGGCTCAACGTTTTGATGAAACACGTGGTTTTAAATTTATTTCGTATGCTGTTTGGTGGATTCGTCA
>CAZLXG010000076.1:0-9016 GCA_964563585.1 uncultured Flavobacteriaceae bacterium | reverse complement strand
TATAACAATAACAAACCCTTTAGTTAAACATCAAATTATTCTACTGGCAAAACTTCTTTAAAAGAAGTTTTCCTAAGTACCTAATAGCATATAAATAAAAAATCCTAAAGTAAAACTTTAGGATTTTTTTTGTGGGCGCAGAGGGATTCGAACCCCCGACCCCTTGGGTGTAAACCAAGTGCTCTGAACCAACTGAGCTATGCGCCCTCTAAATTGGACTGCAAATATAACTTAGATTTTTAATACTGCAAGTACTTTTTAAAAAAATATCAAATTATTTCTGCTACTATAAAAGTACTACCTCCAATAAATATTAAATCGTTTTCCGTAGCATTTTTAAAAGCTGTTTTATAAGCTTCATTTACTGAATTATAAGCTTCACCTTTTAAACCAAAATTATTAAAAAACACTTTTAACTCTTTCGCATCTAGCCCTCTAGGAATAGAAGGTTTACAAAAATAATATGTCGCATTTTTTGGTAGCAAACCTATAATTGAATTTAAATCTTTATCATTTACAACTCCAAAAACAATATGTAACGATTTATATATTTCTTTTAAAAGCTGATTTATTACATAATTTAAACCTTCTTTATTGTGTCCTGTATCGCAAACTACTTTAGGTTTTGTACTCAAAATCTGCCATCGCCCCATTAAACCCGTATTCTTTACAACATTAAGCAATCCCTTTTTTATATTACTTTCAGATATTTTAAAACCTTTTTGTTGCAACTCCTTAATGGTTTGTATTGCCGCTTTTATGTTTTTAACTTGATAACTTCCTATTAAATCACTTTTATAACCTTCAATAATTTCTTTGTCAGCAAACACAATTTTAGAATTATTTTTGTTTGCTAGCTTTTCAAAAACAGATTTTGTTTTGTTTTGAGTTTCGCCAATAACCACAGGAATATTCTGCTTTATAACACCTCCTTTTTCAAAAGCAATAGCTTCTAA
The DNA here is from genome assembly GCA_964563585.1 of uncultured Flavobacteriaceae bacterium. GTDB lineage: Bacteria > Bacteroidota > Bacteroidia > Flavobacteriales > Flavobacteriaceae > CAZLXG01. The sequence continues at coordinate 8,060 of CAZLXG010000076.1, read as the reverse complement.
TGTGTTTCCTAAAAACTGAGTATGATCAATACCAATATTTGTTATAACCGATACTTCTGGAGTAATAATATTTGTAGAATCTAATCTGCCTCCAAGACCAACTTCAACAACTGCAATATCAACTTTCTGTTTTGAAAAATAATCAAATGCCATACCAACCGTCATTTCAAAAAATGACAAAGAATTTGATTCAAAAAATTGTTTATTCCTCTTAATAAAACCAATTACAAATTGTTTGCTGACTTCCTTTCCGTTTATTTTAATGCGTTCTCTAAAATCTTTTAAATGAGGCGATGTATACAAACCAACTTTATAACCCGCTTCTTGCAGGACAGACGCTAACATGTGGCTAGTAGACCCTTTCCCATTAGTTCCTGCAACATGAATAGATTTAAAATCTTGTTGAGGAAAATTTAAATGCTTAGATAATTTTAAGGTATTTGATAAATCTTTTTTATATGCCGATTTACCTTTGTGTTGATACATTGGTAGTTGATAAAACATCCAATTAACAGTATCTTGATACGTCATTTTTTACTGACCTAATTTGAAATTTACTTTTACAAAACCAATTTGTTTTGTTGGTGCTTTAGAGTCTGCTGGCCATTTATGAGATAATGCGATTTTTTTTGCTGGTGCTAATAAACATTGAGATGTATTAGTAGTGCCTTTTACACCTGGAGTTGCTTCAATTACATTCCCGTTTTTATTAACTACAATTCTAACAATAACCATTCCTGACTCGTTACAATCTTGTTTCAATCTTTTAAATGATGCTTTGCCTCTACCATTTAATCCATAACCAACACCTCCACTTCCAGTACCTTTGCCACCAAAGTAACTTGGTGCATACGGATTACCATCTAATTGTCCTTTATCACCTGCTTTATTGTCGTTGCCTTCACTTCCTGTTTCGCTACCTTCAGATTTACTAACACCTCCAATTAAAGCATCTAACTTTCTCTTCTTCTCTTCTTGGTCGCGTTTTTCTTTAGCAATTCTATCGGCTTCAGCTTTTACTTTAGCATCTGCAATTGCTTTCGCTTTAGCTTCAGCTTGTTTTTGTTTTTTAATAGCTATTTCTTCAGCATTATCAGCAGTCAATACTTCTTCTTTAGTTTCTGAAGATTTTGTAGGTTCTGCTTTTGAAGCATCAGGTTGTGGTAGCTCTTCAATTTCTTGAGGCTCAGATTTAACAGGTTTTTTAGGTTGAATATTGCCTTTACCAAAATCGGTAGTTCCAAAATTTACCGCAATACCGTATTCTTCTGGCGGATCCATATAAGGTGGTCCAACAACAAATAAAAGTAACAATAAAATAACCGCAATTAACGCAGTTAATTTTGCTGAATCTTTTTCATATTTGGTTTTGAAGTATTTCACTTTAAATACATTAATTAGGCTTTACAGCTAAAATTACTTTAAATTTATTTCTATTGGCTATATCCATTACCTTAACTACATTTTCTACAGGCACAGATTTTTCAGCTCTTAAAACAATTGTTGGTTTTTCTGCTGAAGAAAGTGCTGCTATTAGCTCACTTTCTAAAACACTTACACCAATGCGTTTTTGGTCGATATAATATGTTAAATCCTTCTTTATACTTACAGCTATAGATTTCTTATTTTCAGTTTTACCACTTGCTTTTGGTAATAAAATATCGATAGCATTTGTAGTTACTAATGTTGAAGCTATCATAAAAAATATAAGAAGCAGAAATACAATATCTGTCATTGACGACATATTGAATTCTGGTGTTATTTTATTTCTTCCTCTAAAGTTCATACTACGTAGGTTCGTTTAAGTGATCTAGAAATTCTAATGAATTAGCTTCCATTTGATACACTACTTTATCAGTTCTTACTACTAAATGATTATACGCTACATACGATACAATCCCAACAATTAGACCAGCAACCGTTGTTGTCATAGCCGTATAAAGACCACTTGCTAAAACATCCATTTGTATAGTTCCTCCTGCATTGGCAAGTTCAAATATTGCTATTATCATTCCTATAACTGTACCAAGAAACCCAACCATTGGCCCGACGCTTGATATAGTAGCCAACACGCTAACATTTTTTTCAAGTCCGTAAATTTCTAATCGCCCTGCGTTTTCAATAGCTGTATTAATATCTGCTAATGGTTTTCCTATTCTAGAAATACCTTTACCAATTAATCTAGAAACTGGCGAATTAACTTGAGCACAAAGCATTTGTGCCGAATCTATTTTCCCTTTACTTACATGGTCTTTTATCTGATTCATAAAATTAGAATCAACTTTAGATGCCGATTTTATAGCAAACAATCGTTCGAAATAAATATAAATAGCACCTATAAGTAATAAAAATAAAACGCCAATTATAAGTTGACCAGCAAATCCTCCGCTACTAATTAACTCAATAATTGAAAGTGTTTTTTCAACTGGTTCACCGTCAGTGAGTAATTCTGTACCTTCTGGTGGGTTTTGTAATAATATATTTAGCATAATAAAATTTTATTGCAACTGTATAACGTTTCTTTTTTTGTTAAAGTATAAAGTCTATTTTCTCTCAGACTTTTGTTTTAATGAAAATTATTTAAAACAAAGTTCTAGTAACAAGAAATGCTGCTGAACCTACTAGGAAACCTACTAAAGCCAGCCAAGAAATCTTTTTAAAATACCAGAAGAAATCTATTTTTTCCATTCCCATAGCAACAACTCCTGCCGCAGAACCAATAATTAACATACTACCACCTGTTCCTGCTGAAAAAGCAATAAAGTGCCAAAGCTCGTCATCTAAAGGTTCAGAAAACATACCTAAACTAGCTGCAACTAATGGTACATTATCAATAACCGCAGACCCAACACCTAGTAATAATACTACTAAATCTGATACGCCTCCAGGAGCCATTTCTGTTCCTAATTGTGGTGTGTTTACTTGTAATGAATTAGCAAAGTTAAACAGTGTACCTAAAGACTCTAGCGATGCAACTGCCATCAATATTCCAAGAAAAAATAAAATACTCGGTAATTCAATTTTGGATAAAGATAAGTGTACCGGACTATGTAATGCGTGCGCATCACTTTCATCTGAATCTAAATTTGACATACTAAATTTAGAACTACTATATATTTCGGCAAAAGTTGCCACAACACCTAAAGATAACATCATACCAACGTATGGTGGTAAATGTGTAATCATTTTAAATATAGGTACAAATACAATAGCACCTAATCCAAGTGTTAACATGGTGCCACTAAATCTAGACTTCGGTTTGTTACTATCCTCTTCCATTTCTAAATCGCCTTTAAATGCTGGTAAAAAAGACGCAATAAAAGTTGGCACTGCCATACATAATAATGATGGAATAAATAAATACCCTACTAAATGACCTGTAGTTACTTTTTTACCAATCCAAAGCATTGTTGTTGTTACATCTCCAATTGGAGACCAAGCACCACCAGCATTGGCAGCAATAATAATTAATCCTGCATACCAAAGACGTACATTTCTATCTTTTACTATTTTTTGAAGTATTGAAATAAGAACAATAGTTGCTGTAAGGTTATCTATAATAGCAGATAAAATAAAAGCTAAAATTGAAAAAATCCATAAAATTTTTGTTTTCTTTTTGGTTTTAATAAAGCCTTTTATAGTTGCAAAGCCATCAAAATAATCTATAATTTCTACAATGGTCATGGCACCTAAAAGAAACACTATAATCTCACATGTTTTACCCAAATGATGCAAAAGGGTTTCTTCCATAAGATGCATTTTTTCTTCATGCTCTAACGCACCAAATCCTTCTAGTAAAGTATGATTTGCAGAATCAAACCATTGCGGGAAGCTATCTATACCTAAAGCAATTAATGCCCAACAAATAGCCATCATGACTAACGCTGGTATAAGTTTATCAATTTTTATACTGTGCTCAAGGGTAATAGCTAAATACCCCATTACAAATACTAAAATAATAACTGCCTCCATAAAATTCGTGTTATATTATTAAATTAATTCTTTTAATGCTATTTCAAAAGCGGTTGCGCTAATTCCCGTTTTAGATTGATTTTTATTGTATACTTTTTCTAAAGCTTCCTTTATTATATTTGATGCATCATTAAATATGGCTTCATCCGTCATCTGTACTTTTCTTTCCATAAAATAAGCAAACACTCTTGCCATACCACAGTTTGAAATAAAATCTGGAATTAAACTCACACGAGAATCTGTGTGTTCCATAATGGGTCCGAAGAAAATTTCTTTATCTGCAAATGGTACATTTGCACCACAGGATATAACCTCCAAACCACTATCTATCATTTCATTAATCTGATTAAACCTAATTAATCTTGAGGCTGCACAAGGTGCAAAAATCTCTGTTTTAATTGCCCAAATCTTTTCATTTGCTTCTTCAAAAGGGATTAGGTTATCACTTACTAATGTGTTTCCTGTTTTTGAAAGGAACAAGTTAGTAATTTCTTCTAAAGAAAAACCATCTTCATTAATTAAACCACCAGCAATATCAATAATCCCTACTATTTTAACTCCCATTTGAGCTAAGTAAAACGTAACTGCAGCTCCAACATTACCAAAACCTTGTACTACGGCACGTTTTCCTTCTACACTTCCTCCATAAATATTATAATATTGTTTAACCGCTTCGGCAACACCAAAACCGGTAATCATATCAGCAACTGTATATTTTTTAGAAATACTTGGTGAATATATCGGGTTTTCAATCACCTTTATTACACCTTGTCTTAACTGGCCAATTCTGTTTATTTTGTCTGCTTCGGTTGGTTTAAAATGCCCATTAAAAACACCTTCTTGAGGATGCCATACACCACTCTCTTCTGTAATAGGAATTACTTCATGAATTTCATCAACATTTAAATCACCTCCTGTACCATAATAACTTTTTAATAATGGAGATACGGCTGCATACCAACGCTCTAAAACACCTTTTTTTCTTGGGTCGTTAGGGTCGAAATTAATTCCAGATTTAGCGCCACCTATTGCTGGTCCTGATACTGTAAATTTAATTTCCATGGTTTTTGCTAACGACAAAACCTCATTCATATCAAGTCCTTTGCGCATTCTTGTTCCTCCTCCAGCTGCTCCACCACGCAAAGAGTTTATAACTGTCCAACCTTCGGCATCTGTTTCTGGGTCTTTCCAATTAAAAATTATTTCTGGGTCTTTATTTTCGTATTTTTTTAATAATTCTTTCATTTTTAAATTTTAAGTTGATTCATTTTTAGCTTATATTTTATACTATCCGAAGTTAAATTGAAGCGTAGCTAAAGTTGATTCATTTCTTAAATTTTTTAAATTATTATTTTAAACAAATATAAAAAACAAAAGGTTACTTTTTAAATAAATTTTAAGATGAATAAATTTTACCGGAACTATGATTTTTTTCTGCTCCTGTAACACTTTCTAAGCAATTAATTTCGTTGCGAAGCTTTAAAACACCTAAGAACCCGAAGATTAAGGCTTCTTTAAAATTTATTATTTTGTTTGAAGGAATTATTATTTCGTTATTCGAAAAATATTTTATTCTTTCAATTAAAAATTTATTAAAAACACCTCCGCCTGTTATAAGCACAGAACCTTCTTTTTTATTTAATATTGAAGTAATTTGAGTAGCAATATGCTCTACAAAAGTTCGTAAAACATCTTCCACTCCAATTTTAAATGAATCAATTAAAGGAAATATATTTGTACTAACCCATTCTAATCCTAACGATTTTGGGTGCACTTCTTTATAAAAACTCAACGCATTTAATTGTTCTAATAATTCGAAATTTATATTTCCTGAAGACGCTATTTTACCTTCATCATCATATTCAAAACCAAATGATTTCACATAATGATTCAATACTATATTTACAGGACAAACGTCGTAAGCAATTCGTTCATTATTTATTTCTGTAGAAATATTTGCAAATCCGCCTAAGTTTAAACAAAAATCATATTCAGAAAACAACAATTCATCCCCAATAGGCACTAATGGCGCGCCTTGACCACCAAGTTCAACATCTTGCACTCTAAAATCACAAACCACTTTATTATTTAATAGCGATACTATTTTTGGCAAATTACCAATTTGATAGGTTAACTTTTCTTCAGGTTGATGTAATGCTGTATGACCATGAGAACAAATTGCATCAATCTTATTTATTTTATTTTTTTGAATAAAATTATTGATAACCGATGCTAAATATATTGTATAGTTTTCGTCTATTTTATGTAATTCATCCAATGAAAACGAAACTAAATCTCTAAGAGTTTCACTCCATTTTTCATTATACTCTAAAGTTTCTGCCTTATTAATTTTAAACTGCCATTTTTCATTAAATTGAAATGTAACATAAGCTAAATCTATTCCATCTAAAGATGTTCCAGACATAACTCCAATTACATTAAATTCAGATTTTACCATATTAAGTAAAAATAGCAATATCTGTTGAAAATATCTTATTAAAACGATATATTTGTAGACATTTTTTATCAAATCAACAATTTATTAAGAGTTATGGATTTTAATCTTTCAGAAGAACATTTAATGATACGTGACGCAGCTCGCGAATTCGCACAAACCGAATTACTTCCAGGAGTTATTGAACGTGATAATGCACAAAAATTTCCTAGCGAATTAGTAAAGAAAATGGGCGATTTAGGGTTTCTTGGTATTATGGTGAACCCAGAATATGGAGGTAGCGGAATGGATGCTATTTCGTATGTTTTAATTATGGAAGAATTATCAAAAGTTGATGCTTCGGCGTCGGTTATTGTTTCAGTAAACAACTCTTTAGTTTGCTATGGTTTAGAAACTTACGGAAATGAAGAACAAAAACAAAAATATTTAACTAAACTAGCTACTGGCGAATTTGTTGGTGCGTTTTGTTTAAGTGAACCTGAAGCTGGTAGCGATGCTACTTCACAAAAAACTACGGCAATTGATAATGGTGACCATTATATTATAAATGGCACAAAAAACTGGATTACTAATGGTGGACGTGCAGACGTATATATTGTGATTGCACAAACAGACCGTGACAAAGGTTCTCATGGTATTAATGCTTTTATTCTTGAAAAAGGCATGGAAGGTTTTCATGTTGGCCCTAAAGAAGATAAATTAGGAATTCGCGGTAGTGACACACATACTTTACAATTTAACAATGTTAAAGTTCCTAAAAAAAACAGAATTGGTGTTAATGGTTCTGGATTTAGGTTTGCTATGAAAACTCTATCTGGTGGTCGTATTGGCATTGCCGCACAAGCATTGGGTATTGCTGGTGGCGCTTACGAATTGGCTCTTAAATACTCTAAAGAACGTAAAGCCTTCGGAACAGAAATTTGCAATCATCAAGCTATTGCTTTTAAATTAGCTGATATGTATACAGAAATTGAAGCTGCACGACATTTAGTTATGAAATCTGCTTGGGAAAAAGACCAAGGTATGAACTTCGATTTATCTAGTGCTACTGCAAAATTATATGCTAGTAAAGTAGCTATGGAACATACTGTTGAGGCGGTACAAATACATGGTGGGAATGGTTTTGTAAAAGAATACCATGTAGAACGCATGATGCGCGATGCCAAAATTACTCAAATTTACGAAGGCACAAGCGAAATTCAGAAAATAGTGATTTCCAGAAGTATTTTAAGAGATTAGTTAGATTCACTATAATAAAGTGAGTTATAAAACTTCACTTTATTTAGAAAAAACGAACAGCTTCGGTTAACGTGTTCTATAAAACGTTAAAGACTATAGTGTTCTTTACTAACAAACAAACTCAATACAAAGTTACATTAGTATGAGAAAATTATTCAACTTAACAATAATTATTCTACTCCTTTTTAACACTCAACTTGCTTGCTCACAAGAATGGAAAAACCTAAAAGACTACAAAAAAACAACTGGACTAAATGTTCTTCAGAATGGTAATTGGTTAAAAAAAGATAGAAATAGAAATACTGAAATTTGGAAACAAGCCAATAAATACAATCTATCTATTAATAATGGAAATCTGAAATATAAAACCATTAGTCAAATACGTGATTTTTAT
>CAZLXG010000075.1:0-9046 GCA_964563585.1 uncultured Flavobacteriaceae bacterium | reverse complement strand
CAAATGAATAAAAAACTTGAAAAAGATTCTCGAAATATTCAAAAACCTTAATTTTAAGGTTAGCAATTAAAATTCTTAATAAGAAGCTTCACGTTCTACTTATTAAATTTTTGTTAAGGAAATACTAATATTTCTTAATAAAATTCAGAATAACAGTAAATTGTTAAATATTTACTAAAACTCAATCAAAATGAAAAACTATTTAAAAAAAATCCCTCTACTAACAGCTTTGTCTTTTTTAGGGCTTATGGGCTGTAAAGAAGACTCAAAAAAAGAAGTAGCAATAATACAAGAAACTCCAGGAATCAATATAGACTTTATGGATACTGAAGTAAAACCAAATGATGATTTCTTTAGATACGTTAACGGAAAATGGTTAGACACCAATAAAATCCCTGACGACAGAACAACTTGGGGTAGCTTTAATGAACTTCGTAAAAAAACCGATGCTGATGCTTTAGCAATTTTAAAAGCGACAATGTCTGATAATAAAGATTTAGGCAAAATAGAAATATTACCTGGATCAGATCAAGATAAGGCCGTTAAGCTATTTCAAACTATAATGGATACCATTGGAAGAGACAAACAAGGCTTAGAACCTATAAAACCTTATTTAAATAAAATTGCCACCATTAATAATATTAATGATTTACAAGCTTATTTAATTGAAATGGAGCCACAAGGCGGTGCTGGATTCTTTGGTTTTAGAGTAGGTGCAGATCCAAAAGATAGTAACAGAAATGTAGCTTTTTTAGGAACTGGAGGTTTAGGTTTACCCGATAGAGATTATTATGTTAAAGATGATGACGATTCTAAAGAAAAAAGAGAGAAATATGTTATACATATAACAAGAATGTTACAGTTTCTTGGTGATAATGAAGCAAATGCTAATGCAGAAGCAAAGCAAATTTTAGCTTTCGAAACACAATTGGCAGAACCTAAAATGGATAAAGTAGAAAGACGTGATGCTCGTAAACGCTATAACCCTCGGTCTATTTCCGATTTAGAAAAAATGGTACCAGCTATAAATTGGAAAAATTATTTTGAAGGTATTGGAGTAAAACAATTAGATACAATTATTGTTGGCGAAGTAAAATATATGGATGCTTTACAAAACCTATTGGCTAAAAACAATGTATCCGATTGGAAAGCTTATTTACGTTGGACCGCTTTTAGAAGAGCTTCTGGACGTTTAAATACAGAATTAGACAAAGCCAACTGGGATTTTTACAGTAAAGAGCTTCGTGGTGCAAAAGCACAACGCCCAAGAGAAGAAAGAGCATTACAAACATTAAATGGAACTATTGGTGAAGCCTTAGGGAAATTATATGTAGACAGAAATTTTCCTCCTGAAGCAAAAGATAAAGCAAAAAAGATGATTGCGAATGTCATTCTATCATTTGAACATCGAATCAATAAGCTAGATTGGATGAGTGAAGAAACTAAGAAAAAAGCTATTGAAAAATTAAAAGCTACTAAAGTGAAAATTGCTTATCCAGATAAGTGGAAAGATTATTCTGCTTTAGAAATTAAAGGTGTCGATGAAGGCGGTTCTTACCTCCAAAATACACTTAATGCAAGAGCTTGGAATTTTAATAAAAACTTAGAAAAACTAGGAAACCCAGTTGATAAAAGCGAATGGTATATGGCACCACAAGTAGTGAATGCCTATTTTAATCCAGCGTATAACGAAATTGTTTTTCCTGCAGCTATCTTACAGCCGCCTTTTTATAATTTCACAGCAGATGATGCTGTTAATTATGGAGGTATTGGTGCTGTGATTGGACACGAAATTTCTCATAGTTTTGACGATTCTGGCTCTCGTTATGATAAAGATGGAAATCTTAATAATTGGTGGACAGATGAAGATTTAACACAATTTGAAGGACTAGGAAAAGCACTTGCAGATCAATATAGTGCCATTGAAGTTTTACCCGAAACATTTATAAATGGTGCTTTTACACTAGGAGAAAACATTGGGGATTTGGGCGGTGTTTTAGTTGCTTATGATGCTTTACAATTAAGTTTTAAAGAAAATGGAAGACCAGAAGATATTGACGGTTTTACTGCAGAACAGCGTTTTTTTATGTCTTGGGCAACCGTTTGGAGAACAAAAATGCGTGATGATGCTTTAAAAACAAGAATTAAAACAGACCCGCATTCTCCAGGAATGAATAGAGCTGTACAACCTTTATTAAATATTGATGCTTTTTATGAAGCATTTAATATTAAAGAAGGTGATAAAATGTATATAAAACCAGAAGACCGAGTTAGAATTTGGTAATTCTATAATTTGAAATAAAAAAGAGAGGTTTCTAAATTAGAAACCTCTCTTTTTTATTTTTATGTATTAAACTATTTAATTTTTAGGTTGCGCTGCTTGCGCTTGTAACGCTTGTTTTTGGCGTAACAACTCCGTTTTTGTAATATTAATTAAATTAAAATTTGGAGCTTCTTTTAATGCCGCGTCTAAAATATCTACTGCAGCATCAATTTTTGTTTTTGGATCTTTATTATATTCAACAAGTGCATTTAAATACATAAATGCAGATTTTAAAGACACTTGATATGGTTGCTGTGTTTCATAAAAAGCTTTCTTCATATCATCTTTTGTATTTGCTAAACCATAAGTAATATGCTTATTAGCTTCAGCTAAATTTTGCGTTTGTAAATTAAGGTCTGCTAACTCATAAGCTAAGGATGGACTAGGAGCTCTTTTAAACAATTCATCAAATTGTTCAATAGCCAATTTTATTTGTTTTACAGCTTTTAACGATATCCCTTTCACCTCAACTGCCATATCAGAATCACTTACGTTTTTTTCAATTCCAATAGTATTTAATGCTTGTACATATTTATTTTCACTCATATACACATAAGCTAACGTATCTTTTCTTGCTTGTGACGGCGATAATATGTTTAAATGCGTCATAGCATTAATAATACCTTGCACATCACCTTGTGCCTTCATTTGCTTATAGTAATCTTCATAATGTTTAATTAAACCTGAATTACTTTGAGCTTGCATGCTAAAAGCACTAATAAACAGCATTACAGTTAATAATTGTTTCATTTGTTTTTAAGTTTAGTTTTTAAGAATCCCAAAATTATAAAAAATTAACATATTTTTTCTTAAAAGTATACTAATTATTTAATGCTTAACGTCCTTTTTACAACAATAGCATCATTAAGCACAAAAGGTTTTGGTATCATATTCAATTCTCGTTTAGGTACTGAAAAGTTTTCGTTTTCTAACAAATCATAAGAAGCTTCATAAATTTTAAATGTGGTTTCTTGGTTCTTTGGTACACTAAAAATCATATTTAATGGTTCTTCATCTGTTACATGATAGCTAAACAATCTGCTTTTGTTTCGTTTATTGAAGACATTTCCCCTTTCTTCATCTATTGGCACATTTACTCCATTTACTTTAAACGATTTATAAATATTTGTTGAATCGGAAAAAATTTCAATTCTATTCACGTTTCGTTGCGACGTTATACAAACTTCAATATGACGTAAATTCCCAATTATAGTATCATTTGACACTTCAACAACTGGTTTATTAATAGCTTTTATTGGTGCTTTTTTAGTGAATGAAAACCCAGATTTGTATTTACTTCCAATAGTATAATCTTTCAAATCGGATGCTTCATCGGGATAATCGGTAATAAACTCTTTTGTCCATGCATCTAAAGTTTCATCATAAGTTGCCCAAACCGCAGTATTATCATCAGCATTTAATACATATAATAAACTGTTTGGTTTCGGTGAATCTTCAGTAAAATCAGATTTAAAATGAGCCGATACTAAAAAGTAAATCGACATAAATAAAAACAAAAACGACCATCTTTTTTTATGTTTAAAAAATCCGAATACAGAAATTAATAACCCGAATATTAAAACAACTAATACCATAGATATAACCATCATTTTTAAGCCTAAACCTACAGGAAACATTTGCACAAAATATGAAAGCATCATTATTACTGGAAGCCCTAATAAGGTTAGTAAAATAATACTTGGTTCTTTCTGTCTAATAAACACAAATAAGCTAAGCAACCCGAAAAACACAGGTATTATAAAAAAACTTGCACCTTCTAATTTTAAAGCAACACCAGTACAGATTACTAGCCATAAAAACAGCGGCGCAATTAATAAACTTGCTACATTTTCCAACTTATATACTTTATGATAGATGTAAAAACATATTGCTAACGATAGACAAACAAACGCTGAAATATATGTATACCCATTATAAGTAAAGCCATGTAATATTTCGTTGTAACGTGGGTATAGCATTTTTAAAAATCCCCAAGAAAAATAACCAATTGCACCCGCAATAATTAACGATGTTATTAAAGCAACAAAACCTTTTCCAACGTCTTTGGCATTAATAGTTTGCTTTTTAAAACCGTAAAACAACAGTATAATAAACAATATAATTGCCAAAATAAGCATTGGCATTATCCATGAAAACGGATATATAATTGTTTTTAAAAAAGGCACATTAAAATAAATATAGTCTTCTTTATGTTTTAAATTATTAAGATTTGATTCACTAAAATGATATAATAAAGGCATTAAATAACTGCCTTGATGCTCTAAAGTGTTTCTATCTAATCGCTCGTAGGTATCAAGCGCTGTATGATAATCGAAATGATCATCAATAAATGCAAAATTAAAGCCATCAATATCACCATCTTTTCTAAAAATTGTTAAATCGGTATCGTTTGGCAACATTTTATAAATGCTATAAAACAACGAATTTGCTACAGGAAATTTAGGATTTGCCGCCACAAACTCTTTCATTAAATTAGCATTTCCTTGATTGGTTTCAATAAGCATAATGCTAGAACCACCACTTCCTCTTGCTTCAAAATTTAAAACCAGTCCAACATCTTTTGCCCATTCGTGTTGGTTTACAAATATATCGGCACCATTTAATCCTAATTCTTCACTATCAGAAATTAAAATTATAATGTCGTTTTTTGGCGTTTTGTTTTCACTTAAAAAAGCACGTAAACCTTCTAAAATTGTAACTACTCCCGAACCGGCGTCACTTGCTCCAAACGATGAATGCGGATTACTATCGTAATGTGTTAATAGCATTAACGCTTTACCTTCACTTGTTCCTTTAATTCTTGCTAATATATTTTTTGGTTTTGAAAAAGCACCCCATTTTTCACTATACGAGTAGCCCTCTTGAATATGAGTTTCTAAACCTAGTTTTTGCAATTCTTTTTCAATATAATCTCTAACATCATTATGTGCATCGCTTCCTAAATAGTGTACATCTTTAGAAATTTCTTTTAAATGAACTAATGCGCGTTGTGTTGAAAATTCGTTTTTCGGAGTATCAATCGATGTTATTTCACTTGGTATAATGGTTTTAAAACTAAAATAAACAGCTAGTAGAATTATTATAATTGCTATTAATTTTTTCATCAATTTATAGTTATTAATTACGTTTTAAAATTACATAAATTATATGCATTATTTACATTACTCAATTTTCATTTTAGGAAAATTCATTAAAAATAATTATATTTAGTAATATTAAATTAAATTTTATGCCAATAAAAAGCTTTAGAGGTGCCAGAAGGCAACAAACGACAGGGACAGATTCTACTCCTTTAAAAGTGAGTGATTATATGACTAGAAATTTGATTACGTTTACCTCAAACCAAACCATTGAAAGTGTTATGCAATCGTTGATTAAGCATAGAATTTCTGGCGGACCAGTAATTAATGAAAAGAATGAATTGATTGGTATTATTTCTGAAGGCGATTGTATTAAACAAATTAGTGAAAGTCGTTATTACAATATGCCAATGCAAGACAAAACTATTGAAAAACATATGGTTACTAATGTTGAAACTATTGATGGCAATATGACTATTTTTGATGCTGCTAATAAATTTTTAAATGCGAAACGAAGACGTTTTCCTATTGTTGAAAACGGAAAATTAGTTGGACAAATAAGTCAGAAAGATGTACTAAAAGCTGCCATGAAAATGAAAGGGCAAACCTGGAAATAGTTTAACGTCTTCTCCTAAAATTATCTATAGCTTTTGGATGGTCTGTAATAATCAACTTTTGCTTATCAGTACTTATTAATGTTGCAATTTTAGAGTATGAATAACCTTCTATAGGTTCACTTAATTGCTTCCATTTTGCAATTCCTGCAACCGTTATTTTTTCACCTATTTCGATAACACCTTCATAATACCTTAAGGGTTTATTAAACCCTAAAAAATTAGAACTGTCAATATTATACTGTTTTAGTAAGGCTTTAAATTTTGGTGTTGGATCATTAAAAGTTCCTGAAGATGCTTTTTTTTCTGTTACTAAATAACTTATAAAATTGGTTGGATTTTGTGTTGGTTTCACAATTACATACTCACCATTATTATCAATAAAAAACTCTTGAAACTTTTCTTCTTTTACAATAGTTTTCCAATGTGAACTTTTCCCTGTACTTACTCGTTTTTGAATTTTAATGAAATAGAAAATACATTTTCGTTTACTATAAGGCGCAATTAAAGGTTCTTTTACATGCAGTGCCTTACCTGTAACTTTAGTTAATTCGTTTGTTTTAAAGCTTGTTATAGATCTATGTGGAATTTTAGATAGTATCCTTAGAACCATTTGTTTTTTACTAAAATAGTATCCTAAAAAAACAATTAATCCTATGCCTCCAATAACTAAAAATGGAATTAAAACTGTAGTTGCTAAAAAGTGAAACATAATGGATGGTTTTATAATTATAAGTAATCAATTTTTATAAAATGTTACATTTAGTTCTAACTCTCACGGTTTACTAATGCAAAATAATCATCATCTAATGGTAAGTAACCTTGATTGTAAATAAAGTAATAAATAGTACCTGCTTTGGTTGTATAAGTGCTTGTGAAATAATTAAAATCAAACCCATATTGCATGAGTTTGTTTCTTGTTGTTTTAGTTTTTTGGTTTGGGTTTAAAGTTTCAAGAATTCTCCAATTTTTTCTTAATCGATTATTGATATTTCGAATTAAGTTTTTTGAATCTTTATTTATTGTATTGTTATAAGCATTTCTACAATAATCGCTACAGAATTTTTTGTCACTTCTTCCAATTAATTTATCTCCACAATCTAAACAAACCTTATCCATAAAATTATAATTTGTTATAAATATAAATTATTTTATTCACATCAACAAATATAAAACCTTTATATAACGGGAACTATATACCAGTCTACACCAAAGTTTAAAACGACTTAAACATTTGTAATCGAATAAAAAAAGTAAAAATGAAGTTGGAATAATTTTCTTTTACACAGGATGGTTTATTAATTAATAAAGATAAGGAAATGAAAATAACACTTAGTTTAAGGAACGAATTAATCTCCATTGCTAATACTTTCCAAAACTGTGTCTAAGGTTTCTGTGTGCTTAATGGATAACTTTTTATATTTTTTTCCAAAAACGTTTTTATGAATCAAAACACGAATAGAAATAAATAAATAAATATAAAAAAAGAGGTGTTAACAATACAACTATATACTTTATAGAAGCAATTTTTAAATTATAGTAAACAATTACTGGTATAAAACACACGAAAAGAATTAAAAGATAAACTATTATGCTAAAAAAATTCAACCTCGTAAGTTCAAATAAATCTGTAAAAAAAAGTTTAACTCCTTTGTCTGTATATTTTTTAATTTTTAAAACTTTAATTATTAATAAAAACAAATATATTGATATGGGAAACCATATTAATGACGCTAACTCCCAATACAAATTGACAAAAATAATGCCATATAAACTATCACAAGAAACAGTCACAAACACACTAAAAATTATTAATATATGAATAGGTCTAATTTTTATTTTATCTTTTATAATTCTATCCGAAAATGAGCAATAAAAAATAGTGAAAGTGAATACAGCTACTAAACAACTAAGACGAAAAAAATAATTATCATAAAACTCTTTATTAATTGATGAATCCTGAAAAGCTGCTATAACAAGAAAACTTATGCATAATAATGACAACATAAAAGAAATAGGTTTTAGAATTTCTAAAAAGCATCTTTCACTTTCTTCTTGATTTTTTAGAGCTTTAGCTTCAATTTCAACTTTCTTATTAATATTTTCTAAAGTAGAAGAAAGGGCTTTATTATCCCTTTCTTCGGAAACATGAGTTTTTAATCTGCTTTGGAGATTATTTAGTTTGTCAGATAAACGGTCAGTTTTAAAAATTCTCTCCGTAAGTTCTCTTCTAAAATAATCAAATGCAGCATACCCTAAATTTAAACCAACAAGAACTTCAAAATAAGAATTAAAGTAGCTTAAAATCATATAAAAATCGGAAATTAATTAATAATCTAAACAAGATGAGTAATTGGAGGAGAAAACAGATAATAATTTATTAGTTACCGCTTCATTATTGAAAGAACCCACAGCTTTTCTTGTTTTATTGTCAACTGAATTATTACCAAATAATTCTAACCTAAATTTATTATTATCACCAATAGCAAAATTTATTTTTTCATTATAAATTTTTCTCATAGATGCTTTGAATTCAGTAGAAGCTATTTTAAGTTCAACGTTATCAGGGAATATTTCTATTAAAAGTTTTAAAAAATCCTTTAAATTCTTATCATCCTCGTCGTCATATTTATCACTAATAACAATTTTTACCTTTCCTCCTCTGCTAATAAATTCAATTAACGAATCTTTAAATGACACAACTTCTTGATGATTAACTATATCTCCTTTTAAATCGTCATCAAATATGATAAAATCGTTTTTTGAGTATTTTAAAATTTTGCATAAAGCAACAGAAGCGTGCTTATGGTTTTTATTTGGAAAAGTGTCCTTACTCTTATTACAAGCTAAGTTGTCTAAAGCTTTTGAATAAGCTTTTAGACTCTCTAATTCACTGTTTTCCATAAAGTTAGTAATTTAAAATATTAATGAGGGCAAATATACAAAATATATAATATGTGCTAATATGTGCTAATATGTGCTAATATGTGCTAATATGTGCTAATATG
>CAZLXG010000074.1:0-9258 GCA_964563585.1 uncultured Flavobacteriaceae bacterium | reverse complement strand
GTAATGCAGTGTATAATTAACAGGAATACTGATATATTGATATTTGCATAATTTAAGGAGTTTTTGAATGAATAAAATAATTTACCCATATATTCGTTTTAGTAGTAAACAACAGTCAGGCGGAAGTTCATTACAACGTCAATGGCAAGACATTTTAAAATATGCAGAAGATAACGAATATACAGTAAATCATAGTCTTAAATTAGAGGATTTAGGTTTATCTGCATACAAAGCCGATCATATTAAAAAAGGCTCGCTAGGTGGCTTCCTCGAAGCTTTAAAAGCAGGTGCAATTGAAAATGATGGTTCGGCATACTTATGTATTGAGCAAATAGATCGACTATCTCGACAAAGCCTTGACGATGCTTATCAATTATTCCGTGAAATACTGAAAGCTAATGTAAATATAATTACCTTAATGGATAATAAAATTTACACAAAAGAAAGCTTAAACGATTTTATGAGTATTATGTATTCAAAAATGCTGATGGATCAGGCAAATAAAGAAAGTTTTTTTAAATCAGAACGAATTTTAAAGAGCTTTGATAAAAAAATTGATAAATTAAATGATGGTAAAAAAATTCAATTTGTCGGTATGTTTCCGGGTTGGATAGATAACAAAGGCACAAGAGACGAAACAAATTTTATAATAAATGATAAGGCAAAAATTGTTCAAAGAGCTTTTAAAATGTATATCAGTGGGACATCAATGGGAGATATTGCTAGGATTTTTAATAATGAAAAAATTGATCCCGTTTCAAGAAATAGACATAAGAATTTCACCAACACATGGAGTTCGGCAAAAGTTTGTTATATGTTGAATAGTCGTTGTGTTATCGGTGATTTAATTATTAAAAAAACGGGTGATGTCTTTGAAAATTATTACCCTCCAATAATTTCAATTGATGATTTTGATGTAGTTCAAGACATGAGAAAAACAAAAAAGACAAAAAAATATTCAGGTAGAAAATCAATTAATATCTTTACGGGAAAAATATTTTGTTCAGGTTGTGGTCAAAAATATTATTTTGAAACAGATGATAAAATGACGAAGAAAGGACGGACGTTGTATTATATGTTGAAGTGCCAAGGAAGAAGAGTTTTGGGGTGTAAAAGTAAATCTATAAAATATGATGATTTTATTTCCTCAACGCCTAATATGTTTGGAATGATTAGCGAAAAAAAAGATAATAGTAAACCGATCAAAGTTTTAAAAGAAAAGATTAGTGAAATTGCATTAGAGACAAAAAAAATAAAAAATAGAATGAATGAGATAGAAAAACTAAATGATGATGATAATTACGAATTAGATTTTACTATTTATTTGAAAGAAAGCTCAAAATTGCAAAAGTTAGTAAAAATAAACGATACTAGAATTGCAGGTTTTAAAGTTAATATTGCGAGATTATCAAGCGATAATAAACTTGATAACTTTGATAAAACAGATCCAACTTCAATAACGAAAGCAAAAAGATTTATAAATGAAAATTTTGCAGGATTTATTATTTCTAGCGACTCAAAAGCTTGTACCGCACTTTATAACGATGGTCAGACAGTGAGTTTTATACTTTCAAATAGTAAAATTGAAAAGAAAGATAATTCAAGGATAGTTAAATATTTTGATGAATTTTTTGAGCTAAAAAAGGAAATACTTGAAGCTTATAATAGCGATAGAATGGATGGTAAATTCATAGAAATATTAAAAGCTTCAAATTATTGGGGCATTCAAACCCCTGAAAAACAATACTCATTAGATTAAATAAATGGATTAAGATGTAGAGATACTTGATCAGATTAAAAAAGCTACTAAATTATTACCTCAATTTAAAATTAATATTTAAATATTAATTTACCGTTGTCATATTTGACAACGGCTTGTTTTCTGTTATCATATATGATAATGAAGAATTTTAAAAAAGGGGGGATTTATGACAGAGAACAAGTTTGAAAATCTATCAAAAAATATGTATGACATAGCAAGCAATAGAACTGGATTAACATATCGAGATATTGATACAGAAGTTTATAAAAAAGTTCTACATGACTTTATTTGTTGTAAAGCAAGCAAAACAGATTTAAAAGTTTTAGCTAATCTAATGTTAGATTGTTGGGATTTAGAAAAAAGTATTTTTCAGTTTAAAGATTTTAATGAATATCAAACAAAAACATTTAAAGATTTATCAAAACCTAATTTATCACGTAGCTTAAAAGCTCTTGAAAGCTTTGGTTTCATTAAAAAAGTGAAGTATGAACGAGAAATAACATATCAATTTTTAACGGCTTACAGAGTGCTTGAAAAACTTTGTTAAAGTCAAAATTAAACAAAAGATAAAGAAAAGTTAAACAAAAAAAAGGTTATCAACAATGATAACTTTCTTTTTTTATTGTCAAATATGACAACAAAGAATTTTAAAATTAATCCTCTTCGTCTGGTTCATCATTTGAAAAATCAATAAGAACTATACTAGGAATATAATCCCCATTTTCTTCTGCTTCGTAGATTTCTTCTTGTGTCCAACCGCTATAGGTTTTAGCCATTTTCATTCTCCTTTTCTCTTTTTAAAATTAATAATTCTTTACCCGCTGCATCAACTCGCATTTTAGATATTTCATTTCTATTTTCTTTGTAATCTTTAAACTTAATTGCAAGTTCAGCTTCAGCCGCTTCAATTTGTCTATCTATCAAACTCATATTTATTCTCCTTAAATTAAAACCTTTTATTATCATATATGATAACACAAAGTAATCCATTGTCAAATATGATAACGATAAATTTAAGACACTTGAATAATTATCACAGAAAAAAATGCTTTGTCCAACGGACAATAAAAACAAAAATCTATGCTAATTTGACAATAATTTCTTGACCTTGATTTTGTGAGTTTACGAGAGTGTAACGGGTGAGATTTATCGAACGGGTTTGGGGTTTCCCCAATCGTCAGAATGACCACATACAGGCTCCGCCTGTTTTAGTGTGCTAAAACAGCGCTCCGCACAGTTATTTTTTCACAGCCTTATAATTTTTATTTATGCAGTTCTAGCTATTATTTCACAGCCTTTGTTATCAGCCCTTGAAAAACTTTTTTTATATGTTCTTTTGGATAAAAAGGAGCTTAAAAAATGGGTAAAAAATACTGTGCCGTAAATACAAAATATTATAAAAATAGCAACGTAGGCGAGATCGATCACGTATTACGAAATATGGCTATAAACGTTAATGCAATTGAATGTTTAACTAAAAATAATTTTGGTTTTTCATTTGGGAATTGTGATTTAAAAAGTCACTATGAAAATAAACTTGAACAAGCCAAAAAAGCTAATAATTTAGCTCTTCAAAAAAATAGTAATACGTTCATTGATAGTGTTTTAATTTTTGACTCTGTGCAGTTTGAAAAGTGCCTAAATGACGGTAAAAAAGACGAGATAGAACAAGCAACAAAAGACTTTATGAATGAGTATAAAAATATATATGGATTTGAGCCTATCGGCTTTGAGTTCCACCTAGATGAAGGTACAACAATTGATTTTGATAAGTATGAGAAATTAGACACTGAAGAACAAAAAAAATATATTCCTATTGATAATCCTGATGAAGATTTTACAACGGAATATATTAAAAAAAATATACACGCTCACGCAGTATTTTTAAATTATGATTTTGAAAAAAATAAATCTTGTTTACGAAATATGAGAAAAAAAGATTGGGAGAACTCCCAAGACTTACTACATAAACATTTTAAAAAGTTTGGTTTTGATCGGGGAGAGAAGAAGCAAACGAGCAAAAAGGATCACAAAAACAAGGCTGATTTTGTTCGAGAGTTAGAATTAAGAACAAATGAGTTGGTTGAAAATCATTCTAAAAATTTGCAAGAAAAAAAGAATCTTCTCGATCAAATAATAGAACATCAAAACGATTTAAACCGCCTTGATGACTTAGGTTTTTATGCTGAAAAAATAAAAAGTTTTGTTTTAGATTTTCAAGAAAAAAATCCGGGTTTAACTTCAAAAATAATGAAATTATCAGGAGCCGAAAAACTAAAGGATATGGCTATATCAATTTATAACTCATTAACCAAAAAATCAGATATTGTACCCGTTTTTATTGAAGAAATTAAAAAAATTGAAGTTGAAGAGAAAAAAAAGCACATAAAAAAAATGAATAATCGTAGAAAATACAGTAATAAACCAAAAACCAAAACACCATAAAAAGGATTTTAAAAGATGAAAAAAACAGCATTAGAAAAAATGGAAATTGAAAAAGCTATTTTATTAGAAGAATTAATTTTAGAAGTTGATGAGCCTGAACAAAAACAAGATAAAAATGCACTTTTGGCAAGTGCAAAAGTTGAAATACAAAAGGTGGAACAGCTTATTTTAAATAATGAACATAATAAAAACGTAAGTGAAAAGCATAATAAAAAATTAAATAATGATTTAATTTTTAAGGCTGATTTAATTAAAAATGATTTGAATATTTCTCAAAAATTACTGGATAGAATAGAAAACAATACAAATGTTATAAATGATTTAGATACACAGATAGATTTATCAATTATTGAAATTGATATTTCAAATACAGATGTTAAAAATGCTATTTCTGAATTAAGAAAAGTGGATCCTAAAAAAGCGACTGAACTTGAAAATAGCATAAATTTAAAAAGTAAAAAATCTAAGAATAATAAAAAGACTTAACTAAATCAGAAGCGGCTCGATTATTTTATTTTTAAACGTCTTTTTGTTTGAAATAAATAATGAGTAAATAAGAAAATCTTTGATTTTTGCGTTAGTAAAAAAGGATTTATTATTAATATTCGAACATAAAAAACAGTCTAATTAATCGACTATTTTTATTAAAACAAAATTTTGTTTGTAAAACCATTTTATTGACCTGTAGCGTTGTTAATCTCCCATTGTCCAATTTTCTAAATAACAGCTTAAATCATTTAATTCATCTTCATACTCTTCAATTAAAGCATTGTAGAGTTTTTCTTTTGTTCTTTCTTTTTTACCTATTGCCATTTTTAAACGTCCTTGTTTATTTTTCTACGTGTTTTAAATATTCAGTATGACCGATCTCTGAATGTCTTATGGTGTGTTCTTCTAACAATTCATCTAAATCAAAATCTTCTCCATTAAAAGTTTCATCAACATTTTCTATGAGTGTTTCAGTATCTTCTTTGATATTCATGCTATTTGATTTTATTTCGGGTTTAACTTCTTCTGTAATCTCGCTATCTTCTTTGATTTCAGGAGTAAACGCTGAATAACAAAAAGAGTATGCTTTTAGAGTTTTGTCATCATTAGCTTTTTTTGGATAGATGTATTCCCACTGCAATAATTCAAGTTTTTCTAAACTTCTAAAAACATCTTTTACGGCTCTAATTTGATCTTTTCTTGTCATTTTTTTACTGATATTAAAAACCTCTAAAAGAAAATTTAAATATATAAATCGTTTTGGATTTTTTTCAGAAAATGGATACAAAGATTGTAATATCAATAATTTAGTTGTGTTCGGGCTTGTTAATGATTTTAAACTCATTAAGTCTATTTTTATAAATTGACGTTTTAAAGCTGATTTTATATAAATATCAGATAATTTAAACTCTACTATTTTATTACTAAATGATAAGTTATCAAAAAATGGAGTATTCATTTCGTTAATGATTTTTTCTAATTTTTTTTCTACTAAAGAACCTGGTAAAAAACTATTATCGCCAAGAAAACCGACTGTTGAAAATGTTTGTTTTCCTTTTTTCTTTGTCGTTTTTAAAATCATCGTAGCTTCTGCTAAAACTGCCATGAACACTTTTAATTCAAGATTAGTTTTAAAGTTCACTAACTCTTTATAAAGTGTCTTGTGGAGTGGGTGTTTTGTGTTCATCATATCGAAAGGGATCGCTAGAAAAGGTTTGTTGTTTTTATTGTTTATCATTTAATTACTCTCTCTTATTGTTTAATTAAACGCTTAAACTTTAACAATTAAGAGGTAATACAATAATATTTTTAGCTTTGCGTACTTTACAATATGTAATTAACTGCTAAATATATAAGTATCTTCCTGACAGAGATGAAGTTCAATTTAATAAAGCCACCTGCAAAGTGGCTTTTTTTACGTCTTAATTTTATTAAATAGGATTTTAAAGATTAGTCAAATCAAAATAATACCAACATGGTTTACCCCCCTGCCACATTATCGTTTACCCCCCTGACCACATTTATATTTACCCCCCTTAATAAGTCTTGATAAAGACTAGATAAGTTATTAAGTTTAGATCTCTTTCTTTAGAGTGAAATTGAGCTTATTTTTTTGTTTTAGAAAGACAATTTGGAAGAGCATACGAGCAAGCTCGTTTTTCTGGTTTGGCGATTTGAGCTTGCTCAATGAGATATAAAATAAATATTAAAGCTAATCTATCTTAAATTGCTTTTTTAGAGGGGGATTTAAGGAAAGCCTACCAATGAGATAGGCTTTTAAAGAAAAAGGCCTAAATGGCTATTTTAACTGATTCTAAGTCCTGATCATCAATTTTACCCGTTTGACTTGCTACTTTTGCAATTTGATTTAAGTTAAATTATCTCCTACCTTAACTTTTTCGGCCGAAATAATATGCGGCCGAAATAACAAAACAAGAAATACAGATAAAATATTTCTAAATAAATACAATGTCATATGATAATTTCGTTATTTTTAATATCAATAAATACAAATTCTTGTTAAACTTAATGTTCAACAAGGACTGACTTTTATGAATGTTTCAGATATTACTCAAATACTTCTTTCACACGGTTTAGTGAAAGATATAAATGGAACTAGACGATTTATTCGTAAAGGGGAATTGATTGCAACTAAAGTATGCAATCACGATGGCTACCAAATAACAAAGCAGGCATTAGATGCTTTTTTATGGGTAAAGAAATCTACTGATGCTGATATGGTTAAACACATTTTGAATAATTTAATTACACAATCTAAACAAGATAACCCTTATAAAGTGGCATCTTTTTTTGCGGGGATTGGAGGTTTTGACCTCGGATGTGAACGAGCAGGAATGGAAGTTGTTTTCCAGTGTGAGGTAAATACTTTTTGCCAAAAAGTATTAAAAAAACACTGGCCTGATACCCCATTACACTCCGATATAAAAAAGCTAGACGCTAAAAATATACCTGATGCAAATATTTGGTGTGGAGGTTTTCCATGCCAAGATGTATCTCTTGCCAACCAAGGTAAACGAAAAGGATTAAAAGGAGAAAGAAGTGGTCTCTTCTACACTTATGCAAACCTCGTCAAAGAAAGAAAGCCTGACTGGCTTATCATCGAAAATGTTCCCGGACTGCTCAATAGCCACGAAGGAGCTGATTTCGGAATTATCCTCAAAACCTTGGATGAACTCGGGTATGGCGTTTCGTGGAGAGTATTTGACGCTAAATACTTTGGAACACCACAAAGAAGACGTAGAGTGTATATTGTCGCAAGTTATGGAAATATGCGCTCCTCTAAAGTCCTTTTTGACGATAGAGCAAATCCAGTCACTGATAAATCGGGCAGAGGCGAGAGGTCACACTTTGCCTCCGAAGTTGGAAAAGGCTTATCAAGATCAGATATCTTTTCTATCCAGCATGCAAGCATTGGAAGAAAGCACACAGCAGGACCACAAGCTAAAGGATATAGAAACGATGGAGAAACCTATACAACCGATTCAAGAGGAAGCGCAGATGCTATTTGTGCGCCGAATGCTCCCTATAGAATACGAGAGGCTTCAGGGGTTTCCAGAGAATTGGACTCTAATAGATTAAGAGCTGTTGGAAATGCTGTAGCTGTACCTATTATTGAGTGGATAGCTAAAAAAATTATAGAAATAGAAAAATTATAAAATTAAATAAGCATAGTGATTTCTAAAGTCACTATGCTTTTTTATAAGTATTAAATTGTTACATCTTCACCATTTAGGGACAGGAAGTTCCCTTGGAAAATAGAAGGTTCAGGTCCCCCTTGATCTGTCAGTGTTCGTACAAATGTTGAATAATTAGTAAACATTGTTTTTTCTTCATCAATCATTAAAGGGATTGCACCTTCAACAGGTGGCTCTGATTTATCTTCTTTTATTCCTAACAAGCATAATGTCCAATTATGTTCTTTTAAATCTCTTAAATTAGCCCTACTAACTCTTGGGTATAAATAATCATAAATGAGTTCACCAATGGCAAAAACAATTTTTCCTCCCGTTTGATTTACAATATTTCCTTTGACTAAAAATTGTTCTTGTTGTCTTCTCCAAGCATTAGTTTCTATTGAGCTGGGTTTTTTTACTTCCTGTCTCAAATATTCATTTGTTGGTTGATCACTTATTCCCCAATTAGCAACATGATCAGAAATACTTTTAGTAGAACTAGTTTCTCCTCCACCTTGCATTTCAAGTAGAATTTCATCAATTTTTGAGCCTAGCGCTAAATTTCGCATAATATAATCGGCTTTATAGCTACTATTTGTTTCTTCGATTGGGATAGGTACTTCACGATTAACCACAATATCACTTTTATCAAAATCACCTCTATATACTGCATTAGCAATTTTCCATAAAGTATCTATCTGGTGTTTAGTTAGTGATGCTGGAACTCGTTTTTCTTTATCATTCAATCTGATTTTTTTAGTCTTTGGGGTAGCACAAAGCCTGTGTTCACATACGATCCACATAGTGCCATTCTTTTTCCTTACGCTACAGACGGGTTGGAGTTTTTTACCTAACTTACTGCATGTACCATCCATAAATGGACACTTGACACTTTCACCTAGCGACACTGGAGTTATATTAACACTATCAACATCCGTTCTTTGTCCCAAATATTCCGCTACAGTTACCGCCATTACTCATTCCCAAAAAACCTAAATTAATAAGTAACGATACACAAAAGCACAAGTTCGGCCAACATATCTATTTGATTGTATTTAATTAGCCTTTAAACAAAGAGGCATAAAAGGTTTTGCCATCCAATTAATAACAAGCTCATACCAACTTTTATTATATTCTAATAAAAAATCACTGAAAGTTTTCACACTAGAAACATTTTGTTTTTTAAACATTTTGAAATGTGTATCTCCACACTCAAACCAACTAACAGCAATAATATACTTATCATTTTCAGAGAGTAAATGAATAGTTTTTATCTCTATATTTTCTATAACAATCAATTCGTTAACCGTAAAACCATCATTAAACTCATCCATAAGTTTTATTCCTGTTTATCTTGTGTAGCATTGT
>CAZLXG010000073.1:0-9387 GCA_964563585.1 uncultured Flavobacteriaceae bacterium | reverse complement strand
CCTCATTCTCCGCTGAAATACTAACAAATATCACAAAAAGCCTGTAAACTTAATGTTTACAGGCTTTTTGATTAATATATATTAAATAATAGCAATAAGCTTTGCATCTTTTATGCAAAGCTTATTGCTATTCTTTTTTAATGATTATATTTTGTTTGTTTGCTTTTCCATTTTGTTTCACTACAGTTTCCATCAATTGAAAAAAATAATGATTTTGGAATTTGAATGAAGTGAGCTAAATCATAAATTTAAGATTGACAACTATAAAAAACTTAGCTTTCGATTCCCTTTTATAGACACCGAATTTTATATTCTTTATTTATTTGATTTTTGATGTTTTAATTAAACCAATCTTGTGTAATTTTTTTTTCTAGATTCTTATTACTTTTATGTATAAACTCGTTTTTTATAATATCATATTTATAATCTGTTCCCCATTTCTTAAAGTTTTTAGAAACATCTTTAATAGCATCACATATATATTCTATTTCAGCATTAGTCATTGTAGGATGAATAGACATACGAATCCAACCTGGGCGTTCCATTAAACAACCATCTAATATTTTTTGTTCAATAGCCTTCGAAGTAGATTTATTGACATTTAATAAATAATGCCCATAGGTACCTGCGCAAGAACAGCCACCTCGTGTTTGTACACCAAAACGGTCATTTAAAAGCTTAACAATTAAATTATAGTGGGCATCTTCAATATAAAAAGAAAACACACCTAAACGGTCTTGATGTTTTTCGGCTAGAATGTGTAAATTCTTAATTGGCATTAGTTTTTCAAAAACCCTTGTATTAATTTCATGCTCTCTATTTAAAATGTTTTCTACCCCCATTTGCTCCTTTAATTTTACTGCTAATGCTATTTTAATAGCCTGTAAAAACCCTGGAGTACCACCGTCTTCTCTAGTTTCAATATCATCAATATAATCGTGCTCTCCCCATGGATTTGTGTAAGAAACCGTTCCGCCTCCTGGGTTATCGGGCACTAAATTTTTATACAATTTTTTATTAAAGACTAAAACACCTGAAGCCCCTGGGCCACCTAAAAACTTATGTGGCGAAAATGTGATGGCATCTAAATATTCATCTTCATTTTCTGGATGCATGTTAATATCAACATAAGGTGCGGAACACGCAAAATCTACAAAACACAATCCATTATTTTGATGAATCATTTTTGCTATTGTATGATATTCTGTTCTAATACCTGTAACGTTAGAACAACCTGTAATGGCTGCTATTTTTATTGGATGATTTTTATATTGTTGAAGTAGTTTTGAAAAACTCTTTAAACAAATTAATCCATCACTATCACAAGGAATTACTTCTACCCTTGCTATGGTTTCTAACCAAGATGTTTGATTAGAGTGATGCTCCATATGAGATATAAACACAATGGGGCGTAACTGTTCTGGAACATGAGTATGTTCTTTTAAGTTTTCAGAAATTTTTAATCCTAATATACGCTGAAACTTGTTTATAGCTCCTGTCATTCCTGTACCTACTGTTAATAATACATCATCTTTTGAAGCATTTACATGTTTTTTTATAATGTTTCTTGCCTCATGATAAGCCTGAGTCATGACACATCCTGTAATAGAAGTTTCGGTATGTGTATTGGCTACAAAAGGACCTATGTCATTAAAAAATTTATCTTCAATGGTTTTGTATAGCCTACCACTTGCAGTCCAATCTGCATAAATAATTTTTTTCCTTCCATAAGGAGATTCAAATTCTTGATTTATACCTACTATAGTATCTCTATAAGGTTTAAAATAAGTTTCAAGTTTTGATATTTTATTAGTTCCTGAATTCATTTTGCAAATCTAACAAAGAATCATCTTGGTTAACATAACCAAAGCGATTTTTTTCACTAAAACAATCAACAAAATTGATTATGTTCAATATATCTTTACTATCTTTTTAATTCATTAAAAAGAACCTTTAGCTTTTCACTCGAAGGTCTTGATACTTTTGCAGAAACAATATTACCTTTTGGGTCGAGTAAAATAAAACGTGGAATACCATTTATTTTATATGCATTCATGAATTTTTTACCTCCTTTTGCGTATAGTTGAATTCCAGACATTTTTTTATAATTAATTTAAAAGAATTCAAACATAAAGACGTTTTTATTAAAAAAAATTTAGAAAATTAGTAAATTGCAGCAACACAACTCGCTAAAAACCAAAATCTTATAAAATGAAAAAGTTAACTCTAATTTTATTGACTTTATTTTTGTTTTTTTCTTGTAAAAAAATAAATAATCAATCCAATAATTTAATTACACAATCGCCACCAGAACCTAAATACAAGTGTGCTCCTCAAATTACAGATGCAGAATGGTACAAAAAAGATAAAGTAGCGCCTTTACTTGATGGCTATGAAGCTGTAGA
Organism: uncultured Flavobacteriaceae bacterium; assembly: GCA_964563585.1. Lineage (GTDB taxonomy): Bacteria > Bacteroidota > Bacteroidia > Flavobacteriales > Flavobacteriaceae > CAZLXG01. The sequence goes on along the minus strand of CAZLXG010000073.1, from coordinate 6,982 downwards.
TTATAAAATAACGACAAGCAACCCATTAGTACAACGCTATTTTAATCAAGGATTAGTCTTAGCATATGCCTTTAATCATGCTGAAGCTGCACGTTCATTTTATTACGCCACAAAACTAGACCCAAATTGTGCAATGGCTTTTTGGGGGTTTGCGTATGTTTTAGGTCCCAATTATAATGCAGGAATGGAAGATGATAATTATCAACGTGCTTATGAAGCTATTCAAACTGCAAAAAAACTATCTGTTAATGCTACAAAAAAAGAACAACAGTTTATTGAAGTTATGGCTACACGTTATGCGCCAGAACCACCAGAAGATAGAAGTCAATTAGATATTAATTATTCTAAAGCTCTAAAAGCATTATATAAACAATATCCTAATGACTCTGAAATAAGTACGCTTTATGTGGAATCTATAATGAATTTACATCCTTGGGATTTATACGATAAAGATGGCAATCCAAAAGAATGGACTCCAGAAATAACTACGCTTTTAGAAACATTGATAAAAAAAAATCCGAAGCATCCTGGTGCTCATCATTTTTATATTCATGCTGTTGAAGCTTCTAGCACACCTGAACGCTCAAACGCATCTGCAAAAGCTTTTGATGACGGTTTAGTTTCTGGCTCTGGTCATTTATTACACATGCCATCGCATACCTATATTAGAACTGGCGAATATCATAAAGGCACATTAGCAAATATTGCTGCTGTAAAAGCAGATAGTACATACGTTACTGCTTGTCATGCACAAGGTGCTTATCCTCTGGGTTATTATCCACATAATTATCATTTTATGGCAGCGACTGCAACTTTAGAAGGCAATAGTCATTGGGCAATGATTGGGGCAAATAAAGTTTCCAACCATGTGCATCCAGATATTATGAAACAACCAGGTTGGGGAACACTACAACATTTTTACACCATTCCTTATTATATAGCTGTAAAGTTTAAAAAATGGGATGAGATTTTAAATATGAAATTAGAAACCTACGATTTAAAATATATCAAAGCCGTTAGGCATTATGCCGAAGGCATGGCACATTTAGGAAAAGGTAATTTAGATATGGCTAAAGCCGAATTATCTGAACTTTCAGTTTTAGCTAAAGATGAAAGCATAGAAGAGGTTACCATTTGGGGTATTAATACGGTTTACACATTAGTGAAAATAGCAGAAAAAGTTTTAAAAGCAGAAATACTCGCTTCAGAATCTAACCATAATTATAAAGAAAGTATCATGCTTTTAAGAGAAGCTGTAGCCTTAGAAGATGCTTTAAATTATAATGAGCCACCAGATTGGTTTTTCTCGGTTCGTCATCATTTAGGGCGGATTTATATTTTAAATGAACAACAACAAGTTGCTATTGAAATGTATCTTGAAGATTTAAAACATTTTCCTAAAAATGGTTGGGCTTATCATGGCATAAAAACAGCATATGAAGCTTTAAATGATAAAGAAAAAACAGCATATTACGATACGCTTTTTAAAGAAAGTTGGAAAGGTGCCGATTTTGAGCTTTAAAATAATATTACCGTAAAACAAAAAAGCGAACCACATTTGGTTCGCTTTTTCTTTTATATAAATCCTATCTTTCTATAAATTAACTTTTCATACATAATTATTGTTTCTCTTTTAAACTTTCTATTCGTTCCTTATGATATTCACTTCCGCTTAATTCATAGGCTTTTTTCACAAATTTTAAAGCATTAGTAAAGTCTTTTTCTGTTTCATAATATTCGGACATAGAATCATAGGCATTTGCACTTTTCGGATAATATTCAATAGCAAATTTAAAGTTCATTTTCGCCTTTTCAGGCTCTTGCATATCCATGTTCATATAACCTAACATGATTAAAAGTTCTTCAGGATATGGAGGTGCTGAATATCCAAAATGTTCTTTGAGCTTCTTTTCTCTATATTTTATAATATCAAATAATTCTTCTTTAGGAGTATCAAATGAATTTATTTTATCTGTATTCTCCATTTGAAACCATTCAAAAATTGATATTAAACCATCCATAATAGAAGGAAAGAGAATTGTACCATGCAGGTCTTTTGGATAGAATTTCCAATCAAAGACCAATCCATTTTTAGTGTTTTGCTTAACAATATTTGAAAATGCAATATTAGAACGCGAAAATAAAGTAAAATCAGATTCATCATCCTTTACATTATCTATCGTTATTTGAGAATTTTGCATATGCAATTGCCCACTTAATGACATAAATAAAGATTTTCCATTATAATTTTGACGTGCTAATATCTCTTGTGCTTCTTTTAATAATTTCTGATTATCCCAATCTAAACTTGGGTCAATTGCCAAATAATTAGCAAATAATTTAGGCGAATTAATTAAGGTATAAATGGTAAATAAACCTCCATAAGAATGACCAATTAAAGTTCTATAATTAGTGACTGCATATTTACTTTCAATAAAAGGAATTAATTCTTTACCTATAAACTTCAAAAAGTTTTCAGCCTCTCCATTTTCTTGATTAAAAGGCATACCGTATTTAGTTTTTATTTTAGAAGTTGTTAAATCTCTTGTTCTATTTTTACTGTTAGAGATACCAACTAACACCATTTCTGGGAAAAACCCTCCACTATAAAAATCATGCACATTGCTTACTGTTGGCAAAAACATTTCACCATCTAAAATATATGCAACAGGATATTTTTTGTTTGTTTTTGGATTATAATTATCTGGAAGTTGAATATAAATTTCTCTCGATTCATTTAGAACTTCTGAATGAATGCTATCTAAAACACCTACGCTATATAGAAACTGATGCCCTTTTTCTTGAGCATCAGTTAATTGATTTGTGAAAATAGTAATTACTAAAATCACTAATGTTTGGAGTCTATTTTTCATTTACTTAACTATAGTATCAATTTTATTAAGCCACCTCAATATCAGTATTCCAAGCCTTGCAATTACAAACGAAAATAATCCAAATGTTGCTGTTAATAATGATACTTTAAGACCACCAGCAAAAATAGCTGGGTCTGGACTTCCCATAGCTTCAATAGAATCGAAAGCGGTAATTAATCCTATTACTGAGCCTAAAAAACCTAACACTAAACCTAACAAGCTAGAGTCGGTAATTAAACGAATGTATTTTTTTGTAAGCTGTTCGCTTTTTTTTAGATTGATGAAACCTAGAATAATAAAAAGTACAGATAGCAATAAACATATCAGTATTAAAGACATAAATACTGGTCCACCTTCGTTAAAACGGTCAATAAATAGATTAGAGATTAATAAAAAACTTGAAACTAAAAATGTATTCATAAATTGATTATTTTAATTAAACATACCCAAACTTAAAGAATAAACTTACTGTATTTTTTTTAATGCGACCAATAACCATTTTAGCAATTGAAACAGCATAAAACTAATTTAATAAATACACTATTTTTTATTAAATAAAATTGAAGGATTTTCTCCTCGTGTAAATAACACCGTTTTTTCACCTGTGTTAAATTCTAAAACAACATCTAACTCATCGAACCTAAACTCATCTTTTTTAGTAGCAATAAGTTCTTTTAAATTACTTTGCTCTGGTGCTCCTTTTAAAATAGCGCCATGAGCTTCAAATACTAAATCAAAAGGCACTTCATTACTCTCATAAATACCTTCGTATTGCTTTACTTCTTCTTCTGTCAATTTTATTTTTGCCATATTTGGCATTTTAATTTCTTTTCCATGGCTTACAGATAAGGCATTCATCATAATTTTCATTTTGCTGTAATTTAATGCATTTGCTGTAAGCGCTATTGCAGTTTCTGTACTAGGAATATAGACTAGCATGGACTGAAAACCATCAATTCCACCTTCGCTACCATAAATAACAAGACCATCAATTTCAGAATAAAAAATACCACTGCAAAAATCTTTATCACTAGCTGTCGTCATCAGTTTCAAACTTTCTTTAGACATTAGTTTATCATTAAACAATTCTGTTATAAACAAAGCCAAGTCTGTTGGGTTTGAAATAATTGCCCCTGCTCCACCAGGATTACTCATGTGTGTTTCTGGGGTTACTTTCCAACTTTCATTTTCATAATTATAGCTTTTGCATTCATTATCATTAATATCAATAATTCCTCCTGCATACGTGTTTTTTAAACCTATTTTATCTATAATACGCTCTTTTAATAATACTGAATACGATTTCTTTTCTATCTGCTCTAAAATATATCCCAACAAAATATAGTTTGTATTACTGTAAGCCGTTTGCTCTCCAGCTTGAAAATCAACATCATACTTTTCTAACCTTGATAGCATTTCTTTTTGAGTTGAAGGATTTAACATCCACACACCAAAATCGTCTGCATTAGTAATATTATATAATCCGCTAGAATGATTTAGCATATTAGATATTTTAATATTTGCAGCATTTTTTATTTCTGGGAAATATTTTGAAAGCTTATCATTTAAAGTAATTTTTTCTTCGTCTATTAGCTCAAAAATCATAACAGCGGTAAATGTTTTTGTAATAGAGCCTATTCGGTATTTTGATTGAGATGTTGCTTTTCTTTTCTCTTCTGAAGTTATAAATTGATAGCCAACCGATTTATCATAAACCAGTTCCCCTTTTTTAAGTATAGACATACTAGCCATTACTTTTGTGTTTTCAGAAAGTGTATCTAAAAACGAATCTAACTGTTTATAATCTTCCGTTTGCGTATAACAGAACGAAGAGATTAAGACAAAAAATAATATAAGTTTTTTCATTTGAATGTATTTATATTAAACATAAGTCAAAACTATGCTCCATTTACACTCAAAAAACAGAAATGCGACTAACAACCAGATTAAGTCCGTAATTAACAGGATTGTAAAAACCATACGTAAATCCGTTATTCATCTACAAAACAATATTTACAAATAAAAAAAATGCTATCATTGTATGAATACTGCATAAAATGCTTGAAAAACAATTCATTTTAAAAAAAATTGGTTATGCGTTATTACATCTGCTTTTTTGGGTTGGCGTACTATTTTTTTACACCTATCTTTTTGGGGTTGGCAGTACAAGTTATAACAACACATTAATTTATTCTCTGTTTTTAATGCCAATAACAATTGCGACAACTTATGTTTCAATATATAAACTAATTCCAGATTATTTAATAACCAAACGTTACACTCGTTTTGCTGTTTACAGTATTTTTACCCTTATTATTTCGGCATATTTAATAATGGTTTCCATTTTTTTTAGCCTCATTTATATTTCAAATTTTGAATATGATCAAATGGCTCCAGCTACTAAAAATATTCTTTTTGTAATGTCTGGCGTTTATTTAATTACTGTTGTTGTCAGTGCTTTTAAACTCTTAAAATTAAACCTAAAAAATGCTGAACAAAACAGCGTTTTAAAAACCAAAATATTAGACACGCAGTTAAAATTAAAAGAACAAGAGCTGAATTATTTAAAAATGCAGATTCATCCACATTTCTTATTCAACACCTTAAACACCATGTATGGATTTGCTTTAAAGAAAGCTGATGAAACACCAGAAATGATATTAAAACTCTCTAATTTATTAGATTATTTACTGTATCAAGTCGATAAGCCTTTTGTGCTTCTAACTGAAGAAATTGCGCATATAAAAGATTATATTTCGCTTGAAAACATGAGATTTAGTGATACTTTAAATATTACATTTAATACCAATACTATTTCCGAAGCGCAAAAAATCGCACCGATGCTTCTACTTCCATTTGTAGAAAACAGTTTTAAACATGGCGTGATACAAAATGGAACTTTAAAAATTAATATTGAATTGTTTTGTAAAAATGACAGCATTCATTTTTCAATTTGGAATACTACTAAAAAACAAGAAGATTCAAATAAAGGTATTGGTTTAGAAAACATAAAAAAGCGATTAGATTTGTTATATCCTAATCAATATGATATTAAAATACTAGAAGAAAACTCTAACTTTAAAGTGGATTTAATTTTAAAAACTTCAAAATCATTTGAAAAATAACAGAAGCATATCGTGTTTAATTATTGATGATGAAATTATAGCAAGAGAAATCATTGCTGTGCATTTATCTAAAATTAGCAATATTAATGTAATTGCTAGTTGTAGCAATGCGCTTGAAGCTTTTAATTGGATTAACACGCATGATATTGACCTCGTTTTTTTAGATATCAATATGCCTGAAATCTCTGGTATTTCATTTGCAAAATCTATTAACAAGGATATTAAAATCATTTTTACAACGGCTTATCGCGATTATGCCGTTGAAGGTTTTGAACTTAAAGCAGTCGATTATTTACTAAAACCAATTGCTTTTGAGCGTTTACTAAAAGCTGTAAATACCTATTTTGAGACCTTACCAAATTTAGAAAATCAGATTCCAATTCATACTGAAACAAACGATTTTATTTTTGTGCGTTCTGACAGAAAAATGATTAAAATAGATTTTGACGCTATCGTTTATATTGAAAGTTATAGCGATTACCTTAAAATTCATTTAGAAAATAAAACTATTGTAACTCGTGAAACTATAAGTGCTATTGAAGCTAAATTACCCAAGCATAAATTTATGCGTATTCATAGATCGTATATTATTTCTATTGCACATATAAACTCGTTTACAAACGAACATATTACTATTGTAAATAAAGCATTACCAATTAGTAGAAGCTATAAGAAGGAAGTTTTAAAGCATTTGGAAAAGTATTAGTTCTTAAAAAAACTGAAGGCTTTATTTTTATTATGCTTATCGATTTGTGTATGATTAGTTGCGGGAATTAAAAGTCACTAAACTTTCGATTAAGCACCTAGCCAAAAAAAATATTTTGTATTATATTTTCATTTTTTAAACCATATTACATCTTATTGCAGTATCAATCTATCAACATTTATACAATGCTATGAGCTCTTTTTACTTCTTACTATTTTTACAATACGACTATATATGATTTCCGATAAATTCCAGTCGTATCCATCAAAATTAGTTGT
>CAZLXG010000072.1:6957-9593 GCA_964563585.1 uncultured Flavobacteriaceae bacterium | reverse complement strand
TTTAAAAACCTACCTCGAATAATTTGGAGATTCTTTGGTAATAGTTACATCATGCGGATGACTTTCGTTAATTCCTGAAGCAGTAATTTTCACAAACTGACCAGTTTCTTTTAAAGTTTCAATATTTTTTGCGCCACAATACCCCATTCCCGCACGTAAACCACCAATAAACTGATGAATGCTTTCGTATAAATCACCTTTATATGGCACACGACCAACAATACCTTCTGGCACTAGTTTTTTAATATCGTCTTCTACATCTTGAAAATAACGATCCTTACTACCTTGTTTCATAGCTTCAACAGAACCCATGCCACGATACGATTTAAATTTTCGTCCTTCGTAAATAATGGTTTCTCCAGGAGATTCTTTAGTTCCCGCTAAAAGCGATCCTAACATAACTGTATCTGCTCCTGCTGCAATTGCTTTAGGAATATCGCCTGTATAGCGAATTCCACCATCAGCAATTACCGGAACACCACTTCCTTTTATAGCAGCAGCTACTTCTAAAATAGCTGAAAATTGCGGTACTCCAACACCAGCAATTATACGCGTAGTACATATAGAACCTGGACCAATACCAACTTTTACAGCATCTGCTCCAGCTTCAACCAAATATTTAGCAGCAGCACCTGTTGCAATATTACCTACAATAATATCAAGCTTCGGGAATTTAGATTTTATTTCTTTTAAAACTATTACAACGTCTTTTGTATGTCCATGAGCCGTATCAATAACTACAGCATCAACGCCTGCGTTTACCAAAGCTTCTGCTCTTTTTACTGCATCACTCGTAACTCCTATAGCAGCAGCAACTCGTAAACGACCATAACTATCTTTATTGGATAAGGGCTTTAGTGTTAATTTAGTAATATCCCTAAAGGTTATTAAACCGGAAAGTTTATAGTTATCATCTACAATAAGTAATTTTTCTATTTTATGTTGTTGTAGTATTTTTTCAGCATCTTTTAAAGACGTTCCAACGGCTGCAGTTACCAAGTTTTCACTCGTCATAACTTGTACAATTGCTTTTCCGTTTTCATGCTCAAAACGTAAATCACGATTTGTAACAATACCCTTTAAAATGCCTTTTTCATCTACAATAGGAATTCCTCCAATGCTATATTCTGCCATACTTTGCTTAGCATCACTAACTTTAGCAGTTAACGGAAGCGTTACGGGGTCTATTATCATACCACTTTCGGCACGCTTCACCTTTCTAACTTTTGCAGCTTGTTGCTCAATTGTCATGTTTTTGTGCAACACACCAATACCTCCTTCTTGCGCCATGGCAATGGCCATTTTACTTTCGGTAACGGTATCCATAGCTGCCGAAATAAATGGCACATTGATGGTTATGTTACGTGTAAATTTTGTTTGAATACTAACTTCTCGTGGAAGTATTTCTGAAAAGGCTGGAACTAAAAGAACGTCGTCATAAGTTAAACCTTCTCCTACTATTTTGTTTTGATGTGAAGTCATTGTGCAATTACGTTATAATTGCGTGCAAATATACGATTAAAATTGATTAAGAAACAGAAGGTTCTTAATTTTTTACTTTTAAAATTTGCATTAGAATAATGATAACTGCTAACCCAAAAGAAAGTGTCATTAACGTACCCGAAATCATTACAATATATTTAAACCACGTTATACCTGTCCACATAAGGTAAATGCCTCCAAATGTAAATAACACTGAAAACAATGGCTCTAACATTAAAAAATGCTTTAGCTTTTTATTGATACTTGTTGTGGAAAGTATAAGTGCTAACACAAAGAAAATAAGCGACAATGATAAAATATGATTATGCACTAAAGTAAATATTTCACGTTCTGACTTTTTAAATTTCATTACCGTGGCATTTTCATCTACTTCATTACCCAAATATTGCATTTCAATACCTTCTGGTTGCATTTGTGTAGTATCGTTTATAAATGCTAAACCAGTAAAAAAACCAATAGTTAGCATTACTAAAAAAACAATAATCAATATTTTTATTTCACGTGGAAATGTATGTATGATTCCGTGAACTTGCATTAAAATAGTCTTATATTTTGGTTATGTTAGTTGTTGCAAGATAAAAAATCAAATAACTAATTTTTAGTTTTTAATACTTCTGTAGTATTTATAATTTTTAACGACTGCAATAAATTGTTAATGGCAAGCGTCATAGATTGTGCTGAAATAGTTGCACCAGAAATTGCAACAACATTATCTCGATATTTTAATGTATCGTTTTGGTTTTTTCCTATAAACTGTTTTAGCCAACGTCTGCTTCCTATTTCGGCTCCGTAATCTTCTCGATATACTAAAATTTTTGATTTTACTATTACTAAATCTGTGTCTAATAACACTAAATAATCGAACATATCTGTTTTGCTTGCTGCTTTTGAAACGTAGGCATATCCTAAAAAAATATTTGCTGTTTGTATTTTAAAAAAAGTGTCTTCGGAAAAATGTGATGGTAATTTTAAAGTAATTGTGTCTGAAATTTTAACTGCAATTAATTCAAATTCTTCAGTATTAAAAGTTGATGAAATTTCTTTCCTCACTTTCTTTTCTATATGTTTTGATAGCCCAAAAGACATAAAAGCTAAAGAGATGAATAGTATTACGATGTATTTAAGTTTCATAC
>CAZLXG010000072.1:0-6857 GCA_964563585.1 uncultured Flavobacteriaceae bacterium | reverse complement strand
TAAGCGGTTTCTAGATACCAACCTTGTAACCCGCTACCTAAATCTGAACCATATAAATTATTATAGTCGTCTGAATCGGTAAGGTTTGCATGAATAAATTGCCCTCTTGCTGAAAAACGTCTGTTAATATATCGTGCATCTAAACCTAACATTGCTATACCTACATCGGCTCCATCTTGGTCGTCTACATCATCTTCGGCTTGTGTACGCCCGTAATAACCTGATAAACCTAAACGCAATCCATCAATGCCATAAAAATCTACTTTGGCTGAAAAATTTGGAGTATTTATAGTTGATACTGCTCCTTTTTGTCTTCCGTTACGTAACCCATTTTTACCTCCTAAAAACTTCGTTCCATTTACCGAAGCAAATCCATTAAAAATATAGGCTTGGTAGCGTAATGATGCTTTATCTAATCGACCTGAAACACCTATACCAATTTCTCTCCAAGTACTTGGTACTATACTTTTATCTACACTTGGGCGTTCTACACCATTAAATGTGGTTGGCTCATGATATTCGTTTATAATTCCCATTGGTACTAACATTAAACCTCCTCGTAAATTCACATTATCATTTATACTATATTGTAAAAATGCTTGTTCTACAAATACTTCTTTAACATGCTCGTATTCAATTTCTGTTACAAATTGTACTTTATCATTAAACTTATAACCTAAAAGCATTACCATTCGGTGCACATCTAACGTACCATTATCGCCTTCTGGTTGATTATAATCTATTTGTGCATAACCGCCAATTGTAATTCCTTTTTCAAGTGTGCCATTTAAAATTCTTTGAGCACCATTTATTTGATTGTTTTTTACTGTAGTTGTATCTTGACTTACCGTTTGTGCAAACGTAATTGCACTTATTAAAACGACAAGAATTGTTGTTGTTTTTTTCATTTAATTTTATTTAGACTAATTTAAAATAGAGTAATTATTTTGGTGCAAAAATATAACTGAATAACAGAACGTACAAGTTTATTTAGAACTATTTTAAATAAATTTTTAATGATAAATATTGAAGATTTTTGATGCCTCATTATAAGCACTTTCAAAGCTTAAAGCATTCAAATTGTTTTTCTTTTTAGAAGTAAAATAAGATAATAATTTTTCGGTTGGCATATTTCCGGTTAATTCATCTTTTGCCATTGGGCAGCCACCAAACCCTTGAATAGCTCCATCAAAACGATTGCATCCAGCTTTATAAGCGGCATCAACTTTTTCAAACCAAGAAGTAGGCGTTGTATGTAAATGTGCACCAAATTCGATATTTGAATATTTAGGGATTAAATTTGAAAATAAATAATGAATACTTTCTGGAGTAGAACTTCCTATAGTATCACTTAAAGATAAAATTTTAACGCCCATTTTGGATAAGCGTTCCGTCCACTCACCTACTATATCAACATTCCACGGGTCTCCATAAGGATTTCCAAATCCCATAGATATATAGACCACCACTTCTTTATTTGTTCTATTAGCAATATTCAAAATATCATCTAAAATTAAAACGGATTGCGCTATGGTTTTATGAGTATTACGCATTTGAAAGTTTTCTGAAATTGAAAACGGATAACCCAAATAATCTATTTCACTTTGTTTTGAGGCAGATTCAGCTCCTCTTGTATTGGCAACAATGGCTAATAATTTACTAGTTGTTTTACTTAAATCCAGCTGCGATAAAACCTTAGCTGTATCTACCATTTGCGGAATGGCTTTGGGCGATACAAAACTGCCAACATCAATGGTATCAAAACCTACTCTTAATAACGATTGAATGTACTGTACTTTCTGCTCAGTTGGTATAAATTGTTTTATACCTTGCATAGCGTCACGCGGGCATTCAATAATCTTTATTTGGTTTGACATTATTTAAATTGAACGATAAAAATACTACTATTTTTCTGATACTAAAATGATTTTCAATATGGTTTTTTTACTATTTGAAACTTAAAATTATTTTTAAAGAATAAAAAGTAAAAATTAATTGCAAGACCCCAGTTTTAAATAGATAATTTACGGAAATACAGTTATTTGTATTTATTATATTTAATAAATAATGTTAGACAGCTAACATTTAAACTCCAAATTTATCCTGAACTATGCAATAAATTTATATACATGTTATTATGAAAAAAATTACTTTTTTACTTTTTACTTTTTGCCTCACACTATTTTCTTTTTCGCAATCTACTGCGACATACACAATAACATTTGTAAGTGTTTGGAACTCTTCTGATCATGGTACTTTACCTGGAGGCGCACATTGGTCTTCTTTGGTTGGAGCTACTCATCAAACACCAGATGAGTTTTTGACAATGGGAAATACAGCATCACCTGGAATTAAAGATATTGCAGAAACTGGTGCATTTGGAACATTTCAATCTGAAATAAACTCTAATGCAGATGCAAATCAATTTATTAGTGGTGGTGGTTTAGGCTCAGCAACTGGAATAATAACTGTTAATAATTTACAAGTAAGTGAAGATTTTCCTTTACTAACATTAGCATCAATGATTGCTCCTAGTCCAGATTGGTTTATTGCTGTTAACAGTGTAAACTTACGCTCTGGAAATAATGCTATTAATAATGGTTGGAAAAACACTTTTTCAATGGATTTATTCCCTTATGATGCAGGAACTGATGATGGCAGTAGTTATACTGCTAGTAATGCTGCAACAATGCCACAAGGCGTTATAACAAATCTTTCTGGTGTTATGCCATTTAATACAAACAAAATAGGAACTATTACTTTTACTTATAATACTTCTACTTTAAGTTCTGAAAAAACTAATGTTTTAAATAATTTAAAAATATTTCCTAACCCAACAGAAAGTAATATTACTATTTCTAGTATTCAGAATATTAAGTTGAAAAATATTGAAATTTATAATGTTTTAGGAAAATTAGTTAAAGAAATTTCAATTAAAAATAATTTATCAAAATTAGAAATAAACCTTTCTGATTTAAATAGAGGAATCTATTTATTAAATTTAACAACTGTGAACGGGCTTAATAAAACTCAAAAATTAGTAATAAATTAAGTTTTTTTATATATAAAAAATAAGATAAACGGTAAAACTTAGTGTTTTACCGTTTTTATTTTCCAAAAATTGCATTTGGGTATACATTTGAAAAAATGTTTTTCCCAAATGAATATTTTTACATCTAAATATTATCTTTTCCTACTTACGATACTCCTATCGTTTACCTGCAATTTATTTGGTCAGAATATGGACCTAAGTTGCGACACAGAAACTTCACTAGAATCAATTGAATATTTTAAAAGTATAAAAACTCAAATTAATAAATATGAAAATGAGTTTTCAAATATGGCATCAAAATATGGCAAAAATAAAAATGCTTTATATTCTATTCCTATAAAAGCACATATAATAAGAACATCTGTCGGTACTGGTGGACTTAGTATTTCCGATTTAAATGAAGCCATTGCTAATATTAATAATATTTATGCAGACTCATTTATACAATTTTATATTTCTGATGATATTAATTATATTGATAATGATACTTATTGTCATTTCAACAAAAGGGATGAAAAATCTTTAACTAATACTTATAATGTTAAAGCACAAATTAATATTTACTTTATTGATAATTTAAAAAACACATCAAATAAAAGTATTTGTGGCTATACAAATAACAATAAGAATTCTGATGTTATTTTAATGAAGAATAGTTGTGTTACAAATGGCTCTTCTTTAGCTCATGAAATTGGTCACTTCTTCTCATTAATCCATACACACGGTATAGGTAAAAATTTAACTACTGAATTGGTAAATGGTGAAAATTGTGATACAGATGGCGATGGCATTTGTGATACACCAGCTGACCCTAAATTAAGTTATAATAGTATTGATAAAAATTGCAACTATACCGAAGTAAAAACTGATGCTAATGGTGATATATTTACACCAGATACTGACAACATTATGTCATATTCAAAAAAATCGTGTAGAACACATGTTTCAAAACAACAATTAGCTAGAATTTTTGCATACTATAAATCTGCTAAAAGCTATTTAGGAGACCCTGATTCTGATTATATTGAAGAAGAAGCAACTATTAAAAACATAAAAATATACCCAAATCCAATTTCAAATAACGCTCTATATATTAGTAGAAATAATTCTGAAAGCAAAATAAACTATCAAATTTCAAATTTAATAGGACAAGTATTTTTATCTGGCGAGTATAATAACTCACCAATAAATGTTAGTTATTTATCTACGGGAACTTATTTATTAACTATAACTAACGGTAAGTCTAGAGTCACCAAAAAGTTTATTAAATAAAATATTACTTAAGTAATGCCTTATTTATACGCCTTATTAAAGCTGGACCTTCATAAATAAAGCCAGTAAAAATTTGGATTAAGTCTGCTCCTGCTTTAAGTTTATCAATAGCATCTTTTTCAGAATGTATTCCACCAACACCTATAATAGGAAATGCTTTATTACTTTTTTTAGATAAGTATTGAATTACTTTTGTGCTTCTATCAGTAACGGGTTTTCCACTTACTCCACCATTTCCGATAACTTCTAATTGTTCTTTTGAAACTTTCAAATTATCTCGATTTATAGAAGTATTGGCAGCTATAACACCATCAATTTTTGTTTCGGAAACAATTTCTATAATTTCATCTAACTGCTGATTATTCAAATCTGGTGCAATTTTCAACAAAATAGGTTTTAACTTAGGTTGTTTCTTATTTATATTTTGTACTGCAGAAATAAGTTCTAATAAATAGCCTTTATCCTGAAGTTTTGCATGACTCCCAACATTTGGGCAACTTACATTCAACACAAAATAATCAACATAAGGATGTAACGCTTTAAAACAAACTTCGTAATCCGTTGTATAATTTTCTGGTGCTGTATCGGTGTTTTTACCAATATTACCACCAATTATAAGATTAGTATTCTTTTGCTTTAAACGCTTTATAGCATCTTCAATACCTTCATTATTAAAACCCATGCGGTTAATAATACCTTCATCATCTTTTAATCTAAACAAGCGTTTTTTAGGGTTACCAATTTGTGCTTTTGGTGTAAGTGTACCTATTTCAATAAAACCAAAACCAAAATTAGACAACTCATTAAATAATACGGCATTTTTATCAAAACCCGCTGCAAGTCCAACAGGATTCTTAAATTTCAAACCAAATAATTCTCGTTCTAAACGTTTATCTTCAACAAGGTATAAACTCTTAAAAATTGAAGCTACAAAAGGTAATTTACAAGAAAATCTAATTAAGGAAAATGTAAAATAATGTACTTTTTCGGGGTCGAATAAAAATAAAATAGGTCGTATTAATATTTTGTACATCTAATAATATTTATGCAAAAATAGTTCTAAATAAAAAGATGAACAATTCAAAAGCTAAAAAAATTATTAATCGTACTTTAAACTTTAAGGGTTATATATTTATCTCACTCAAACACTATAAATTTCGTATTTTAGACATTATTAAAATTTCATAAAAAATGATTTCAAAAGAAGACATTATAAAACGTTTTATAAGCTATGTAACTGTTGACACAGAATCTAACCCAGAAAGCAATACCACACCAAGTACAGCAAAACAATGGGATTTAGCTAATGCTTTAACAGAAGAACTAAAATCTATTGGTATGCAAGATGTCTCTATAGATGGCAATGCATATATTATGGCTACATTACCAAGTAATGTGGAACACGATGTACCAACTATTGGTTTTATTTCTCATTTTGATACCTCTCCAGATTTTACAGGTGCAAATGTAAGACCTCAAATTATTGAGGATTACGATGGAAAAGACATTCTTTTAAATAAAGAAGAAAACATTGTATTGTCTCCAGATTATTTTGAAGATTTATTGCTATATAACGGTCAAACTCTAATTACAACAGATGGCAAAACACTTCTTGGAGCTGATGATAAAGCAGGTATTTGCGAAATTATATCTGCTATGGAATACTTAATTAATCATCCAGAAATTAAACACGGAAAAATACGCGTTGGTTTTACACCAGATGAAGAAATTGGTAGAGGCGCACATAAGTTTGATGTTGAAAAATTTGGTGCAGATTGGGCATACACGATGGATGGCAGTCAAGTAGGCGAACTAGAATACGAGAACTTCAATGCCGCTGGAGCTGTTGTAAAAGTGAAAGGCAAAATTGTGCATCCTGGTTATGCTAAGGGTAAAATGATAAACTCCATCTACATTGCCCAAGAATTTATAAACTCGTTACCTCGTATGGAAACACCTGAACACACAAGTGGTTACGAAGGTTTTTTTCATTTATACTCCATTAAAGGAGAAGTGGAAGAAACTGTTTTGCAATACATTATTCGCGATCATAACATGAGGCATTTTGAAGCTCGAAAAGAAATGATGCAAAAACTGACTAACGAAATTAATTCGCAATATGGCAGAGAAGTCATTATCACAGAAATAAAAGACCAATATTTTAATATGAAAGAAAAGATAGAACCTGTTATGCATATTGTAGATATTGCTGAAGAAGCCATGAAACAGCTTGATATAAAACCCTTAATAAAAGCTATTCGTGGTGGTACAGATGGCTCGCAATTAAGTTATATGGGTTTACCTTGTCCTAATATTTTTGCTGGCGGACATAACTTTCATGGACGTTATGAATATGTGCCTGTAGAAAGCATGATTAAAGCCACCGAAGTTATTTGTAAAATTGCGGAATTAACAGCTAAAAAATAGAGCTACCATTTTTATTTAAGTGTTACCCTAACAGGTCAAGACTTTCCGCTATATTTTTTTAATAATGGCATTGCGAAGAGCAAGTGACGTAATCTACTAATTCTTA
>CAZLXG010000071.1:0-10205 GCA_964563585.1 uncultured Flavobacteriaceae bacterium | reverse complement strand
TTAGATTAACACTAATTTTACACAAAAAATACTTAACAAAAAAAGCTTCCATTTCTGGAAGCTTTTAAATTATATAAAACTTAGTTTTTATTTTACTGTTGCTGGTTCATTCATCTTCTGACTCATTTCCATAGAAATAGCAGAACGATTAAATTTAATTTTCCCAGACATTGTTTCAATAATACAAGTTCCGTCTTTATCGTTTAATTCTAAAATTTTACCATGCATACCACTTTTGGTAAGTACTTTATCGCCTCTTTTTAATTCAGCGTTAAATTTCTTTTCTTTTTTCGCACGTTTCATTTGTGGTGCAATCATAAAGAAATACACAACTACAAACATTAATATAAACGGTAAATACTGTCCTATTGCTCCTTCTCCCATTATCTTATTGTACTGGTTTAGCTACTGGTGAACTATTTATTACTGGTTTTTTGTTAGGATCTGGTTTTACAAACGCTGTAATTCTTACAGTTTCACTACCTTTTTCAGTATTTGCAGTAACTGTTACTGTTTTACTAATTTTATTAGTTCCACTACCGTTAAACTTCACTGTAAATTGTCCTGACGCTCCAGCTGCTAATGGTTCTCTACTCCAATCTTTAGGAATAGTACATCCACAAGAACTTTTAACATCTGTAATTACTAAAGGTGCTTCACCTGTATTAGTATATTTAAAAACAGTTTCAACAGCTGTTCTAGATTCAATTTCACCAAAATCGTGCGTCGTTTTATCAAATTGAATAACTGGAAATTTTGAAGATACAGCATCTCTTGCGGCAGCTACTGCAATATTACCTTCATCAATTTTATTAGCAGCATTCTCTTTACATGATGTAAATGCTATTAAACACAGTGTGCTTAAGCCTAATATTACTTTTTTCATTTTAAATGGTTTTATAATTTGGATTGTAAAAATAACAATTATTTAATCGATTAAAAATTTTTATCACCTTCTTAACAGAAAATCAGATTAATCCTCGTCCTATTTTATTAAATTTACCTTCAGATTCGTACTCTTTAACCAATTTATCTAAAATACCGTTAATAAAAATACTGCTTTTTGGTGTTGAGTATTCTTTAGCTATTTCTAGATATTCATTAATAGTTACTTTTACAGGTATAGATTGAAAATTTTGCAGTTCGCAAATTCCCATTTGTAATAAAACTAAATCTACTTTTGCGATACGATCTGCATCCCAATTTTGAGTTTTAAGTTGAATTTCCGTATTTATAGCTTCATTATTTAAAAGCGTTTTTTTGAATAAATCGATAGCAAATTGTTTATCATCAATATCCTTATATAAACTTGGTGTAAAAAGAATATCATCAGAATTCAGTTTCACTTTTCTTAATAACTTTAAAATAGTAGTGTTTACTGTAGGAAGGTCGTCTAACCAAGAAATATTCTTGTCCTCTATATACTCATAAAGTTTATCATTTGGTGCTATTATTTCTTTAAAAATATCAATAATAAAATTTTTATCTTCTTTAAAATCAGACACCTTAGTTTGCATATATTCTTTATACAAGTCACTAGCAATAATGGCTTTAAAAATGATATCTACATATTCGTTATCTAGTTCCCAATTCGTTATTTTATAAGTTTCTAGCTGATTTTTTAATTGCAGATTATCCTTTAGCATCAGTAACAACTTATTATTTACAAACTTTCTATTAGGATTTTTGTCTTCTGCTGTTGCTAAATGTTTTTGCTGCTTCTTTTGTAAATTGCTTTCTGCTCTTTTTTGTACTTCAAGCAGTAACGAGATTAATAAAAGGTACAAGTTGTACATATTATCTATACTAAACAGTAAAAATTTCTGGTCTTTACTAAAATCATCACTTTCACTACCTTTAAAAGCATACAAAGTTTGCATTACTTTTACACGAATATGTCTTCTGTTTAGCATAATTACAAAGAACTTAAATTAAAAATACGGAGAATTTTTGTGTTTCCGTGGTGCAAAAATAATACTATTTTAAAAAAAAACTTCAAAAATATTCATTTAATTATTTATACATTTTTTAACAGTTATTGCACATATTCAAAATATGTTTATTGTTTTAATCCTGTATATTTGTTTCTTCATTTAATATGAAAAAATTACTCATATAAAAGTGATGATAAATTAATAAATGAAAGAACTTCAGCATTTAAATAAATACCTTTTAAAATATAAAACAAACTTGCTTTTTGGTATTGCAATTACTATTGCTGCTAGAATATTTTTGCTTTACACGCCTCGTTACATAAAAGAAATTTTTATTCTAATTGAAAAACAATCAAACGGATTAATAACAAAAGAAGTATTTAAAACCGAATTGATTGTAGCTATTCTTTACATTATTGGTGCTGCGATAATAGGTGGTATTCTTACCTTTTTTATGCGACAAGCTATTATAAATGTGTCGCGTTATATAGAATTCGATTTAAAAAATGAAGTTTACAATCAATATCAAAAACTCTCGCTTAATTTTTATAAAAAGAATAGAACGGGTGATTTAATGAATAGAATAAGTGAAGATGTTGGTCGTGTACGCATGTATGCAGGCCCAGCAATTATGTACAGTATTAATACCATCACACTTTTTGTAATTGTATTAATTTATATGTTTAATGCTTCACCAAAGTTAGCATTTTATACACTTGTGCCACTTCCTATTCTTTCAGTAGTCATATATAAATTAAGTAAAGAAATACACAAACGCAGTACTGTTGTTCAAGAATATTTATCAAAACTTTCAACATTTACACAAGAATCTTTTAGTGGTATTTCGGTTATAAAGGCATATGGAATAGAACCCTTAACATCAACAAATTTTAATACACTCGCTGCCACAAGCAAAGAAAAACAAATCAGTTTAGCAAAAGTGCAAGCGTTGTTTTTCCCTATGATGATATTACTAATTGGCGTTAGTAATTTACTAGTAATTTATGTTGGCGGCATGCAGTATATAAATGGTGAAATTGAAAGTTTAGGTACCATTGCCGAATTTATAATTTATGTAAATATGCTCACATGGCCAGTAGCAACAGTTGGTTGGGTAACATCTATTGTGCAACAAGCTGAAGCCTCTCAAAAACGTATTAATGAATTTTTAAAAATTGAGCCCGAAATTAAAAATACAATTGAAGCACATACCAAAATTACTGGAGATATTAGTTTTAGAAATGTGTCTTTTACTTATGATGATACTAATATTAAAGCTTTAAAAAACGTGAGCTTCAATATAAAACAAGGTGAAACATTAGCCATTTTGGGTAAAACTGGTTCTGGAAAATCTACCATTTTAGATTTAATTGGACGTTTATATGATATTGATAAAGGTTCTATAATTATAAATGGAACGAAAATAAACCAACATAACCTTACCGATTTAAGAAACAGCATTGGTTATGTGCCACAAGATGCTTTTTTATTTTCTGATACTATTGAAAGTAATATTAAGTTTGGAAATGAAAATGCGATAGAAAATGATGTTATTGAAGCTGCAAAAAATGCGCAAGTGCATGAAAATATTATAAAGTTTAACGATGGTTATAATACTGTTTTAGGCGAACGTGGTATTACGCTTTCTGGTGGACAAAAACAGCGTGTATCTATTGCTAGAGCAATAATAAAATCTCCAGAAATTTTATTATTTGATGATTGCCTATCGGCGGTTGATACAGAAACTGAAGAAAAAATATTAAAAAATTTAAGGAAAATTTCTAAAGGAAAAACTACTATTATTGTAAGCCATAGAGTTTCTTCGGCTAAAAATGCAGATAAAATTATTGTTTTAGATAATGGCAAGATTGTACAAGAAGGTACGCATAACACATTAATAAATGCTGAAGGCTACTATAATCATCTTTATTTAAAGCAATTAGAAACTGCCTCAAAATAATTTACAGAAAACAATACTATTTTTTCAATTTAATGTAACAAAAATACAACTAATAAAAAGAAACTGTAAAATTTGTTGGTAAGTATAAGTTTTTTTTAGATTTTTGATACAACAAAACAAATCAGAATACAGCTATGACAAATAACGGCATGATGGAGAAAGAAGAGATTTTCTCTAAAGTACTAAGAGCAGGTAGGCGTACTTATTTTTTTGATGTAAGAGCAACTAAAGCAGAGGATTATTATCTTACAATTACTGAAAGTAAAAAGTTTACTAATGATGATGGTTCTTTTCATTATAAAAAACACAAAATTTATATTTACAAAGAAGATTTTTCTGAATTTAAAGAAATTTTAGCAGAAATGACTGATTATATAATTACTGAAAAAGGTGATGAAGTAATTAGTGAGCGTCATCAAAAAAACTTTAAAAAAGAGTATGATGCAGTAGAAGAAACACCTAAAGTTACTGAAGCTGAGTTAAAAACTCCAGAAAGTTTTACAGATATTGATTTTGACGATATATAAAAACCTTAAAAAAAATTAAAACACTGAAAAACCGTTACTTATAAGTAACGGTTTTTTATATTTATACTCTAACTTATATTAATATGAAAAATATTTTTTTGATTTGCTTTAGCTTTATGTTTTGTATTTTAATTCAAGCACAAAACAAAATTGATTTATCCTATTATCTTCCTCAAAACACAACTTACAATCAAAATATTCCAACTCCAGAAAGTGTAATTGGTCATCAAGTTGGTGAATGGCATGTAACTCATGACAAACTTGTACAATATATGTATTCTCTTGCTAATGCATCAGATAGAATTACTATAGAAAATCGAGGAAAAACCTTTGAAGACAGACCTCTATTATTACTAACTATAACATCTCCTAAAAACCATCAACGTATTGACGTTATACGTGACTCACACATTGCTGCTACAGAAAATAACTCTATAAATACAGCAAATATGCCAATAATAGTTTATCAAGGATTTTCAATACATGGTAATGAAGCAAGTGGCGCAAATGCTGGACTTTTAGTCGCATATTATTTAGCTGCAGCAGAAGATGATACTATTAATAAATTATTAGATAATGTAGTTATATTATTTGATCCATCATTTAATCCAGATGGATTACAACGCTTTGCTTATTGGGTTAATTCTAATAAAAGCATAAACCTTAATCCAGATCCAAACGACAGAGAATATCGTGAAGTTTGGCCAGGAGGCAGAACTAATCATTATTGGTTCGATATGAATCGCGATTGGTTACCAGTTCAATTACCTGAATCCCGTGCAAGAATTGCAACATTTCACAAATGGCTCCCAAATATTTTAACGGATCATCACGAAATGGGTACAAATTCCACATTCTTCTTTCAACCAGGAATTCAATCAAGAACACATCCTTTAACGCCTAAAATAAATCAAGAATTAACAAAAAGAATTGGTAATTTTCATGCAAAGGCTCTAGATAAGATTGGCTCTTTATATTATACTGAAGAAGATTATGACGATTTTTATTATGGTAAAGGCTCAACCTTTCCAGATATTAATGGAGGCATTGGTATTTTATTTGAACAAGCTAGTTCACGTGGGCATATTCAAGAAAGCGATAATGGCATTTTAACTTTTCCGTTCACTATTCGCAACCAATTTACTGCTGCATTATCAACACTCGATGCAGCTAAAAATATGCGTGAAGATATACTTAACTATCAACATAACTTCTTTAAAAATGCTAGAATTGAAGCTGCAAAAGAAAACGGTAAAGCTATTGTTTTTGGTGATGAAAAAGATGCTGCTAAAACATATCATCTTGCAGAAATTTTAAAACGCCATAAAATAAAATTCCATGGTGTGAAACAAGATTTTACAATAAAAGGAAAACATTTCAAGAAAGGCTACAGCTATATTGTTCCCAAAAATCAAAAAAATACACGTTTAATAAATGCAATGTTTGAAAAACGAACAACGTTTCAGGATAGCTTGTTCTACGATATTTCAGCTTGGACTTTTCCTTTGGCTTTCAATCTTGATTATGCTGAAGATATTTCAACAAATAATGCAGGAGCCGAAATCACAAATCTTCAACACAAAAACGGAAAAATTTCTGGTCATAGTAATTATGCTTATGTCATGGAATGGCATGAATATTACACACCAAAAGTGCTAAATAAAATATTAAATAAAGATATTAGAGCTAAAGTAGCTTTAAAACCATTTAGTTTAAATGGAAAACAATATGATTATGGAACTATTTTAGTTCCTGTTCAAAATCAACTTTTAGATACTAGTAATTTAAATAAATTCCTTACAGAATTAGCTAAAGAAAGTCATGTACAAATAGATGCCGTTTCTACAGGATTAACACATGGTATAGACCTTGGAAGTAGAGCATTTAAAACTATGACAAAACCTAAAATCGCATTACTAGTTGGTGAGGGCATTAGCTCATATGATGCTGGAGAAATTTGGCATTTATTTGATACACGCTACGATATAACTGTTACGAAACTTGATACAAAATCTATAGGAAGATCAGATTTAAACAGATATAACACAATTATTGTTCCTAACTCTTGGTCAGGATTAAATGAAAATAATACTAAAAAAATAAAAACATGGATTGAAAATGGAGGCACTTTAATTGCTTATAAAAATGCTGTAAAATGGGTTAACTCTAAAGAATTAGCTAAACTAGATTTCAAAAAAATGGAACGTACTGCAAAAAATATTACTTTCGAGCAACGAAGCAACTATAAAGGGGCACAAGGTATTGGAGGTGCTATTTTTGAAGCAAAAATAGATCGATCACACCCTATAAATTTTGGTTATAAAAATGATAAAATTTCTTTATTTAGAAATACAACTATTTTTATGAAAGCAGATAAAAACAG
This sequence comes from uncultured Flavobacteriaceae bacterium, assembly GCA_964563585.1. Classification (GTDB taxonomy): domain Bacteria; phylum Bacteroidota; class Bacteroidia; order Flavobacteriales; family Flavobacteriaceae; genus CAZLXG01. Next base: position 3,401 of record CAZLXG010000071.1, on the reverse strand, counting down.
TTATAACAATCCAATACAATATACAAAAAAGCCAATTATAAGTGGATATATTTCAAAACGAAACCTAGATAGCATAGGAAGTACTGTTCCATTGCAAATCAAAAAATTAGGTAAAGGTCGTATTGTTGCTTTTACGGATAACACCAACTTTAGAGCTTTTTGGTATGGCACTAACAAATTGTTAATGAATGCTATTTTCTTTAGGGAAGAGTTATAATTTCACAGTAATTAAAGACAGTATCAAAACACACAAAACATAAAGTATTGCTAGTTTAAGGCTAAATATAAAACTTAGAACTAAGGTGATAATTATTAAATATAATGGCACTAATGTAATTACAATTACAAACCTAAAGGTTGATGTGAACTCAATATCTTTAATTTTTGGTTTTACAAAAAACCTCCAAACTAAATAAGGTAAAAGAATATTTAAAATTAATAAGCCTTTTAAAAATAACCGTATTCCATTAATTTTCGATTTTGTTCGCTGTTCGCAAACTTCAAAATTACTCGCTATACAATTATTTACAGTACTAGGGTTTAAATAATTAACATTTAAAGCATCTAATTTGTTTAAAGCTTCATCATAATTATCTGAAGAAATATGTGTTGTTAATTTAGAAATTTCTGTGTGAATTTTAGCTTTCAAATTTATAACGTCTGCATTTTTATCATCAGAAATAAAATCTTTGGCAGCTATTGGGTTTCCAAAAAATACAGATGTGCTATCAGGAAAATTTTCTGCTTTTACATAATTCACACCAACAGGAATAAGCTGTATATCTGTATCTGGATATTTTTCAAGTGTATCTAAAACTATTCGGGTAAATCCCTTTTTTAATGGTCTTACACGTCTTTCTAAATTATGGTCTCCTTCAGGGAAAATGGCGACTGCTTTATTTTTATGTAAAATTTCTGTACAGGCTTCAAAAATAGCATTATTATTAGATAAGGTGTTCAATCCGTCTCGTATTCTATAGATTGGTAACATTTGTAAGCTTTTTAAAATAGCACCAACAAATTTCTTTTTAAAAGCCGCTGCTCTTGTTAAAAAATAAAAAGATTTACCACATTTTGCTCCAATAAGCAGCGCATCCAATAAAGCATTTTGATGATTACATAATAATAATACGGGTTTGTTTTTTGGTAAGTTTTTAGCGTTATGTATTTGTATGTCTTTAAAATAGAAAAACAAACCAATACTTATATACTTTCTTACACTATATAACCAAATACGTTTCAAGATTTTGTAGTTTTTTTAGACCAATATGATGCTAATAACAACCCAGAAATTATATGCCAAATTCCCCAAAATGCAGCTAAAATTGCCATTCCACCAAGTCCATTAAAAAATGTAAAAATCAATAATAATCCTAAACCAGAGTTTTGAATACCAGTTTCAATAGCTAATGTTTTTTGGTTTCTAAATGACAATTTAAATGCCCTCGCTATAAAAAACCCTAGTAAAACAGCTAATAAATTATGAGTGATTCCTATATATAAAACATAGTGAACATAATTATTGAACACATCTAAATTATTTGAAAACGCAATAACTACAATAACCATAAATACAATAATAGACAATGGTTTTAATAATTTTGACAATTTTATAGCTAAAGCTTCATTTTTTTGCCTCAACAACATTCCTAAAACTAAAGGAATACCAAGTATTAGCGCAACTAATTTTATTAATTCCAAAGGTTCTAAATGAACCGTTTCTAAAATTTGAGAAGTAGGTTCATACAAATTACTATAAAACTGTAAGTTAAAAGGAGTCATAAATATAGCCAAAAACGTTGCAAAAGCTGTTAAACTAACAGAAAGCGCGGTATTTCCCTTTGCCATATGCGTCATAAAATTAGATATATTTCCTCCAGGGCAAGCCGCAACCATAAACATTCCTAAAGCAACACTAGGCTGTGGTTTTATTAATACTATCAACAAATATGTGAATAATGGTAATACAACAAACTGAGAAAGCACACCTACTAAAATTGGTTTTGGTTGTTTTAATAAGCCTTTAAAATCGTCAATCTTTATACCTAAAGCGACACCAAACATAACAATAGCCAATGCAATGTTTAAAACTAGTAGCCCGTTACTATTAAAATTTATTTGAACATTATCGAGTTCTTGCATATATTAAGCTACCGGCGTACCGTTTTTAACTTTATTTTCAGGATTTAGCAGAATAACATCTTTACCCTCAACAGCTCCTAATACCAAACATTCGCTCATAAATTTAGCGATTTGTTTTTTAGGGAAGTTTATAATAGCAACAATTTGTTTATTCAACAAATCATCTTTCGAAGATAAAGTGGTTATTTGTGCCGAAGATTTTTTAATACCTAAATCGCCAAAATCAATAGTTAATTGATACGCAGGGTTTTGTGCCTCCGGAAAATCATTTACTTCAATAATAGTTCCTACACGTAAGTCTACTTTAGTAAAATCGTCAAAAATTATTGGTTGGTTCATTTTTTAAAAATACAAATTACCAAATGAATATTAAAATGGTTAATAATAAATCCCGAACTTTGAGTAAAACTTTTAATTATGGCTAGAACACCTTCAAACATGCTGCCTTTAGGAACCCTTGCTCCTAACTTTAATTTACTAGATACTGTTAGTAATAAAGAATTGGGTTTAAAGAATATTAAAGGAAAAAATGGCACAGTAATTATGTTTATTTGTAATCATTGTCCGTTTGTAATTCATGTGAATAATAAATTGGTTGAAATGGCTAACACTTACGCAGAAAGACATATTGGCTTTATTGCTATTTCTAGTAATGATGCTAATAGTTACCCACAAGATGCACCAGATAAAATGAAGATTCATGCCAAAAAAAACAACTATTCGTTTCCATATTTATATGATGGAACACAAGATGTTGCAAAAGCTTATGATGCCGCTTGCACACCTGATTTTTATGTATTTGATGCTAATTTGAAATTGACTTATAGAGGACAATTAGATGATTCTCGACCAGAAAATGGTATTCCTGTTACTGGAAACGATTTGCGGTATGCTTTAGATTCTTTATTGGAAAATAAAGAAAATACAGATTTACAGAAACCAAGTATTGGTTGTAATATTAAATGGAAATAATATATAGCGTTAAATATATGAAGAGTAAAATTATGGAATTTAAAGAATATTTTGATAGGGTAATGAAAGAGGTTAACAGACTTAATTTTGCAAACGAAACTTAAATAAAAGTGTTATCTAATGAATATGTAACAATTGAAAGAGTGATAACCGCCATTAAAAACGAGAGCTAATAATTTTATTATTTATATATAGTGTTGTTGTGGCGAAGCGAACATTTTAATGCTCTACAAACTACATCAATATTATTCAAACATTTCTATATAAAATTTAATTACCTTTACTGG
>CAZLXG010000070.1:5200-10437 GCA_964563585.1 uncultured Flavobacteriaceae bacterium | reverse complement strand
AGATTAAAATAAGTAATCCGTTTTTCTTTTCGTTAGAATCTAAGCTAATATCGTAAGCAAGTTTTGAAGCTAACATTTTAGCTTCATCCATTTCTTTAGGAAGAGAATCCTGTAAACACAAATTTCATAATAAATTAATTTTTAAAGGTGTTCTTTTATTTTAGTCAGTTGGTTTTTTACGTCTTCAAGCTTGTTGATAATTTCAAAATTACTGAGTGTTTTCTGCTTATTTTCTTTTAAATGCGTTTTTGCGCCTTCTAATTTAAAACCTCGTTCTTTAACAAGATGATAAATAAGCTTGAGATTTTTTATGTCTTCGGTTGTGAATTTCCGATTACCTTTAGCATTTTTTTTAGGTTTAAGTACATCAAATTCTTTTTCCCAAAATCGGATTAATGAGGTGTTAACGTTAAACGCCTTGGCTACTTCGCCAATACCATAATATCGTTTTTCGGGTAAATTTATATGCATTAATCTAAAGATTGATTTTGTAATGATGAACGTTCTAGCAATTTACTAAATTCTTCAGCAGTTAAACTACCGTAATAGAAGTTTATAGGATTGATACGATTATTGTCTTTAAAAACCTCATAATGTAAATGAGGTGCTTCTGAGCGTCCTGTACTACCAACAAAGCCAATTAAATCACCACGTTTTACTTTCTGATTTTTTCTCACATTATATTTATATAAATGCGCGTATAAACTCATGTAACCAAAACCATGATCTACCCTAATATGTTTGCCATAACCACTAGAGCCAGCATCGGCGCGTTTAATTACACCATCGCCAGTAGCATAAATAGGTGTGCCTCTTGGTGCTGTAAAATCCATGCCCCAGTGCATTTTGCGCGTTTTATTAAATGGGTCGGTTCTCATACCATAACCAGAAGCCATTCTTGTAAGGTCTTCATTTTTAACAGGTTGTATGGCTGGTATAGCTGCAAGTAATTTTTCTTTTTCTTCTGCTAATATTGCAATTTCATCAAGCGATATAGATTGTACCACAATTTGTTTTTGTAATACATCTAAACGTTTATTACTTTCTATAATTAATTTAGAATTATCGAAACCCTCTAAGTCTTTATATCTATTAATGCCTCCAAATCCAGCTTTTCGTTGTTCGTCTGGTATTGGGTTAGCTTCAAAATAAACACGGTAAATATTATTATCTCTATCGGCAACATTTGCCAAAACAGTTTCAGCTTCACTCATTTTTTTGTTCAGTAATTCAAACTGAAACTGAGTGTTTTGTAATTCTCTTTTTAAGGCTTTTTCTTTAGGCGATTCAACATATTGACTAGCTATAAAAACAAATAAAAATCCAAAAAGAGAAGAGGCTAAAAGAAACACGAAGGCATACTTAAATAGGGTTCTTTTTTTGCGTTCTATTTTTCTATAAGAAAGCGAATCAGAATCGTAATAATATTTTACCTTACTCATTACTTAATTTATACTATTTTTGCTGAAATCATAGACAGTAAATTGTCTTAAATTTATAACCTAACGAACAAATATAAAAATTGTTTCGCATAAATAGTAATTTAACAGAAACAAGATTTTTAATAAAAGTACATGAAGTCACAAGATATTCGATCAAAGTTTTTAAGTTTTTTTGAAGAAAAGAAGCATAGTGTTGTGCAATCTGCACCTATGGTTCTTAAAGATGATCCTACCTTAATGTTTGTAAATTCTGGGATGGCGCCTTTTAAAGAATACTTTCTTGGGAATGCACAGCCAAAAAACAACCGACTTACAGATACTCAAAAATGTTTACGTGTATCTGGCAAACACAACGATTTAGAAGAAGTTGGTTACGATACGTATCATCATACATTGTTTGAAATGTTGGGGAACTGGAGTTTTGGTGACTATTTTAAAAAGGAAGCTATTGCTTGGGCTTGGGAGTTGTTAACCGAAGCTTATGGAATAGATAAAGATATTTTATACGTTACCGTTTTTGAAGGAGATGATGAAGATGGTTTGCCAATGGATAATGAAGCTTATGATATTTGGAAACAGTTTATTGCTGAAGACCGAATTTTAAAGGGAAATAAAAAGGACAATTTTTGGGAAATGGGAGAACAAGGGCCTTGTGGACCTTGTAGTGAAATACATGTAGATATTCGTTCTGCAGAAGAAAAAACCAAAGTAGATGGCAAATCTTTAGTAAATATGGATCATCCTCAAGTAGTTGAAATTTGGAATTTAGTTTTCATGCAATACAACCGAAAAGCAAACGGTTCGCTAGAAGATTTACCAAATAAACATATTGATACAGGAATGGGGTTTGAGCGACTTTGTATGGTATTACAAGGCGTACAATCTAACTACGATACAGATGTTTTTACACCAATTATTCGTGAAATAGAAACAATGACCGATGCTCAATATGGAAAAAATGAAAAAACAGATATAGCAATTCGAGTAATTTCAGACCATGTTCGGGCGGTTGCATTTTCTATTGCCGACGGACAATTACCAAGCAATACAGGCGCAGGTTATGTAATACGAAGAATTTTACGCCGTGCAGTTCGTTATGGTTTTACATTTTTAGATAAAAAAGAACCTTTTATATATCGATTAGTTGATGTTTTAACAAAAAAAATGGGAACAGCATTTCCAGAACTTAAAGTTCAAAAACAACTAATAGAAAATGTAATTAAAGAAGAAGAAGCATCGTTTTTAAGAACGCTTGACCAAGGTTTAATTCTTTTAGACAGAATTGTAGAAAATGCATCTTTAAAAGAAATTGCAGGTTCAAAAGTATTCGAATTAAAAGATACTTATGGATTTCCAGAAGATTTAACCGAGTTAATTCTTAGAGAAAAAGGATTTACATATAATGAAGAAGAATTTAAAGAGAAATTAAAAGAACAACAAGCTAGAGGAAAAAAAGCATCAGAATTAAAATCGGACGATTGGACCATTTTAATTAATGATGAGGTTGAAGAATTTATTGGTTACGATACACTAGAAGCCACAGTAAAATTAACACGATACAGAAAAGTAAGCTCTAAAAAAGATGGTAAAATGTACCAATTAGTGTTTAATATTACACCTTTTTATGCCGAAGGTGGCGGACAAGTAGGCGATAAAGGTTATTTGGAAGATGAACATGGAGATGTGATTTATATTCTTGATACCAAAAAGGAAAATAATGTTATAATTCATTTTGCTAAGAATTTACCAAAGCATATAAATGAAGTATTTAAAGCTGTTGTTGATGCTAAACAACGTAATAGAACAGAATGTAATCATACAGCAACACATTTGATGCATCAAGCATTACGTGAGGTTTTAGGAGTTCATGTTGAGCAAAAAGGATCTGCGGTACACTCAAAATATTTACGTTTTGATTTTTCACATTTTTCAAAAGTTACTACAGAGCAATTGCGTGAAGTTGAAAACTTTGTAAATAGAAGAATAGAAGGAAAATTGCCTTTACAAGAGCAACGCAATATCCCTATGCAACAAGCTATAGATGAAGGAGCGATGGCCTTGTTTGGTGAAAAATATGGAGATACCGTTCGGGCTATTCGTTTTGGACAATCAATCGAACTTTGTGGAGGAACACACGTGAAAAATACTGCTGATATTTGGCATTTTAAAATTGTATCTGAAGGTGCGGTTGCTGCTGGGATTCGTCGTATTGAAGCGATTACCAACGATGCTGTGAAAGATTTTTATACTGAAAATAATCGTATCTATTTTGAAATGAAAGACTTGCTTAACAATGCAAAAGAACCCGTAAAAGCATTGAAGAATCTTCAAGATGAAAATAATAATCTTAAAAAGCAGATTGAAGGTTTGCTAAAAGATAAAGCTAAAAACATAAAAAGCGAACTTAAAAATGAATTAACCGAAATTAATGGTGTTCAGTTTTTGGCTAAAAAATTAGATTTAGATGCTGCGGGATTAAAAGATGTAGCTTTTGAATTAGGAAGTCAGTTTGATAATTTATTCTTATTGTTTGCAACAGAAAATGATGGTAAAGCATTATTGTCATGCTACATTTCTAAAGAGTTAGTGGAGAGTAAAGACTTAAATGCTGGAACTGTAGTTAGAGAATTAGGTAAATTAATTCATGGCGGTGGCGGCGGACAACCATTCTTTGCAACCGCAGGAGGGAAAAACCCTGGAGGAATCCCTAAAGTTTTAGAAAGAGCTAAAGATTATTTGAATTAATTAAATATCAATAAAGCTTGAAAAAAAAATTAACAGCTTAAATAATATTTTATTAAATTGAAACTCCAAACACAAATACCATTACAAAAACAGTCTAATAATTTAATAGACTATAATTCTAATATTCTATTATTGGGTTCTTGTTTTGTTGAAAACATTGGCAGTAAGCTTGAGTATTTCAAGTTTCAAAATCTTCAAAATCCGTTAGGTATTTTATTTCATCCAAAAGCTATTGAAAGTTTAATAATAAATACTATAAACGAAAAGATTTATACTGAGGATGATGTTTTTTTTCATAATGAACAATGGCATTGTTTTGAAGCACATTCTAAGTTGAGCAATGCTTCAAAAGAAGATTTATTAAATGATTTAAATAAACAGTGCGACTTAACGAATCAAAAACTTAATAACGCTACACATATTGTTATTACTTTAGGAACGGCTTGGATTTATAAGTATACTGAAACTGGTAAACATGTTGCTAACTGCCATAAAATACCACAAAAGAACTTTCAAAAAGAATTGCTTTCAGTAAAAGAAATTCAGGAATTACTACAATCTATAATTAGTACAATTAAAATTGTAAACCCTAAAGCGTCAATTGTTTTTACTGTATCGCCAGTAAGACATTTAAAAGATGGTTTTGTGGAAAACACACAAAGTAAATCACATTTAATTACTGCAATTCATTCTGTTTTGTCTCTTCTAGCGCAGTCGAGAGGTCTTTATTACTTTCCATCTTACGAAATTATGATGGACGAACTTCGCGATTATCGTTTTTATGCTGAAGATATGATTCATCCTAGCCCAACAGCAATCAATTATATTTGGGAAGCTTTTAAAAATGTTTGGATAGCTGATGAATCTTTTAAAATAATGGAACGTATTGATGTTATTCAAAAAGGATTAAATCATAGACCATTTAATACTAAAAGTAAGGGACATCAAAAGTTTATTTCTAATCTTAATGAGAAACAAACACAACTTAAAAATGAGTTTCCTCATATAATGTTTTAACCTTTAACTAAGCTTTTTGTGGTTTTTAGGTAG
>CAZLXG010000070.1:4026-5100 GCA_964563585.1 uncultured Flavobacteriaceae bacterium | reverse complement strand
GTCTTAACTCTTTCTTTTAGTATAAGTTTCTACAATCCAATTATTATTTATTGGCGTTACAGTATGTTCGTTTTCTGTTGCATGTGTACTAAATTTTAGAAGCTTTTTATTTGGACTTACGATATTAGACTGGACATAAAGTTGAGAGAATTATCGTTACATAATTTAACTTTGAATTGTGAAAAGAATACACAGAATATACCGTTTAGAATTTAAGAAAAAGGCAGTAGAATTAAGTTATATACGAGGTCGTGTAAAACAAATATGTGAAGAATTATATATTCCCATATCGGTACTTAGTCGTTAGCGTAGAGAATCAAAAGATTATGGTAAGAATAAATTATGATTTGTTGATGAAAAGGTTGTCTTGTATAAGGCAGCCTTTTTTGTTTTGTTCATTTTTAAAGACTAAAAATATACGTAATTCATCGTATTGATTACAGTTTCATTATATCGCAGTTTTGTAGTGTTATTAACAATAAAACAATTTATAATGAGAGATTTAAAAAAATTAACAGTATTACTAATAGCTATTTTGGTAGTATCGGTCACATCATGTTCAAAAGATGACGATGGTGGAAGTGTAGGAAATGCAGCAGAAGGAACATTAGCAGCTAAAATTGATGAAACTGGTTTTACATCAGAAAAATTAGCGACTTCAGCAACTATAATTTCTAGTGTTGCAGGAAGAACATTAAATGTCCGTGGAGGCGATTTTAATGGTAAAACAATTCAAATAGGAATTGTTGCTTTTGATGGAGTAGGAACCTATAATGTAGATTCTGAAGATATTATTCTTAATTCATTTGTATTAATAGATATTGATGTAAGTAATCCTCAAAGCCCAGTTACTCAGTCTTGGGCAGCACCTTATGAAAATTCAGGACTTGTAGGTACTGTATCAATATCTTCTGAAACAGCAACACATGTTGTAGGTACTTTTGAAATGAAAGTAAAAGGTGGTGATAATAGTTCTGTAATAAATATTACGAATGGTTCTTTTAATATAAAATTACAATAACTAAAAACAAATTCAACAATGAAAGATTTAAAACAATTTGTTATGCTAATAGC
>CAZLXG010000070.1:0-3926 GCA_964563585.1 uncultured Flavobacteriaceae bacterium | reverse complement strand
AGCAGCAGACTATCAATATACTTTTGATGGACAAGTAAAATGGCTAATGTTACACGAATCGGGAACTTTAATAGCATCTACAGGAGAAGCTCTAGTTGGTATTAGACCAAACAGTAGTGAAGTTTCGTTTAAGTTAAATCGTCTAAAAAAAGTAAAAGAAGAAAATTTAGAACTCGTACCTGGTACACCATATTTAATAGTTAAACCAAAAGGTCTTTTAAATCAAGGTCATGTTTCTGTTGTAGATGTTGTAAAAGGGAAAATAGTTTTTGATACGAGAGATTCAGATTGGCAAGGTGGCGCTTCAAGTAGATATTTTATTAGTCCAGAAATGATGTTGGTTGTAAACGGAATGCACAGAGAAAAAGGTCTTGGGCAATATAGGCAAGGTGTAGGTTTGTACGATTTAAAAACAGGAAAACTTGTTAATATTTTCGAGCGTAAAGCTTCAAATCCTATGGTTGGGAAACCCGATATTTTAGGCGATAATATTATTATTCCTGGAGTAAAAAATATTGAATGTTATTCCATTAGTTCAGCAGTAGTTAAATGGACAGCAGATATTAAAAATGCGACAAGTATAACAACTAATGAATTTACTAAAGAAGTTTATGCTTTTAGGTCTAAAGGCTCAAACACTGTTGTTTACAAAGTAAATGCAGAAAGCGGTAGTGTTTTATGGCCAGAAGGAAATAAATTAAAAGGAGTGATTTCTCGAGTTGAATTTACCGAAAAAGGTTTGGCAATTGTAACTAATATTTTAAGTAGTGGAAAAAAAGGATTAGCAGGTAAACTTGGTAATGCCATGAAAGGGTCTGGTACTTCTAAAGTCTATTTATTAGACTTAAAAACGGGTACAGATTTATGGGATAAATCTCCTAAAACAAAAGGGCTCATTAATCATTTTTATATTGAAGATGATGGAATTATTTTTGGTGTTGCTACAGGAGGAATTAATAAAATTGATTTTAACGGTGTACCACTTTGGAAAAAACCTTTAAAAACAGGTCCTGGAATTCAAATTATGGCAGTTGTTCCTAAAGGGTTATTGTATATCTCTGAAACAGATACAGATATTATTGATTTAAATACTGGTAAATCGGTATTTGGTAAAGCTTTAAAATATAAACGTTCTAAAGCCGTAGCATCAACTTACGATTCAAATAGAGACCGATTTTTGTTAACCTGTAAAGATGGAGTTTATGAAATTGACGGTAATAATGGTGAGTATAGTCTAATTAATGGAAATATTAAATTTGATGGTAAAGAAGTGCCAACAGGTATTGATGTTAGAGCTAACGGTATTTTATTGTCTTCATCACAGAATTTACAAACACTAGATTTTCAAGGAGAAGATAAATGGGAAGTGTATCATAGAGCGCCAGGGAAAAGTGCTTTTGGTGTAGTTATGATGGCGGCTTTAACAGTGTCTGCAACAACAATGTCTGCTGCACATAGTTACGGCAAGTGCTATGCAAAGTGCTAATAGTAATGCAAGAAACCATGCTAGTATTCCTCCTTATACTTCTGGTCAGATATCTAATGATCAAACAGCTTCAAGTTCTTATGGAGCAGTTGCAGATGCTGCATTTACCGAAATGATGAAGCGTTTTAAAGCAACTAAAGCTACCGAAAATGCATCGTTTATTTTAACTAAAGTAGATGGCGGTGTAGCATTAGTTAAAGTAGATAAGGACACAGGAGCAACATTAGACGAGATAGTGATAAAAGATAAAGACCCAATGTACGAAGTAGATGATGTTGAAGGAATTTTATATTTTAAATCTAAAGGTAATACAATACAGGCTTTTAAGCTGAATAAATAAATCTTGTTGTTGAGATTTGTTGATTGGGCGCGATATATAAAATTATTGCGCTTAATCTTTTTTAATAACGTTTTATCGAGAAATTAATAATACTAATGCATATAGTTGTAATTTTAAAATGCTATTAATCAGTTTATATCAAAAAACATCAATTGCAATAAACACTAAAAGGGTGTGCAATTGGTGTTTTTTTTATGCTTGCTATTTAAAATTAAACTTAAAATATATAATGTTTAATTTTTTCGATTATGCTACTTAATTCACTTTTTACCATTACTATTTATTTACTTATTTCAACTTTAATAATTTTTATTATTAAAGTTTATATGAATACTTGGAGTTCCTACATTTATGAGAGATATTATTATAGAAGAGCTATGTAGATTTCAGGGTTTCGTAAGCCAACCAAAAGGATAAATGAAAACCGAATACTAACTTAACACCCAAAAGCATTTCTTAAATGAAGTGTTTTACCGTTGCAATACTTCTCTAAACTGATAAAAGAAACGCTCAATAAGCCTTAAATCTTCAGTTATAATTTCTGCTGCTGCTCTCATTTCTTGTTTAAAAGCAATTTCTTTTTTATAAGAGGTAATTAGTTTTTTTGGCAACTCAACATCAACAAAATATAAGCCTTCTGAATCTGGAATTAATGAGATGCTTTTCACTGTGCCATTTAACACACCAAATTCAGTATCAGGATAATTTTCTAATTTGATGTTTACATTTTGTCCTACTTTTATTTTACCTGAATTTTGTGCAGGAGTTTTTAGTTTCGCTATAAAAGATGAGTTTTCGCTAGGGATAATAGTAAACACCAAATCTCCTTGATTTACAGTTTGATTAGTATTCCAATAATTTAAAAAAGAAACATTACCCTTGATATTTGATTTTAAAACATATAGATTCTCCCAATCTTTAATTGATTTTTTAAGTTGGTTAAAGGATTGAATCACATTTTTAAGCAACATCATTTCTTCTTTGACTCGGTTTATTTCACTTCCTTTTGATGTTCTATGTGCATTACTGATGCCTTCTTTAATTTGAGATATAGAAGATTCAAAATTCTTATAATTCCGTTCTGCCTGTGCATATTGCAATTGCTTGTTTTCGTAATCTTGCGCCGAAATCACGCCTTTATCAAATAATGCTTTTTGTCTGTTTAAATCTTTTTGAGTAAACTCTAATTCTGTTTTGTTAATGTCTCGTTGTGATTTTAAACTTTGCAAACGTCTGTTCAATTCTGAAATGGAATAGCTGTTTGCTAAAGCTTCATTTGAAAATGGTTCTAATTCTTGGTTGAGTTTGTATTGTATGTAACTATTTTCGAATAAAGCAAATTGTGATTCTATATCTCCTAAAAATAATAGAGATAAACTGTCTATTGGAAAATGAAAGGATTTACTATTTATAACTATTGTATCTATAACAGATTTAAGCTTGTAAACATCTTTGTAATTAGCTGTGTTTCCTAATATGGCTAGTGGTTGATTATTGTTTACGGATTGGTTATCTTCAACTAAAATAGCATCTATCTTTCCAGTAATTTTCGCATATTCTTTTTGAGGTGGAATTTGAGTTGTAATTAAAGCTTCAGAGGTGATAATATCAGGATATTTTACAAACCAAGACAGAAACAATAGCATAAGAATTAAAGACAGAAACAAGACGTTTCCCCAACGTATCATCCAATGTGGCACTTTGGTTAGTATTTCTTGGACTTCCTCGCTACGAAGTTCTATTTGGTCTATATGTTCGTTTTTAACTTCTGCCATTTATTGAAAACTATTTACCAAGTTCTAACTGGTTTTTAACCAAATTATAATAATCTCCTTTCTGTTTTACTAATGCTTCATGATTACCCACTTCCACTATTTTCCCTTTATCTAATACCACAATTTGATGTGCATTTTTTACGGTACTTAATCTGTGCGCAATAACAACAACAGTTTTATTTTCAAAAAAAGTATTTAGCTTTTCCATAATTACTTTTTCGTTATTAGCATCTAAAGCCGAAGTGGCTTCATCAAAAAACAAGAAGTTAGGGTTTTTATAAACAGCCCTTGCAATAAGTAAACGTTGTTTTTGCCCTGTACTTAT
>CAZLXG010000069.1:0-10448 GCA_964563585.1 uncultured Flavobacteriaceae bacterium | reverse complement strand
GTTTGCCGAAAAATTAACTTTTCAAAGCTTGCTCCAAATCTTGTATAACATCATCAACATGTTCCAATCCAACTGAAACACGTACCAAACCATCTGTAATACGAACTTCAAGCCTATCTTCTTCTGCTAATTTACTGTGTGTTGTACTTGCCGGATGCGTAACAATAGTTCTGGTATCTCCCAAGTTTGCAGATAGCGAACACATTTTAATAGCATTAATAAATTTGCGGCCTTCTTCAATACCACCTTTTACTTCAAAAGCTACAATATTGCCACCTAATTTCATTTGTTTTTTAGCAACTTCGTATTGCGGATGCGATTTTAAAAACGGATATTTCACCCAATTAACATTAGCATTCGACTCTAAAAATTCAGCGACTTTTAAAGCGTTTTCACAATGTTTATCAACTCTTACAGCAAGAGTTTCTAAACTTTTTGATAATGTCCACGCATTAAACGGCGATAAAGCTGGACCTGTATTTCTAGCAAACAAATAGATTTCTCTAATCAAATCTGCATTACCAACTGTAACGCCTCCTAAAACACGACCTTGACCATCAATTAATTTGGTTGCCGAATGAATTACCAAATGTGCTCCATACTTTATAGGTTGTTGTAAATATGGTGTTGCAAAACAGTTATCAATTACTAGAATTAGATTATGTTTTTTTGCAATGTTTCCTAACAACTCTAAATCTATAATATCAATCGCTGGATTTGTTGGCGATTCTGCGTATAAAATTTTAGTGTTTGGTGTGATGAAACTTCCAATAGTTTCGGGTTCATTTATATTAAAATAGCTTGTTTCAATATTCCATTTTGGTAAATATTTTGTAAACAAAGTATGTGTTGAACCAAATACCGAACGTGCCGATACAATATGGTCGTCACTATCTAGCAATGCCGCAAAAGTTGAAAACACAGCTGCCATTCCTGTAGCAAATGCATGACCACTTTCTGCGCCTTCCATTTTACAAATTTTTTCTACAAACTCCGTTGTGTTCGGGTTTGTAAATCGGCTATAAATATTACGATCTTTTTCTTCTGTAAACGAAGCGCGCATATCTTCGGCATCATCAAAAACAAAACTAGATGTTAAGTATAAAGGCGTTGTATGTTCTGAAAATTGCGTACGTTCTAATTGTGTGCGAATCGCTTCTGTTTCGAATTTATTTTTGCTCATTACTTTTATTTTATTGCCATGAATTCACTAATTATTTTCAATTAATACAATTCGGGTAGAGTAACTATTTTTTTACCTGCAAGGTTTGTTTTCCTTGTAAACTTATAAACTTAGTTTGTTTTCAATTAATTTTAGACAATCTTAAAATATCTCCAAAAACGCCTCTTGCAGTTACTTCTGCTCCTGCTCCTGCTCCTTGAATTACGATAGGTTGCTCACCATAGGACTCTGTAAAAATCTCAAAAATAGCATCCGAACCTTTTATATGTCCCAAAGTGCTATCTTCTGGAATGGACACTAATTTCACATCTAAATTCCCTTTGTCTTTTGATAAATCTCCATACAAATCGCCTATATATCGTAAAACATGACCTTCTTTTTGTTCTTCTTTTAATTTTTGAAAATCGGCATCCAACACATTTAATTGCTTTAAAAATTCTTCTGTTGAAATATCACAATAAGCTTCAGGAATTAAATTCTGAACCTTAACATCTTCAAATTCATTTTGTAAATCTAATTCTCTAGCTAATATTAACAGTTTTCTGGCAACATCATTTCCTGAGAAATCTTCTCTTGGGTCGGGTTCGGTAAAACCTTTATCAATAGTTTCTTGAATAATCTCACTAAACAGTTTGTTTTCAACAGAAAAATTATTGAATAAATAACTTAATGTCCCTGAAAACACACCTCGTATTCTAGTAATATTTTCACCTGATTCGTGTAATAATTTAATGGTATCAATTAACGGCAAGCCTGCACCAACAGTTGTTTCATATAAATATTGCTTATTATGTTTTTTTAATTGATGTCTCAACTCTTTATAAAAATCGCGAGAAATTGTATTAGCAACTTTATTGGATGACACTAAATCGAAACCTTCTTCTATTAACGGCATATAATTTTCATAAAACGTAGCACTTGCTGTATTATCTACGGCTATTAAATTTTCTAAATGATGCGTTTTTGCATAATCAATAATATCTTGTATGGAACTATTATTTGATGCTGATTTTAAAGTGTCTTTCCAATTCTTATCAACACCATTTTTATCTAAAATAAGTTGTTTTGAGTTCGCAATTGCAAATACATTTAGCTTAATTCCTTTACGCTTTTCAATATCGTCTTTCGATTTTAAAATTTGATTTATTAAAACACCTCCAACTAAACCATGACCAAAAATGGCAATATTTATTTTCTTTGAAATTCCAAAAATCTCCCCGTGAATAACATTTAAAGCTTTATGTAATTGGTTTTTTTTAACTACCAAACTCACATTTCTACCTGTTACTGTATTATTAAACAACAACGGTGTAATATGGTTTTTTATAAGTGCATTAAATGGTTTATGAAACGAACTTAACTCAATTCCGATAATGGAAATAACAGAAACATCTTCTACTACAGAAATTTTATTTACATCTTGCGAATAAAAATCGTGTTCAAATTCATGTTCTAAAGCAATTATAGCTTGTGTTGCTTGGTCTGCATTTATAATTAACCCAATACCTCTTTCCGATGAGCCTTGAGAAATAATACTTACACTAATATTTTTATCGCTTAAGGCTTTAAAAATTCTGGCATCTACTCCTATTTTACCTAAAAGTCCGCGACCTTCAAAATTTAATAAGGCCACATTATCTAAAACTGATAATGATGTTACTTCTTTCGAACTTGGTTTTGATGTAATTAATGTGCCTTCGTCTTTTGGATTAAATGTATTTAAAATTCGAAGATTAATGTTCTTTTCTAATAACGGAATAATGGTTTTTGCATGTAAAACTGTAGTTCCAAAGTTTGCCAACTCATTGGCTTCACTAAACGATAATTCTCTAATTTTCTGAGCATCGGCAACCAAATCTGGATTCGCCGTATAAATACCATTTACGTGCGTATAATTTTGTAATTCTTCAGCATTTATATAATTAGCAATTAAAGCCGCTGTATAATTGCTTCCGTTTCTGCCTAATGTTGTGGTTTCGTTTTTAGAATTTGAAGCTATAAAACCTGTTATAATATTTACAACATCTTTATTATTCTTTTTAAAATAATCTATCACATTATCTTTCGATAATTGTAAAATAGGTTGTGCATTACCAAAGGTCGCATCGGTTTTAATTAATTGTCTTGCATCAGTAGCTTTGGCATTTATATTTTCCTTTTTAAGTAAACTTGCTAGTAGTTTTACTGATAATAATTCGCCTTGAGCTAAAATTTCGTCTTTAATTTTTTCGCTATAATCGCCTAATAAACTAACGCCTGCAAACAGTTTATCTAATTTTGAAAATTCTTCTGAAAAGTCTGAAGCATTTACACCTTCACTTTGATATGCTTTAAAGGTGTCTAACTTATCTTGATAAGCTTCTCCTTTTACAGATATATTCAATATGGCTTCCAAATCATCGGTTGCGCTTCCTCTTGCCGAAACTACAACAGCAATGCGCTCGCCATTATTAACTTTAGATTTTATAATGGAAATAACCTTATTTATGCCTTCTCCATTGGCTAAAGATTTCCCTCCAAACTTTAATATTTTCATTTTTCTTTTTTTAGAATCTGGTATAAAAATACCTTCTATTATTTTTTCTAATTGTTTGTGTTCAATTAAAAACGCATCATGTCCATGTACCGAATTAATTTCATTATAGGTAACGTTTGGATTTGTTAATGCTAACTGTTTATAGGTTTGCTTGTTTTCTTCCGCAGTAAAAAACAAATCGGAATCGACTCCTATAATATGAATATTGGCTTTAATGGCATCTAAAGCATTTAAATCGCTCTTTCTGTTTTTAGTAACATCAATCGTTTTTAGCAATTGATTCATTAATTTATAAGCTGAAAGCTGAAACCGTTCTTGCAATTTATTACCATGATGAAGCAACCAACTTTCTACATTAAAAATTTCTAAATCATCATTTTTTGAGCGTTGAAAACGTTTGTTAAATGATTCTGGTGTTCGGTAACATAACATGGCATGCATTCTGGCATCATGCACTGGGTTTTTAGAATTCAATAAAAACTGCTCTTGTATTTGGCAATTGGCAATCAACCAATCGGTCGATTTCCAATCGGTTGCTACAGCTATTAAATGCTCTGTAAAATCTGGTTTTAACACTGCCATTTCCCAAGCTATTCCGCCACCTAACGAACCTCCAATAGTTGCGTAAAGTTTATCTATTTTTAAAACTTCAAGTCCTAATAAAAATAGATTTGCAATATCTCTTGCTACAAAATCTTTATAGTTTTCAATTACAAAACCATCAAAACCATTTCCTGGAATATTAAATGCTAAAACGGTGTAAACTTTGGTATCAATTACCTTGTCGTTTCCTACAAGGTCTTTCCACCAACCGTCTTTTCCTGCCACATTGCTATTTCCTGTTAAGGCATGGTTTACTAATACTACAGGTGCTTCACCTAAAGGTTTACCAAACACCTGATAGCTTAGTTTTATTTCAGAATTAAACCCTTTACTTTCTGTTGTAAAGTTCGAAATGGTTATATGTGGTAATGAATTTTTCAATTAAAACTTAAATTATATTTTTTGAAATGCGGCTTCTAAATCGGCTTTTAAATCTTCGATATCTTCAATACCTACTGATAAACGAATTAAATCTTTTGTTGTTCCTGTAGATTCTTGCTCGGCATCTGTTAATTGTTGATGCGTTGTACTTGCTGGATGAATAATTAGCGATTTAGTATCTCCAATATTGGCTAATAATGAAAATATTTTTGTGTTATCTGCAATCGTTTTGGCAGCTTCAAAACCTTTTTTTGCTCCAAATGTTACAAGACCACTTTGTCCTTTAGGTAAATATTTATCGGCTAAGGTTTTATATGAACTCGTTTCTAAACCAGGATAGTTTACCCAAGCTACTTCGTCTTGTTCTTGCAACCATTTTGCTAGTTCTAAAGCATTTTCGCTATGTTGTTTTATTCTAATTGGTAACGTTTCTAAACCTTGAATAATTTGAAATGCATTAAACGGGCTTAAGGCGCCTCCATAATCTCGTAATCCTTCTAAGATTAATTTAAATGTAAATGCTGCTGCACCTAAAGCTTCACTATAAACTAAACCATGATAACCTGCTGAAGGCTCTGTAAATTCTGGAAATTTCCCGTTAGTCCAATCAAATGTACCAGCATCAATAATAGCACCTCCTAAAGAGTTTCCTTGACCTCCAATATATTTGGTTAATGAATGTATTACAATGTTTGCACCGTGTTTAATTGGGTTTAATAATACTGGTGTTGCTACTGTGTTATCTACAATAAATGGTACTCCTGCTGCTTTTGATTGTTCTGCAATAGCTTCTAAATCTAGTACATCTAATTTTGGGTTTCCTAGAGATTCTACAAAAAATGCTTTGGTATTATCTTGTACTGCTGCTGCAAAACTATCAGGGTTATTTGCATCAACAAAAGTTGTAGTAATTCCTAATCTAGGTAATGTTACTTTTAATAAATTATATGTACCTCCATACAAACTACTTGAAGCTACAATATGGTCTCCAGCTTTTAATAAGGTTAAGAAACAAGTTGAAATTGCAGATGCTCCTGACGAAAAAACTACTGCTCCTGCTCCACCCTCAATAGCTGCCAATCGCTGTTGTAAAATATCGTTTGTAGGATTATTTAATCGTGTGTAAATAAACCCTAGCTCTTGTAATGAAAATAAATTTGCAGCATGTTCTGAATTATTAAAAACGTATGATGTTGTTTGATAAATTGGGACTGCTCTTGTACCTCCGTTTAATGTAACATCATGTCCTGCGTGTAGTGCCTGTGTGGCGATTTTTTGTGTACTCATTTTTCTAGTTTTTTTGTGTTAATAATGAATTAAAACAAAAGTCAAAACGCGTTATTACTAACGTACTTAATAGAAAAATGTTAAAAAGAATAATAAAATTACTACTCGTAATTTTCTTTGGTTATCTATCTAAAACATTGTGCTTAAGTAGAATTTAGCACCTTCTTTACAGGTAAAGGGTTGCTAAGGCTTCAACGGGTCTAATCCCTCTGCCTTTCTTGATAACATTTCAATAAATGATTGAACTTTGTGAATGCAAATATTCGTTCAGAAAAAGTTAAAATCCTAATTTTTTTAGAAAAATTATAAAATTTTATTTTCTAGCTAAGTTTTTTTGAAATTTATTTCTAATGATTTCTCCAATTGGTTTGTTTTGAATTTTAGATTCTAACCATGAAATAATATCTAAATATAAAAATGCACGACTTTGATATGGATCACCTTCAAACTCCTTAAGTTTTTTATGAAGTTTTATAAATTCCTTTTTAACTTCATTAGGATAAATATCTCCCAATCCTCTTAAAAATTTGATGAATTCTTTTTGCACTTCATATAAATCTTCCATTTTAATTAAAAACTTATAGGTGCTTTTTATAAGTGTATCTAAATTATAATCTAAACCAGCTTCGTAATGTGCTACAAGATTTAATATTCTAGAAAAACACAATAAATCTTCGCGCATTTGCAACGATTTATTACTAATAATTTTTTCTAAATACAGAATACTCTTTTTGTTTTCGCCCGCACCAAAATACATGCTAGCAATTTTATAATAAAACACCATAACGTGATGTTCGTCTATTCTATTTTTATATGTTTTTAATCGTTCTAAAACTTCATCTATTAAAGGTAAACCTTCGTTAAAACTACCTTCAATAAAATGCAAATTAAACTTATTATTATAAATAAATAAAAATGTTAAGCCTTCTACATTATCATCAATTGGAAACCATTTTTCTTTAGTAATGTCTTCAAATCTCAACAAGGTTTCTTTAAATTTATCGTAATGATTTAAATAATATAATGATTCTAATAAATAATGATTTCCTCTTAAAAAGAAAACAGGATTTAAAACAATCATATTTTTATTTTCATAAAAAAGATTTACCCATTTAGAAGCATATTTATAACACGATAAAAAATCTAGTGTTAAAAAACTATACCATAAATACGCTTTATAAAGCCATAATTTTTCTCTAAAACCTAATTTATTGATGTCGTATTTTGGAAGTCTATCATTAAAATATTTAGTAACCCATTTATTTTCTTTATTGTTTTTTACATAGCCCGTTTTTAAAAAATGACCATACAATTGAAGTGACAAATTAGATAATTTACTAGCCAAAACATTTTGCAAACTAAGCTCTTTAGCCTGTATAGTTAACTCATCGGCTCTATTACTTATACTTCTAGTAATGTATTGCGATTCAATAACCTTTTCGAGTTCAACAATTTCGTAAGCAATGTTTTTTTCTTCATTTAGAATTGCCAATTTTTTTGCTTTATCTAATACTTTTAAACTTTGTTTGTATAATCCTTTATGATATAAAATGGTTGCAAAATCTAATTGTTCGCGTATTTGAATTCTTATATTTTGATGTGAAGGATTTAATCGTAAACTAATTAAAATCTGCTTATATAAATGTGCTTTTAAGTTTGATAATTGCTGTTTTTTTACAATTCCTTTTTTAAGAATTACTGTTTCATCATAAAAAGAAAGCTTATCTAAAATATTGAAAAGCGTCAAGAATTTTGAGTCTTCATTTACACCCAATCTTCCTACATAAAGTTTAAACTGTCTTTTTTCCGATTTAGACAGCGACTTTACTAACACAAACAAATTATCTTTTTGCTCTCTTGTCATAGTGATAAAATCAATAGTAAAATACTGATTTTCAATTATTTAATTACATTACCACAGAGTTAAACATCGTAAAAACCATATGTTTAATTCTCCTTTTAGGAAACCAAAATATACATTCGTATAACAATACAAAAATATATTCCAATAAATGTCTGATAGTAACGTCCAAATTTTTGATACAACACTTCGCGATGGTGAGCAAGTTCCTGGTTGTAAATTAAATACTGAGCAAAAAGTAATTATTGCAAAACAGCTTGATAATTTAGGCGTTGATATTATTGAGGCTGGGTTTCCCGTCTCAAGTCCAGGTGATTTCAAATCGGTGGAAGCCATATCTAAAATTGTTAAAAACGCAACTGTTTGTGGTCTTACAAGATCGGTTAAAAACGATATAAAAATTGCTGCCGAAGCATTAAAATATGCTAAAAAACCAAGAATACACACAGGTATTGGAACATCTGATTCTCATATAAAACACAAATTCAAATCAACTCAAGAAGATATTTTAGAACGTGCTTTTGCATCAGTAAAATACGCTAAATCATTTGTTGAAGATGTGGAGTTTTATGCTGAAGATGCTGGTAGAACAGATAACGAATATTTAGCACGTGTTTGCGAAACGGCTATAAAAGCAGGTGCTACAGTTTTAAACATTCCAGACACAACTGGCTATTGTTTACCAAGCGAATACGGTGCAAAAATTAAATATTTAAAAGAAAACGTAAAAGGTATTGAAAAAGCTATTTTATCATGCCACTGCCATAACGATTTAGGTTTAGCTACAGCAAATTCTATTGAAGGTGTTATTAATGGTGCTCGACAAATAGAATGTACTATTAACGGCATTGGAGAGCGCGCAGGAAACACGGCGCTAGAAGAAGTGGTAATGGTTTTAAAACAACATCCATACTTAAATTTAGATACTAGAATTCAAACCCAAATGCTTTATGGCATTAGTCAATTAGTGTCAGATAGCATGGGTATTTATACACAACCAAATAAAGCTATTGTTGGCGCAAATGCATTTGCACACAGTTCGGGAATTCATCAAGATGGTATGATTAAAAATCGTGAAACTTACGAAATTATCAACCCTAAAGATGTTGGTGTTACCGAATCTGCAATTGTATTAACAGCAAGAAGTGGTAGAGCAGCTTTAGCATACAGAGCAAAAAATATTGGATACGAATTAACAAAGCTTCAATTAGACGAGATTTATGTAAATTTTTTAGATTTCGCTGATAGAAAAAAAGAGGTTGACGATTCAGATATTCATCAAATTATAGAAAAAAGCAAAGTATATAAAGAAATTATGTCTGCTTAAATTATAGAGTAAAATGAAATTAAATATTGCCGTATTACCAGGCGATGGTATTGGTCCAGAAGTTACAGCACAAGCTGTTAAAGCTTTAAAAGCTATAGCTATGGAATTTAATCATCTATTCACTTTCCAACAAGCGTTAGTTGGCGATAGTGCCATTATTAAAACTGGCAATCCGCTTCCCGAAAAAACTATTAGCATCTGTAAAAAAGCAGATGCTATTTTATTTGGTGCTATTGGGCATCCAAAATACGATAACGACCCAACAGCAAAAGTTCGTCCAGAACAAGGGCTTTTAGGAATTAGAAAAGAACTCGATTTATACGCCAATATTCGTCCTGTAATTGCTTACGAAGATTTACTAAACAAATCCTCACTACGAAAAAAACAAATTAAGGATACTAATATTTTAATTTACCGCGAACTTACTGGAGGTATTTATTTTGGTGACAAAAAACTTAGTGCCGATGGTAATACAGCATCCGATATTTGTCAATACACACGTTTCGAAATAGAGCGTATCACACATTTAGCTTTTAAAGCAGCACAAGCCAGAAAACGCAAATTAACTTTGGTAGACAAAGCCAATGTTATAGAAACCTCAAGACTTTGGCGCAAAGTAGTACAAGAATTAGCGACGCAATATCCAGATGTAGAACTAAACTTTTTATATATTGATAATGCCGCCATGGAACTCATTATCAACCCACGACAGTTTGATGTTATTTTAACCGAAAACATGTTTGGCGATATTCTATCTGAAGAAGCCAGCGTAATTGTAGGCTCTATTGGTTTATTGGCATCGGCGTCTATTAGCGAAAAGCACGCTATGTTCGAGCCCATTCACGGCGCATATAGTGAAGCGACCAACAAAGGTATCGCAAACCCTATAGCATCCATTTTATCGGCAGCCATGTTACTCGACCATTTTGGGTTAAACGACGAAGCAAATTTGGTACGTAAAGCAGTCGATAAATCTATAAAACTGCATATTACTACACCCGATTTAAACATGAAATACGATAATATTAGCACCACCAAAGTGGGCGATTTTATTGAAGACTATATAAGTAATCCAGACGAAACAAATTTAAATTTCACCAACATACATTTAGGGCAATCCACAATTATTTAATTATTTTTAAGTTAGTCACCAAATTAAACTACTGGAACCCTTAAAAGCACATTGTTTACAGTGTGCTTTTTTAATTTAACACTAATTTGAATTTGGGCGTTACCCTTTGGGTCGCGCTTTCCGTTATATCTTTTTAAA
>CAZLXG010000068.1:7299-10803 GCA_964563585.1 uncultured Flavobacteriaceae bacterium | reverse complement strand
AATTATATAAACAGATTACTATGTCTGTTTCACTTCTAGCAATGACGTTACTCAATCAACCCTTTTACCTCATCAAAATTCAATCCTCCATAATTACCAGAACTCATTAATAACAAGGCTTTATTATCAAAATCTTGTGAGAATAGAAATTCTTTAAAATCGTCTGGATTAGTATAAATAATTAAATCGTCGCGTTGAAATGCATTAGCAATTTGCTCTTGTGTGACTTCTTCTAATTTTTTAATTTCTACTGCATGTGGCGAATAAAATACGACTGCTACATCGGCAGCATCAAGTGCGCCTTTGTATTCTTTTAAAAATTCAGCATTTAAACTGCTATACGTATGTAACTCTAAACACGCAACCAACGTTCGGTTTTCGTATTGCTCTTTTACCGCATTGGTTGTAGCTTCTACTTTACTTGGTGAGTGTGCAAAATCTTTATAGGCAACACTATTTTTACTTTCTGCTATTTTTTCAAGACGTTTACTTGCTCCTTTAAAAGTTGCAATAGCTTCGTAAAAATCATCTTCGTCAATTCCCATGTGTTGACAAATCCACTTTGCACCTGCTAAATTATTTAGATTATGTTTTCCAAAAACTTCAACTGGCAAATCGCCTTCGGGCGTTTCTAAAAGTGTTTGCCCATTTTCAACAACATATTTTGGTGTTTGGTATGGTAATTTACGAATGGTATTTTCGGATGCTTCTACTACTCTAACAACTTCTGGATCTTCTTCGTTATAAGTTATACTTCCTCCACTTACTATAGAGTCTATATAAATGCTAAATTGTTCTACGTAACCTTCGTAGCTTGGAAATACGTTTATATGATCCCAAGCGATGCCACTTAACAGCGCAATATTGGGTTTATAGAGATGAAATTTTGGTCGCATATCAATTGGAGAACTTAAATATTCGTCGCCTTCTAGCACTATAAAATCGTTGTCTTCGGTGAGTTTCACCATCACATCAAAACCTTCTAATTGTGCGCCTACCATATAATCAACATCTTTATCGTGATAATGCATCACGTGTAAAATCATAGATGTTATGGTTGTTTTTCCATGACTTCCGCCAATTACTACTCGGGTTTTATGTTTGCTTTGTTCGTATAGAAATTCTGGATAGGAATATATTTTTAAACCTAATTCTTGTGCTTTTAAAAGTTCTGGATTATTGGCTTTGGCATGCATACCCAACACGATTGCGTTTAAACTTGAAGTAATTTTTTCTGGATACCAACCAAATGTTTCTGGTAATAATCCTTTTGCTGATAAACGCGATTTTGAGGGTTCGAAAATAGTATCGTCGCTCCCGGTTACCTTGTATCCTTTATTATGTAATGCTAATGCTAAATTGTGCATTGCGCTTCCGCCAATGGCTATAAAATGTACGTTCATGTGTTGGTTTTGTGTTCCAAATTATCACTTCGATTGCTTCCGACAGGTTGGATTTATACCGAGTAGTAAATATATGAATTGAAGTTGGAAGCACGAAGAACGATACGTGAAGTTTTTTCTGCGTTAGCGATTGTAACGGCATCCTTTTTTGAGGTACGAGAAAAAGATATAGTGGAAAGCGCGACCTGAAAGGTAACGCCCAAATATTTTTTAAACTATTTATTGTTTACTTGAAAATTGACTAACTTCACTCAGCCAACTGCTTTATTAACTAATTTATGGTTTTTTGGAACAGATTTTGAAGGTATTTTAGAGACAAACTTTATAACATGAAAAACGTTTTATCTGTATTAATGATTATTCTTTTCGCAAATTTATTGCATGCTCAAACTCCCGATTATAACAATTTATGGGAGAAAGTTGAGCAATTTGAGATTGATGGCTTGCCAAAATCTGCATTAAAAATTGTGGACAACATTAACAAACTTGCTACAAAAGACAGCAATAGCGCGCAATTAATTAAAACAATGTTTTTTAAGGGCAAATTTGCGTTGGTTTTGGAAGAAGATGCGCAACTGAAAATTATTAGTGATTTTAAAAGTGAGATTAAAAAGAGTGCGTTTCCGACGAAAAATATTTTGGAAAGTTTACTAGCAAACTTGCATTGGCAATATTTTAATCAGAACCGTTATAAATTTTATAACCGTACAAAAACTAGTGAAAAAATTGATACTACCGATTTTAGAACGTGGGATTTAGAAACGCTTTTTAGCGAAATACATGCGCATTACCAAAACTCGTTACAAAATGGGTTAATGTTGCAATTGGAATCGCTTGATAAATACAGCATTTTATTAAATAAACAAAAAGATTCTAAAATTTACAGACCTACGTTATTCGATTTTTTATCTCATAATGCTTTAGAGTTTTATAAAACGAATGAAACTCATATTACTAAACCTGCTTATAAATTTGAGATTGATAATCCTGAGTTTTTGGGTGATTTTGGCACGTTTTCTAGTTTAAAAATAGAATCGAAAGATTCTACGTCGTTACAGTTGCATGCATTGAAAATTCATCAAGATTTGATTCAATTTCATATCCCAGATGCATCGCCTTACCCAATGATTGCGGTAGATTTGGAGCGATTAAAGTTTATAAATCAGCATGCAACGTTTAATTATAAGGAATCACTTTTATTAAAAACCTTAAAATATGAAAGCGAACGCACGAAAGCACATGATTTTTCTAGCTTATATGATTTTGAAATAGCTAGTATTTACTATCAACAAAGCACACAATATCGAGTAAAAACGAAAGAAGAGAACCGTTGGAAAGCTAAAGGCGCTATCGAGATTTGCAACAATGTTATTAGCAAATTCCCTAAGAGTAAAGGTGCCGAAAAATGTACTATTTTAAAGCAACAAATAGAACAACAAATACTTCAAATTACAACAGAAGAATTTTTACCAACTTTAAAACATGCGCGTTTATTAGTTAGTTATAAAAATTTAGAAAATCTAGAATTTAAAATTTTTAAACTGAATAGAATTCAGTTAAAAAAATTGAATAAAACCTATAGAAAAGACGAACAATTAGCATTTATTAAAAAGCTTAAAACTATTACCGAATGGCATAGTGCTTTACGAAACGAAGATGATTACCAAACACATACTACCGAAATTATTTTACCTAAATTAAACAATGGAAGTTACTTAATTTTCGTCTCACAAAAAGACGACAAAACGTTTGCTTTTACTACCATACAAGTTACTAATTTGGCTTTGGTTGAAACGGAAACACCTCAACATAAAATTTTTCAAATAATTGACAGAAATAATGGAAAACCAATACCTAATACTAATGTTGAACTCAGTTATAACGAAAGAAATAAGAAAAACCTTCAAACCAAAAACCTAACTACCAATAATTTAGGAGAAGTTAAAATTGAGAAAAATAAAGATTGGTATAGAAACATTACGTTAAAGGTTAAATACGGAAACGACACTGCGTATTTTGGTAATTATTACATCAACAGACATTATAATAGCGAGAAAAAGGAAGAAGCAACTTATAGCTCCTTTTTATTTACCGACAGAAG
>CAZLXG010000068.1:4142-7199 GCA_964563585.1 uncultured Flavobacteriaceae bacterium | reverse complement strand
AAATTTGAAACTAAATTTAATCCAGTAACTGAAACTTTTAAAATTAACGATTCGGTTACCATAAAAGGAAATGCTTTAGCGTATGCAGGTAGCAATATTACCAATGCTAAAGTAGTGTATCGCGTACAGAGGAAAGTTGAATATCCGCGCTGGTATTATTGGTACAAGTCATCGTTTTATAGCGAATCTCAAGAAATTACGCACGGAGAAACAACAACTAATGATAAAGGTGAATTTGAAATTACTTTTAAAGCTTTACCAGATGAAAGTGTTGACAAAAGTAGTTTCCCCGTTTTTAATTATGAAATTACTGCCGATATTACTGATTTAAATGGCGAAACCCGAAGTGCGACTGCTGTTGTAAATGTTGGTTATCATGCCTTAATGGCAAATATGAGTATTACTCAAAATATTGATAAATGTAAAAAAGACCACTTTATTATTATTGATACCAAAAACTTAAATGGTGAATTTGTTTCTGCAAAAGGAACTATTAAAATGTATAAATTAATTGCTCCTAAAACGGCCTTGAGACAGAGACCTTGGTCTGCTCCAGATTATCAAGATATTTCTAAAGAAGTATTTAAAAATATGTTTCCACACGATGCCTATACCGATGAACACAATAGTAATAACTGGGAAAAAGGAAAACTTGTTTTTATATCATCTTTTAATACCGAAACGTCAACAAAACTTAATTTAGGCAAAATTAAAAAATGGAAATCTGGACAATACATTATCACTTTAGAAAGTAAAGATAAATTTGGTCAAATTGTAAAAGATGAAATTAAAACAACACTATTTAATGATGACGATAAAACATTAGCCGATAGTAAATTATTTCATATTTCAACAAATAAACCAACTTACAAATCGGGCGATAATGCCATAATAACATTGGCTTCTTCTGCTTCAAATTTAAATGTAACGGTTACGATTGAAAAAAATCATAAGATTATAAAAACTGAAATCGTTCAATTAAATAACAACAAAAAAACAATTTCAATTCCTGTTACAAATAACGATGTTGGTGGTTTTGTAATTATGTATAGTTATGCGGCTTACAATAGCTTTAACTCAGGAAGTATAAATATTACTGTTCCATATCCTAAAACCGAATTACAGATTGAAACCACAACATTTAGAAACAAGTTACAACCTGGAACCGATGAAACTTGGAGTTTTAAAATTAAAGGTCCGCAAGGTGAAAAAGTAAGCGCAGAATTACTAGCAAGTATGTATGATGCATCGTTAGACCTATTTAAACCGCATACTTGGAATTTTAATCCTATAAACAATCCTATTTATTATTCGCGTAATCAAAGTCGAGCAAACCAAAGTTTTGGCACTCGGAATTTCAGAGTGTATAATGATAGGTTTTATGCAAACTATCCGCAACAAGGTTACGACCAGTGGAATTGGTTTGGGTTTAACTTTAATAATAATCGTTGGGTGTATCAAAATTATTTAAAAACATTACAATTAAAAAATGAATCAAAATTTGATAGTTCTGTTAAAAAAGGATTTATTTCTGGAACTATCTATGATGAAAACGGGGAGCCATTACCAGGTGCAAATGTTTTAGTAAAAGGTACAACAAGAGGAGTAATAACTAATTTTGATGGAAATTTCACAATTCAAGCTAATAAAAAGGAAGAATTACAAATCAGTTTTATTGGTTTTATTACTCAAGAATTTAAAATTGGGACTAAGAATCGTTTCAATATTTCATTGGGTTCTGATAATTCAAGTCTTGATGAAGTTGTTGTTTCTGCAATGGGAATTTCAAAAGAAAAAAGAAGTTTAGGTTATACTGGGTCTTCTGTTAAAGCAGAACAATTTAACGCTAGTGAAGAATTGGAAGAAGATGTTGAATTAATGTACGATTCTATAAATGAACGAAGTGGTGGGACTGTTTTAGCTGAAATAATTAAAAAACCAAACTTCGACAATGTCAAAATTCGTAAAAACCTGCAAGAAACAGCGTTTTTCTTTCCTCATTTAAAAACAGATACAGAAGGTAATATAAGTTTCAGTTTTACAACACCAGAAGCTTTAACCCAATGGAAATTACAATTATTAGCGCATACTAAAACTTTAGAGCATGCTACCAAAACATTAACAACTGTTACTCAAAAAGAGTTGATGGTAATACCAAACGCACCACGTTTTTTACGCGAAGGTGATAACATAACTATTAGTACAAAAATTGCAAACCTTACTGAGAAACAACTTTCTGGGCAAGCCATTTTACAATTATTTGATGCTTTAACCGGAGATGTTATTGATGCAAAACTTGGTAATTCAGAAAACAACAAAACGTTTACTGTTAATGCAAAAGGTAATACGTCTGTGTCTTGGAATTTGTCAATTTCTGACGGTGTTCAAGCTGTTCAATATAAAGTAATTGCTAAAGCAGGTGATTTTAGCGATGGCGAACAAAATGCATTACCAGTTTTAAGTAACCGTATGTTAGTTACTGAAACTTTACCAATGTGGATTAGAAGTAACGAAACCAAAACATTCACGTTAGACAAGTTGAAAACAAATACTTCAACAACCCTTAAACATCATAAGTTAACATTGGAAATGACAAGCAATCCTGCATGGTATGCTGTACAAGCTTTACCGTATTTAATGGAATATCCGTATGAGTGTAACGAGCAAACATTCTCGCGCTATTATGCAAATGCGTTGGCAAATCATATTGCGAATTCAAACCCAAGAATTCAAGAGGTTTTCAATCAGTGGCGAAACACAGATGCATTACTTTCTAATTTAGAAAAAAATGAGGAATTAAAATCTATTCTTATTCAAGAAACACCTTGGTTGCGTGATGCACAAAGTGAAACAGAACAAAAAAAACGTATTGCTTTATTATTCGATTTAAATAAAATGAATAACGAATTGCAATCCGCAATAAACAAGCTTAAAAACAATCAAATGAGTTCTGGAGCTTGGTCTTGGTTTAAAGGCGGACGCGAAAACCGCTATATCACACAACACATTATTACTGGTTTTGGTCATTTAAAACAACTTAACGTCATTTCGACAGAG
>CAZLXG010000068.1:0-4042 GCA_964563585.1 uncultured Flavobacteriaceae bacterium | reverse complement strand
TATTTAGATAATGAGTTTATTGATGAATACAACGATTTAACTAAATATGATAAAAATACAGATTTAACAAAAGATCATTTAAGCTATACACAATTGCATTATTTATATATGCGAAGTTTTTTTAGCGATATTAAAAAATCTAAAAAAGTTGAAGAAATCACTAACTACTATCATTCGCAAATTAAAAAATATTGGTTAAAACGCTCATTGTACGCTAAAGGTTTAATGGCATTAGTTGTTGATAGAATGGATGACAATAAAACATCATCTAAAATCTTAAAATCATTAAAAGAAAATAGTATTACTTCTGATGAATTAGGTATGTATTGGAAAGAAAACACAAATTCGTGGTATTGGTATCAAGCTCCCATTGAAACACAAGCTTTATTAATTGAAGCTTTCGCTGAAATTGAAAATGATACCGAAACTATTGATAACCTAAAAATCTGGTTACTTAAAAATAAGCAAACCAATAAATGGAAAACTACCAAAGCTACAACCGAAGCAGTTTATGCTTTATTGCTACAAGGAAGTGATTGGTTAAGTGTTACCGAAATGGTTGATGTGGTTATTGGCGGACAACAAATTGAACCTTCAAAATTAGAAAACGTAAAAGTTGAAGCAGGTACTGGCTATTATAAAACGTCTTGGAATTCTTCTGAAATAAAACCAGAAATGGCAAATGTAAAACTCACAAAAAAAGGTAATGGTATTGCTTGGGGAAGTTTATACTGGCAATATTTTGAAGATTTAGAAAAAATTACTTCGGCAGAAACACCTTTAAAATTGAAGAAAAAATTATTCTTAAAAACCAATACGGATTTAGGTGAAGAAATCACAGAAATAACAAATACAACCCTACTAAAAGTTGGTGATTTAGTAAGAGTTAGAATAGAATTACGAAGTGATAGAAACATGGAATTTATTCATATGAAAGATATGCGAGCTTCAGGGTTAGAACCTGTAAACGTGATTTCAAAATATAAATGGCAAGATGGCTTAGGTTATTATGAAAGCACTAAAGATGCTAGCACTAACTTCTTTTTTGATTATTTACCAAAAGGTGTTTATGTGTTTGAATACGACTTGCGTGTAAACAATGCAGGTAATATGAGTAATGGTATTACTACTATACAAAGTATGTATGCTCCAGAGTTTAGCAGCCATAGTGAAGGTGTTCGTTTGTTAGTTAAGTAAGTCTATTTCGACAAAATTGACGAGATAAATTAAATTTCGTAAATTTAAATACTAACTAATAAACATAATATTATGAATTCAAAAGTTTTTATGGTTCTAAGAATCTTACTTGGAATCTTCGTTTTAGTCTTCGGACTTAACAAATTAGTACCTGGTGGTTTTTTACCAATGCCAGAAATGTCTGGTGATGCAGGCGCGTATTTTGGAGCTTTATCCAATTCTAAAACATTAATACTAGTTGCCATTGTTGAAGTAGTTGCTGGTTTAACATTAATTTTAAATAAATATGGTGCTTTATTCGCACTTATTTTAATGAGTGTTTCTATTAATGCTGTATTATTTCATGCTACTTTAGATCCTGGAGGAATTGGTGGTTCAATAGTTCTATTAATCTTAAACATTGCTGTACTTATTGGCTACAAAGACAAGTATAAAGATTTACTTCGTTAAATTTTTAAAAATAAAAAAGAGGCTTAAAAGCCTCTTTTTTATTTAAATACGTTTGGTTATCAGCGCAAGTTGTCCCATATGATTTGCTTGATGTTCCATAACATGAAACCAAGCCCAATGATTACTCATACTCCTATTCTTTTTAGAAAACCATTTATCATCTTTAGTTTTTAATAATTCTTTTGTTTTCTTTCTAACCCCATCATAAAGATCTAAATAGTATTGAATTGGTTTTCCTTTAAATTCTCGTCTTGCTTTTTCACCTAAATTCAAAGCTGTTTCCCATTTTTTTCTTTCTTCTGCATTAAAACCTCTTCCTTCAAAAGTATACACTTGATAATAAGCTTCAGTCGCAGCTAAATGATAAATTATTGCTCCCGGAGTATTTGCCTTTTCGTCTAAAAGAAAATCTGTTCCTTCTTGATTTAAGTTCAAAACATGTCGCTCTACACGAGATTTTAAATTATCTAACATAGAAATCATATTTCCAATATCCTGAGTAAATTCCTTTGAAGGTTCTATGGTGTTTTGAGCTTGAATTGAAACTGATAATATTGCAAAAAACAATAGTTTAACAAGTGTTTTCATATTAAAATTGAATTAAATTAGATTCAAATAAAGATATTTAAAACCAGTTCAAAAAACTAATTAACACAGACTTAACTATTTAAAAAGATTGACATGTAATTGTTTAAATCATTAACTTTACATAAATAAATTTATTTTAAAAATTGGCAAACTCCAAATTCAATATTATCATAAGGCATCTCGTCTTTGTTGTTTTAGCAATCATTTTTTCATCTTGTGCTTCAAAACAAAAGACAATAGCGAATAGCACAACTATTGAAACTTCACCAAAACTTATATTTTTAAATTATTCTATTGAAAAATATTCAAATGGCAGTAAAAATATTCAGTTTATTAATAAAATTATAGCTGATGGAAAATTAAAAAAAAATAGCAATAAATATATTGACGAAGGTGTTTTTGGTGATTTAAAATGTAATCAACTTGATAAAAATTCTAATATTTTACAAAGCGTAATTATAAAAAATCCGCTAATTAAATTTATTGAATATGTAGATGAATCAAAGAATTTTCAAACTAAAAAAATTAAATTAGAAAAAACTGGATTTTCTTTAAAGTTAAAACTTGAATCTAACACGAAATACATTACAATTAGCGATATTAGTCAATCTGAAAAACCAATAAAACCTTTAATTAAAACTAAAGTTAACTTATGAAACCTTTTTTTTTATTCATATTATTCATTTTTAATATAAACTTTATTTCTGCTCAAATTTTTAATGTTGAATCTATTAAGTTTTCTGGCGACACAGACAAAAGAATAAACTTGGTTATTTTAAGTGACGGCTACCAAATGGCTGAATTAGATGATTTTATTTTAGATGCTACTAATTTTACGAATGACTTGTTTAGTCAATCTCCATTTTTAGAATATGCAAACTATTTTAATGTATACGCTATAAAAGTACCATCAAACGAAAGTGGTGCCGACCACCCTGGAACTGGACCAGCAACTGATGAAACAAATTGGCCAATACCTATAACTACAGTAGACACCTATTTTAATGCAACTTTTGATTCTTTCGGAAATCACTTTTTACTTTTTTATGAAATAGACGAAAATAACGTCAACAATACACAAGCTATAATCAGTAATGTTTTAGCAAGTAATTTCCCTATGTACGACCAAGCTTTAATTTTAGTGAATTCAGCATTTTATGGTGGCAGTGGAGGCGAATTCTCAATGGCTTCTACTGGAATAAGCTCCAATGAAATTGCAATACACGAGTTAGGCCATTCATTATTTGATTTAAAGGACGAATATTATCCTGGTGATGATTTAACTGCTGAAGCTGTTAATATGACACAAGAGACTAATGCAAGTTTGGTTAAATGGGAAAACTGGATGGGAATTAATGGCATTGGTATTTATCAACATACAGGTAGTGTAATTGCTGAAACTTGGTATAAACCAAGACATGAAGAATGTAAAATGGAATTGTTAAACAAACCTTTTTGTTCAGTTTGCAAAGAAGGAATCATTGAAAAAATACATGATATGATTTCTCCAATTGATTCATATTCACCAGTTTCAAACTCAATTACTGCTACTACTTATCCAATTGAATTCAAACTAAATTTAATAAAAACTATTCCAAATAACGAAACTATTCCTTTTGGTACTATAGTAAGTTCTTGGGTTTTAAATTCATCAAATTTAGTAAATAATGTAGATACAGTTTCTTTAATTGATACCGATTTAAATATTGGAACTAATACTTTAACAGTGGTTGTTAATGATGCTACAACACTATTAATGATTGATAATCATGCTACAACACACGTTTACACCGTTACTTGGACGATT
>CAZLXG010000067.1:7388-10947 GCA_964563585.1 uncultured Flavobacteriaceae bacterium | reverse complement strand
ACCGTTAAACAAGCCTTTCCAAAAATAAAATTCTTTCGATTTAAAATTTAAGCTAGCAAATAAGTGCGTTAGGGATTGTAGTGGCATCCTTTTTAAAAAATAAAATGTTACAATTTTGGTTACAACTAAAAACTAACAGATTGCTACGTCGCTTGCCCTTCGCAATGACGTTTTTAAAAAGATATAGCGGAAAGCTCGACCCTTTTCGGGTAACGCCCAAAAAAATATTTTAATATATAATTAAGTTTTCAGTTTTCGTAGGACTAACAAATCTGTTTATATTTGTTCTTTCAATAAAAGTATAAAAACAAATTGCGATATTTTTTAGAACTTTCTTATAATGGTAGTGCGTACCATGGTTGGCAAATTCAACCCAACGCGATTTCTGTACAAGAAGTTATTGAAAAGGCATTGTCTACACTTTTAAATGAAACCGTTTCTATTATGGGTGCTGGTCGTACCGATACTGGTGTACATGCCTCACAAATGTTTGCGCATTTTGATACTGAAAGTAATTTTAATAGTACTGACTTAGTATTTAAATTGAATTCTTTTTTACCAAAAGACATTGCTATTCAAACTGTTTTTAAAGTAAAAAATGATGTGCATACACGTTTTCACGCTTTAAGTAGAACGTATTTATATAGAGTTACATTGAAAAAAAATGTGTTTAATTTTGATGATGCGTTTTATGTAAAACAAGCTTTGGATATTGATAAAATGAATGAAGCGTCAAAAATTTTATTTGATTATAAAGATTTTCAATGCTTTTCGAAAAGTAATACCGATGTAAAAACGTATAATTGTGATATTATGAAAGCGGAATGGGCGTTTGAAAATAACGAACTTCATTTTGTAATTAAAGCTGATAGATTTTTGCGTAATATGGTTCGCGCCATTGTGGGGACTATGATTAATGTTGGATTAGGTAAAATTGAAGTTGATGATTTACACACCATTATAAAGTCTAAAAATAGGAGTGAAGCAGGTTTTTCGGTTCCCGCACATGCATTATATTTAACACAGGTTGAATATCCGATAGATATAAAAATATAAATGAGTAAAAAGGAAGAAAGTATTTTAGACGTTGTACTGTTTAAACGTCTTTTTCAATATATAAAACCTTATAAAGGTGTTTTTTTTGGACTACTAATTTTGGTGGTTTTACTAGCCGTTTTTAGTGCGGCGACACCTTATATAACTAAGTTTGCTATTGATGATAGTATTGCAAAACATGAAGCTAAAGACTTTTTGTTTTATGTAATTATCATGTTAGTCGTTCTTGTTTTTCAAACACTTTTTCAATTGACGTTTATTTATTATGCTGCTTGGTTAGGTCAGAATTTAGTGAAAGATGTGCGTGTAAAATTGTTCGACCATTTACTTCGTTTTAAAATGAAGTATTACGATAATTCCTCAGTTGGTGTTTTAATTACCAGAGCAGTTACCGACATGGAACGTATTGCCGATATTTTTGGTCAGGGTTTATTCATGATTTTTAAAGACCTCTTAACTATGGTCGTTGTGTTTGGAGTTATGATGTTTATAAATGTGAAGCTAAGCTTAATCGTTTTTATAATGCTGCCTTTGTTATTTTATGCAACGCGTATTTTTCAGAAATATATGAAAAGGGCTTTTGAGGAAGTAAGAACAGAAGTTTCAAATTTAAATTCATTCGTTCAAGAGCGATTAACGGGCATGAAAATATTGCAACTGTTTACGCGTGAAACAACAGAATTAAAAAACTTTAAAGACATAAACGAACGTCATAAAAAAGGTTGGTTAAAAACTGTTTGGTATAACTCTATCTTTTTTCCAATAGCAGATTTGTCGGCATCATTAGCAGTTGGTCTGGTTGCTTGGTATGGTGGATTAAATGTGGTTTTAGAAGACACCGTTTCACAAGGTGATTTAATAGCGTTTATCATGTTTGTTCCTATGTTGTTTAGACCATTGCGACAAATTGCAGATAAGTTTAATACGCTTCAAATGGGTATGGTTGCAGCAACTAGAGTGTTTAAAGTGATTGATACAACGTCGCAAATTGACGATACAGGAAAACATGTTGCTGAACATTTTAAAGGTGATATTAAATTTGAAAAGGTATATTTTAGTTATGTTGAAGATGAAGAAGTTTTAAAAGGAATTTCTTTTGATGTAAAAGCAGGTGATACGGTTGCTATTGTTGGTGCAACTGGTGCAGGAAAATCGACTATTATTAACTTGCTAAATCGTTTCTACGAAATTGAAGATGGTGTAATTTCGGTTGATGATATTAATATAAAAGAAGTTACTTTAGATTCCTTACGAACACAAATAGCTGTGGTTTTACAAGATGTGTTTTTGTTTGCCGATACTATTTTAAATAATATAACACTTAATAATCCAGAAATTACAGAAGCAGTGGTACAACAAGCTGCTAAAGATATTGGTATACATGATTTTATAATGAGTTTACCAAATGGCTATCAATATAATGTAAAAGAACGCGGTGTAATGTTGTCTTCTGGTCAACGTCAACTTATTTCATTTTTAAGAGCTTTTGTTACTAATCCAAGTATTTTGATATTAGATGAAGCAACATCTTCGGTTGATTCATATTCTGAACAACTTATTCAAAACGCAACCGATAAAATCACAAAAGGAAGAACTTCTATTGTAATTGCTCATCGATTAGCAACTATTAAAAAAGCAGACAAAATTATTGTAATGGATGCTGGGCAAATTGTAGAACAAGGCACACATAACGAATTACTTAAAAAAGAAAATGGTTATTATAAAAACTTATATGAAGTGCAGTTTCTAAAAGAAGATGTGGCTTAACCTCCTTTTGCTTATTGAATCGCTTTTTGAGTTTCAATAAAAGATTTTATAAGTTCTGAGTCTTTAAATAATATAGCTAACCCAATTCCAACTATAGAAATTAAAATGACTATAAATCCTAACACAAAAATGAATAGTAATGTTTTTAAAAGGATTTGAGTAAAATTTAGATGATATACATCTTTAAGACAGAACGCAAAATAAAAAAATTGAAGAGGTATTAATAAAAAACTAAAGATAATAAAAGGAACACCTAATGGAATAAAAGTAAACGTTAGAATAGCTGTTATAATTGAATATTGAGCTTGAGCATACATAAAAACGACTAATAACTCGGTATAATTGTATAGTTTGTTTTTTAGAAAAATTAATTTAGCCAACAATGCATAAAACGGAATGTATAGCATCATTATAATCGATTGATAATCAGTTATAAATTGAAAAATTTTATTATTAATCTGTTTTTGTTGCTCCGCTATAATTGAATTGCCGTTGGCAAACATGTCATCAAAATCAGCGGAATATTTTTGTAAAATATAAATTTGTAAACCAGAAAGCGTGATGGCGATAGCAAAATAACTAATAACGTTTACATACTTTTTTCTTGTACCATTTATATACCCACCAATTACAGCTTCGGGTTTTCTAAAAAGGGTTATATAAAGGTTTGGAAAAGTTTATTGTCGTAATTTAAAAATTCTTCAGAAAAATGTTCAAACAGATTTCTAATGGTAAG
>CAZLXG010000067.1:0-7288 GCA_964563585.1 uncultured Flavobacteriaceae bacterium | reverse complement strand
ATTTCTAATGGTAAGTCTGTTTCTAATTATTTTTCCTCCACAAGAATTGCAGTAATCGCTTTCATCACTTAATGAAGTTTTACAGTTTTTACAATTCATTCTAAGCTAAATCTTTTTTAATCATTGAAGCTAGTTCATCAGTATTTTTAAATGTAATAAACTCTCCGTTTTTAAAATAAGATATATGCCCAGTTTCTTCACTAACTACCAAAGCCAAAGCATCAGTTTTTTCTGAAACCCCAATAGCAGCTCTATGACGTAAGCCAAAACGTTTCGGTACACTTTTTTCATTATTTATAGGAAGTATAACACGTGTTGCTTTTACTATATTATTGCTTATAACAATAGCGCCATCATGCAACGGACTATTCTTAAAAAAGATGCTTTCAATAATAGGTTGTGTTACGGTTATATTCATTTCATCACCTGTAGAACTTAAAAAGGCTAAGTTGTTATTACGTTCAAAAACAATAAGTGCGCCTGTTTTAGAAATACTCATTTTATTACATGCAGAAATAATAACATCCACGTTTGTTTCGTCGCTAGTTTCTGTTTTTAAAAAGCTAAGTTGATTTAAAAATTTGCGTCTTCTACCAAAATTTGTAGAACCAACCATAAGCAAAAATTTACGAATCTCGGGCTGAAACACTACTATTAAAGCAATGATTCCCACTTTTATAAACCCACCAAAAATACTGGTAAGCAATTCCATGTTTAGGAAATCGGTAAGCCTCCAAACTAAATAAATAATAATAATACCAATAAAAATATTGATTGCAACGGTGCCTTTTACAAGTTTGTAAATGTAGTAAAGTAGAATAGCTACAAGAATAACATCTATAATATCTACTGCTGTGAATTTTAAAAGGTCTTTAAAAATTTCCAAAGGCTATATTGGTTTTTGTAAATTTAAGAAATTATGGTTAATTATATATAAACTCTTGATTAGATGTTTTTGCTTGTTTTAAATTTGCTTTAGATATTATCGATTTATATGTTATATAATCTTGAAAAAGTAAATCTGAATTAAAATCAAAGTAGATTATGTTTTCTGGAAAATCAATATTTTTTAAGCTTTTTAATACTTGGTCTTTATCAATTTTTATTGAGAATGTTTCTGAATTCGGATTAAAAATACGAGCAATATTTGATGAATTAAAACTTATTGTTATTTGGTTTTTAAGTGATTTTAAATCAGAAGCTTTAGAATAATTTATTATATTTTTTTTGTCTGTATAAACTACATCCGTAAACTCAATAAATCCTAAATTTTTATTCGCAATATCATTACAAGTAAAGTAGTTTTTAGCTTTTTCGTTTTTATGACTAGAATTAAGTTTCTTGTTTTGTAAAAATTTTATATGCGGAATTACTTGTTTTAACGTTAAGCGTTTATCAACATTAACTACCCAATTTGTAGAAACAATTAAATTTTTTCGGTTGAGTTCAACACTATCAGCTTTAGTTTCATTATAAAATAAATAAGCCGCCGAAATATCTTTTAAATCTGTAATTTTTGAGTGATTTATTTCTGGAAGTTGTATTACTTTTTCATTTCCGCAGGAAAAGACAAATAGAGTAAGACAAAGTAATATTAGATGTTTCATTTTTTTTTAAGCTTAACAAATCAACAACTTAATGACTCTACTAAAGTAATACATTCCATAGCTTCTTTTACATCATGTACACGCAAAATTGAAGCACCTTTTTGTAAAGCAATGGTGTTCAAAACGGTTGTTCCGTTTAGTGCTTCGTTAGCATTGGTTTCTAAAGCCTTATATATCATCGATTTTCTTGAAACACCAATTAATAAAGGTTTTTCAATCATATTGAATAATTCTAATTTATTCAACAATTCATAATTCTGTTCCATTGTTTTAGCAAATCCAAAACCAGGATCAACAATAAGATCAATTATTCCTAAGGCTTTTGCTTCTGATATCCTTTCAGAAAAATAAAACAAAATATCTTTTATAAGATTGCCATAGTTAGTGTGTTGTTGCATGTTTTGTGGCGAGTCTTTCATATGCATCATAATATATGGCACATGTAAATTGGCAACCGTTTGCATCATATTATCATCTAACTTTCCTGCCGAAATATCATTAACTAAAGCAGCTCCAGCTTCAATACATTGTTTTGCAACTTCACTTCTAAAGGTGTCAATAGAAAGCAAAACATCAGGAAATTCTTTTAAAACTAAATTTACAATAGGGATGATGCGCTTTAGTTCATCATCTTCACTTACATCATCTGCATTTGGTTTAGAGCTATAAGCACCAACATCAATAAACGTTGCCCCTTCATTAAGCATACTTTCAATATGTAGTAAAACAGCTTTGTCATCTTTATGCATTCCGCCATCAAAAAACGAATTGGGAGTAATATTTAAAATTCCCATTACTTTTGGAGAAGATAAATCAATAAGTTTTCCTTTGCAATTTATTGTCATTTGTATAGATATGTAAGGTGTTTATACTAAGTTTAAAACTTTAAACCTGAAACCTTGAACTTTAAATTATTTTATGCGAAATTTACGCAAAATACATTTTAATATATGCAAGATACTTCAAAACAATATGATGCTGTAATAGATACGTGTAAAAGTTTATTTACTAAAAAAATGAGCGATTATGGAAGTGCATGGAGAATATTGCGTTTACCTTCGCTTACCGACCAAATTTATATTAAAGCACAGCGTATTAGAGGTTTGCAGCAAAACGATGTTAGAAAGGTTGATGAAGGAGAAGCTAGCGAATTTATTGGCATTATTAATTATTGTATTATGGCATTAATTCAATTAGAAAAAGGTGTTGTAGAACAACCTGATTTATCTACTGAAGAAGCTACTAAACTTTACACAGAAAAAGTTGTTCTCACAAAGCAGCTTATGGAAGATAAAAATCATGATTATGGTGAAGCTTGGCGTGATATGAGAGTAAGTAGTTTAACCGATTTAATTTTACAAAAGTTATTGCGTGTTAAGCAAATTGAGGATAATGCTGGTAAAACTTTAGTTAGCGAAGGTATTGATGCTAATTATCAAGACATGATTAATTATGCGATTTTCGCTCTAATTCATTTAAATAATTAATATGAAATTTTTAGTTGTAATCTCAAGAATTTTTGTTGGCATATTATTTATAATCTCAGGATTAATAAAGCTGAATGATCCGTTAGGGTTTTCATATAAACTACAAGAATATTTTAGTGCAGATGTTTTAAATATTCCTTTTTTAGAACCGTATGTGTTAATGATTTCGGTTTCTGTAGTTGTGTTTGAAGTGGTTCTAGGCGTGTTCTTACTTATAGGTTACAAACCTAAATTTACCGTTTGGAGCTTGTTAATAATGATTGTGTTTTTTACGTTTTTAACGTTTTACTCTGCGTATTTTGATAAAGTAAAAGATTGCGGTTGTTTTGGTGATGCGTTAAAATTAACACCATGGGAAAGCTTTACAAAAGACATTGTGTTACTGTTTTTTATTCTGATTTTATTCCTTGGAGTAAAGCATATAAAACCCTTGTTTGGTAAATTACTAACAACTATTATTGCTTTATTAAGTTTTGTTTTCAGTTTATGGTTTGGGTATCATGTGTTGATGCATTTGCCATCAAAAGATTTTAGAGCTTATAAAATTGGAGCCAATATTCTAGAAGGAATGAGTACGCCAGAAGATGCGCCAAAAGCAATTCAAGAATTTACGTGGACATTTAATGTGAAAGGCGAAGACATTGAAATTGTTACAAATGGAAGTTACCCGAATGTAGATGGTGAATATGTAAGTGTTGAAAGTAAAGTTATAGAAGAAGGCTATCAACCTCCAATTTATGATTTCTCAATTGAAACTGAAGATGAAGATTTAACCGAGTATTTTTTAAGTGAAGAAAACCTAATCGTTATTGTATCATACAGTTTAGAAACCATTGAAAGTGGTGGCGTTGAACGATTGAAAAAAATGTCTGAAGAAGCCATGAGAAATGGTTATAAAATTATTGGATTAACAGCATCAGGAGAAGAAACAAAGCAACGTATTAATGATGCATACGACTTAAATTTTGATTGGTATTTATGTGACGAAAAAGCATTAAAAACGGTGGTGCGTTCTAATCCTGGGATTTTAGAATTAGATAACGGAACTGTTAAACAAAAACTACACTGGAACGATATTGATAATTTAGAGTTGCCTAAAGTTGAAAGGAAACCTGAACCTGTAAAAGAAGTAGACTCTGTATTATATTTAATTGATGATAAAATTTCTTCAAAAGAAGAAACGGACGCTATAGATCCTAATAGTATTGAAGAAGTTTATGTTTTAAAAGAAAGGTCGCAAGGAGATATATTAGATTCAATCAATACTGCAAATAATACTTCTTATACAGCATATGTAAAGGTTGTATTAAAAAAAGAATAACTATTTGATAAGCTATCTACTAAATAAAATTGGTTACGCATTACTCACATTATTTGGAGTAGTTACTGTTATATTCTTTTTATTCAATGTGCTTCCTGGAGACCCTGCACAAATGATGTTAGGGCAAAATGAAGACAGCGAACAACTTGCTATTGTAAAGCAAAAATATGGATTCGATAAACCTATAAGTACACAATATTTTTATTATATAAATGATTTGTTACCCATTTCATTTCATTCAAAAAAAGCAGAAGATTACACCTTTTTAAGACAAGGAAAATACAATGAAACTAAGTTGTTTTCAATTGGTAATACAACAACCGTTTTAAAATTTCCATATTTACGAGAATCCTTTACCAAACAAGGTAAAAGAGTAAGTGAAGTATTAGCAGAAACACTACCAAATACTTTTGTTTTAGCGGTGTCGGCAATTATAATTGCTATAATTTTAGGTGTTTTGTTAGGTATTGTGTCTGCACTTTATAAAGATAAATGGTTAGATAAAACCATTCAGATTTTCAGTACGTTTGGTATGAGTATTCCATCCTTTTTTAGTGCCATATTATTCGCATGGTTTTTTGGTTATGTATTGCATAAATATACCAATTTAGAAATGACAGGTAGTCTTTATGAGCTTGACGATTTTGGAGAAGCAATGCATATTAAATGGAAAAATTTAATACTACCAGCAGTAGTTTTAGGTATTCGTCCGTTGGCGGTGGTTATTCAACTCATGCGAAATTCTTTGTTAGAAGTTTTTAATCAAGATTATATTCGAACAGCACGAGCAAAAGGATTAAGCGAGTTTCAAATTATTAGAAAACATGCTTTAAAGAATGCTTTAAATCCTGTAGTTACAGCAATTTCTGGTTGGTTTGCCTCTATGTTAGCAGGAGCGGTTTTTGTCGAATATATTTTTGGTTGGAATGGTTTAGGAAAGGAAATTGTAAACGCTTTAAATACGCTAGATTTACCAGTAATAATGGGTTCTGTTTTAGTTATTGCGACACTATTTGTAATTATAAATATTTTTGTCGACTTAATTTATGTTTGGTTAGACCCAAAAGTGAAACTGCAATAGACATAATTCCGCGAAAGCGAAAATCTTATTTTAATTATGAAGACCCGAATCTATACAATACTACTTTTAGTT
Source organism: uncultured Flavobacteriaceae bacterium (assembly GCA_964563585.1). Classification (GTDB taxonomy): domain Bacteria; phylum Bacteroidota; class Bacteroidia; order Flavobacteriales; family Flavobacteriaceae; genus CAZLXG01. The sequence goes on along the minus strand of CAZLXG010000067.1, from coordinate 1,720 downwards.
TTTACAGTTTTTAGCTGTAATTTTGAAAAACCAACACAGTTTTCAGAAGAAGCTTTAAGCGAAACAATAACAACTTTAAAAGGCGACACAACAACTTTAAAAAACGTACTTGCTAACTATAAAGGTAAAGTAGTTTTAATTGATGTTTGGGCATCTTGGTGTAGAGATTGTATTGAAGGCATGCCAAAAGTAAAAGCATTACAAACTCAATTTAAAGATGTAGAATTCGTGTTTTTATCAGTTGATAGAAATATAGCAGCATGGAAACGAGGTCTTGAAAAATATAAAGTAAAAGGGAATCATTATTTTATTAATTCGGGTCAAAAAGGAGAGTTCTCAGATTTTTTAAATTCTAATTGGATACCACGTTATATGGTTATTGATAAACAAGGAAATATTAAATTGTTTAAAGCCACAACAGCTAGCGATCAAAAAATAATAGAGGCAATTAACACTTCTTTGTAAAAGAACTTTATTTTTCAGAATAATGTTGAAAAAACTGAAAAATTCAGTCAAATTTTCAGCAATTTATCTCATTGTAACACGTAATTTTGTAACAACTTATAAATCAAGATTAAATTCAATAAAACAATCATATAATGAGAAAAAATATAGTTGCAGGTAACTGGAAAATGAATAACGATTTATCGCAAACTGAAGCGTTAATTTCAGATTTAAAAGGGCAAGCACAAACTTCAAATGCAGAAGTAATGATAGCGCCAACATCAGTAAATCTTTATAATGCTTTTGAGGCATTAAGAACAAGTAATATTGAAGTTGTAGCACAAAATATGCACTTTGCAGAAAATGGAGCTTATACAGGTGAGATAAGTGCAAGCATGCTTAAAAGTGTAGGTGTAGAAACTGTAATCTTAGGACATAGCGAGCGTCGTGCATATTTTAATGAAACAGATGAATTATTAGCTAAAAAAGTTGATGCTGCTTTAGCAAACAATATACGTGCTATTTTCTGTTTTGGGGAAGAATTAGCAGATAGAAAATCTGGTAATCATGAAAATATAGTTGAAGGTCAAATTAAAAATGCATTATTTCATTTAGGCGCAGAAGCTTTCAAAAATATTGTTTTAGCATACGAACCAGTTTGGGCAATTGGAACAGGAGAAACTGCTAGTCCTGAACAAGCACAAGATATGCATGCTTTTATCAGACAAACTTTGTCTAATAAGTATGGAGGTGATGTAGCAAATAGCATGTCTATTCTTTATGGAGGAAGTGTAAAGCCAGCAAATGCACAAGAAATTTTCTCAAAACCAGATGTAGATGGCGGATTAATTGGAGGAGCAGCACTTAACGCAGAAGACTTTTTTGCTATTGTAAATGCGTTTTAATTAAGTATATTAGAGATTCCTAAAACATTTTTTTTTGAATTTCAACATATATAATAGTATCATTTTTGCTGGAGTTATCCAAGGCTTAATCTTTGGTGCAGTTGTATTTCTTTCAAAAAAGTATAAAAACAAAAGCGTCTATTTTTTAACGGCTTTAATAGTTTTATATTCTTTAAATAACATGCAATACTATCTTCAAGACATTAATTGGATTGATTATGATGAGTTATTTAAAAGTTATTATTTTCCTTAGGTAGAATTTACTTCTCCATTATTATATTTTTATGTGGTTACTTATTTGTTTCCGGAAAAAAAGATAAATCCAAAATCAAAATGGCTTTTTTCTCTTTTTGGTTTATAATTTATTATTA
>CAZLXG010000066.1:0-11402 GCA_964563585.1 uncultured Flavobacteriaceae bacterium | reverse complement strand
CAATACGTTAAAAAAAGAATAAAAATTTTTTCTTATTCTTTTTGTAACATTTCTTTGCATTCGAAGTCTAATTATTAAGTTAAGGCTTTATTAATCAATCAAAATATGTTAAAAATCCGAAAGTTACATAAATCCTATCCCATAGGAGATTCAAGTTTACATGTTTTAAAAGGTATCGATTTGTCGGTTGAAAACGGTGAAATGGTAGCAATTATGGGGTCTTCGGGTTCGGGAAAATCTACACTGCTTAATATTATAGGTATGTTAGATGAAGCAGATGAAGGCGAATATATACTAGATGGTTTGTCAATAGAAAATCTTACCGAAAAGAAAGCTGCCGTTTATAGAAACAAATTTTTAGGATTCATCTTTCAATCTTTCAATCTTATCAATTATAAAAATGCACTTGAAAACGTAGCACTTCCATTGTATTATCAAGGAATGAAACGTAAAGAACGTCAAGAAAAAGCATTATTTCATTTAGAAAAAGTTGGACTTGCAGATTGGGCGCATCATTTACCAAAAGAACTTTCTGGAGGTCAAAATCAGCGTGTGGCAATTGCCAGAGCGTTAGCAGCAAACCCAAAATTATTATTAGCAGATGAGCCAACCGGAGCTTTAGATACCAAAACATCGTATGAAATTATGGCGTTTATCCAGAAGCTTAATGATGAAGGAAAAACCATCTTAATGGTAACACACGAAGAGGATATTGCTAATATGTGTAAGCGAATTGTACGTTTGCGAGATGGCGTAATTATGGAAGATAAAAAAGTGGAACAAGTAAGAGCAGAACAATATGTTTGATATAGATCTTTGGAGGGAAATATTTCAAAGTATTAATATGAACAGAACCAGAAGTTTGTTATCTGGTTTCACTGTGGCGTTTGCTATTTTATTATTTACCATTCTTTTTGGTATTGCTAACGGGTTGCAAAATACATTTTCAGAAGCTTTTATTGATGATGCAACAAATTCAATTTTCATTAACTCAGGAAGAACAACCAAAGCGCATAAAGGGTTGCAAGCAGGTAGACGTATTCAGTTTAAAAATGAAGATTTAGATTATATAAAAGACGATAATGGTAAGAAAGTAGAATTTATTACAGCTCGAATTTATAGAAATGTACAGGCTTCTTTTAGAAACGAACAAAATAGTTACAATTTAATAGCTGTTCATCCAGATCATCAATATCTAGAAAAAACAAAAATACAAGAGGGAAGATATATCAATCAAAACGATATAAATAACAGAACTAAAATAGTTATTATTGGTAGGTTAGTTGAAGAAGATTTGTTTTTAAAAACAACGGCTTTAGGGAAATATATAAATCTTAGTGGTATTCAATATAAAGTAGTTGGTATTTTTGCTGATGATGGTGGTGATAATGAAGAAAGAATGATATATATGCCTATTACTACAGCACAACACATTTATGGTAATAATGATTATATAGACCAAATAAATCTAACCTATAATCCAGAAATGGATTATGATGAAGCATTAGCTTTTAGTAGTATGCTTACAAGAAAACTAAAAGAGCGTTTTTCTGTGGCTACTACCGACCAACGAGCAGTCCGAGTTCGTAATTCAGCCGAAGGCACTAAAGCTGTTAGCGCAATGACTACAGGATTAAGTATCATTATTTTAGTTATTGGTTTCGGAACTTTAATTGCAGGTATAGTTGGTGTAAGTAATATTATGATTTTTATTGTAAAAGAACGCACCAAAGAAATAGGTATTCGTAAAGCATTAGGTGCATCACCAAAATCAATTGTATCTATTATTTTAATTGAATCTATACTTATTACTGCCATTGCAGGGTATGTTGGTTTACTTATAGGTATGGGTGTTATAGAACTTGTAGCGCCTATGTTAAAGCAATACTTTATAAAAGACCCAGGTGTAAGTAATAGTTTAGTAATAGGAGCAACAATTACATTAGTATTAGCAGGCGCTATTGCAGGTTATTTACCAGCCAAAAAAGCCTCAAGAATTAAACCTATTGTAGCATTAAGAAACGATTAATTATGTTTAAATTTTTATTCGATAGAGATACATGGCAAGAAGTTTACGATAGTTTTAGTAAAAACAAACTAAGATCTGTTTTAACTATGGTAGGTGTTTGGTGGGGTATATTATTACTAATAGGTCTTTTAGGTTCTGCAAGAGGATTAGAAAATTCATTCAATCGCTTATTTGGAAGTTTTGCAACAAACAGTGTATTTGTTTGGGGTCAAAATACGAGCAAGCCATTTAAAGGGTTTCAAGAAGGTAAACAAGTACAGCTATCATTAACCGATGCTAAAAAAGTTGAAGAAAATGTTGAAGGCATTGAGTTTGTAGTTCCTAGAAATATTACACAAGCATTGGTCGTTAGAAAATTTCTATCAGGAAATTTTGGTGTATATGGAGATTATCCGTTGTTAGATAAAGTTCAAAAGAAAAAACTAATTCATGGCAGATTCATTAATCAAAATGATATTGACGATAATAAAAAAATAGTCGTCATATCAGAAGATATTTATAAACAGCTATTTGAAAAAGATGAAGATGCTATGGGTGAATACATCCAAATTAACAGCATTAACTTTAAGGTTGTTGGTATGTTTGAAAATGGAAATGTAAATATGGGACCATCGGCAGATATTCATATTCCTTTTACAACCTATCAACAAATATATAACCAAGGCGATAGAATTGGCTGGATGATGATTACCGGAAAACCAGAATACGATATATCTCAAATTGAAGAAGACGCTAAGCTTTTACTTAAAAATTTAAATAATATCCATCCAGAAGATAATCGTGCTTTTGGTAGTTTTAACTTAGGAAAAGAATTCGCAAAAATAACAGGCTTTTTAATAGGTATGCAATTTTTAACATGGTTTGTTGGTATTGCAACACTCTTTGCAGGAGTATTTGCCATTGGGAATATATTACTTATTACAGTAAAAGAACGTACTAAAGAAATAGGAATAAGGCGTGCTTTAGGAGCAACCCCTTTTGAAATTAAAAGACAAATTGTTGTTGAAGCTGTATTTTTAACTTTAGTAGCAGGCTTATTTGGAATTATATCTGGAGGCTGGATTTTAATAGGCTTAGATGCGGCATTTGGTCAAGGAGATGATGCCACAATAGTTAACGCATCCGTATCAATAGCAGTAGTGTTTATAGCATTATTAATATTAGTAATTTTAGGAACTTTAATAGGGTTAATACCAGCAACTAAAGCCACAAGCATAAAACCAATAGAAGCATTAAGAGAAGAATAAACAATCAAAAAAAAATGAACAAAACAGTAAAAATTATTTTAGGAATAGTCGTTTTTATACTATTAGTATTTGTATTAAAATATTTTAAAGACTCAAACTCGGAAGATATTGTAGACTATAAAGTTGAAGAGCCTTTTTATACATCAATAAATACAAAAGCTGTAGCAACAGGTAAATTAAATCCAGAAGAAGAAATTGAATTAAAACCACAAATTTCTGGAATAGTAGATGAGATTCTTGTTGAAGAAGGTGATATTGTTAAAAAAGGTGATTTAATTGCTAAAATTAGAGTAGTGCCAAACGAGCAAAGTTTAGTAAGTGCAAAAAGTAGAATATCATCAGCTAAATTATCGTATGATAATGCAAAAGTGCTGTATAATAGAAATAAAAGCCTTTTCGATAAAGGTGTTATTTCTGTGCAAAATTTTGAAAGCAGCGAGTTATCATACAACCAAGCACGTGAATCATTAGCGCAAACTCAAAATGATTATCAAATCATTAAAAGAGGTTCTATCTCTGGCGGTAGTTCGGCAAATACAAATATTATAGCTCAAATAGCAGGAACAGTTTTAGAAATTCCTGTTCGTGAAGGTGACCAAGTAATACAAAGTAATAACTTTAATGCAGGAACAACTATTGCAACTATTGCAGATATGAATCATATGATTTTTGAAGGAAAAGTTGATGAAGCAGAAGTTGGTAAGCTTGAAGAAGGCAAACAAATAAAAGTAATATTGGGAGCTATTAACGATAAAGAATTTCCAGCAGAATTAACATTTGTTGCACCAAAAGGAAAAGAAGAAAACGGAGCAGTGCAATTTACCATTAAAGCTAATGTAATGCTAGATTCTACTACCAATGTAAGAGCAGGGTATAGTGCTAATGCAGAAATTGATATAGAAAGTAAAGACAGTGTTTTAAGTATTAAAGAAGCACTTCTTCAATATAATAGAATTACCGAAAAACCATTTGTTGAAATACAAGAAGAAGATGCTAATAAATTTAAGAAGCAAAATGTAACTTTAGGTTTGTCCGATGGTATTAATGTTGAAATAACTGAAGGTGTTAAATTAGGAGACAAAATTAAGGTGTGGAACAAAGCATCAAAAGATAATGAAGATGAAGACAATGATTAATTTTAAAAAACAGCATATGAAAAATGTAATATTATCGTGCTTATTTTTGGTTGTTGTATCATCTTTTGCGCAACAAAAAAAATGGAAGTTACAAGAATGTGTAGACTATGCTTTAGAGAATAATATTTCTGTTAAACAATCGGCTTTAGATACTGAAATCGCACAGGAAAATATTATAAGTGCAAAAGGTAATTTTCTACCAAATATTACGGGTTCAAGCTCTGGTAACTTTAATTTTGGGTCTTATCTTGGTCAAAATGGAAGTAGAATTTCAAGTAATACATTTAGTTCAAGTTTAGGTGTAAATGCTGGATTAACACTTTTTAATGGTTATAGAAACACAAATTTATATAAGCAAGCCAAACTTGGTTTAGAATCAAGTAAAATACAATTGCAAAAATTAAAAGATGATATCTCTTTATTTGTAGTAAATAGTTATTTAAACACATTATTAAGTAAAGAAAATTATAAAATTGCTGAAGAACAATTAAAAGTTACAGAGCAACAAATAGAAAATATTCAAATGTTAGTTGACGAAGGTGTAAGTCCTAAATCAGATTTATATAATGTACAAGCTCAATTAGCTAGTAATAATGAACAGTTAATTAAAGCACAAAACGGTATTGATTTAGCACTATTAAATTTAGCGCAATTATTACAATTGCCTCATAATGGTTTTGATATTCAAGATGTTACTTTTAATTTATCATCGGTTGAATTGATGTATAACGATACCGAAAAAATATTTAATAAAGCTGTAGCAGACAGACCAGAAATTAGAGTTGCCGAAATAAGTATTGAAAATTCTGAGCTTGATATTGAATTAGCAAAAGCTGCATTTTTTCCATCAGTAAGTTTAGGAGGTGGTTTTGGAACATCATATCAGCATACTTTAGGAGAAAAAGATAGACGTACCATTGTTGACCCAAATACAGGTACAGTTAGTTCCATTCCAAACGGATTTGGAAAACAATTTAGTGATAATTTAGGATACAATGTTGGAGTAAGTATCAGTGTTCCTATTTTTAATGGGAATAGAACCAAGTCTAGTGTAAATAGAGCAATTATAAATAGTAAACGAATTGCTTATGGTTTAGACCAAGCAAAACAAGATTTACGATCAACTATTGAAAATGCATATTTAGATGCTAAAGCTGCATTAAATCAATATAGAGCATCTGAAGCTTCATTAACAGCGCAAGAAGAGGCATTTAGAACTGCACAAGAAAGTTATAATAATGGTGTAATGACAGCCTTTGAGTTTCAAGAAGTACGAAATAGGTTAATAAGTGCACAATCTACTATGGCAAATTCCAAGTACAACTTTGTTTTTAAAACGAAGTTGCTAGAATTTTATTATGGGATTCCGATAACACTTGAATAAAAAATATTCCTTTAATTTGTAATTCCCGCCAATAGCGGGAATTACTTTTTAAACTAAACACCTTGATATTAATACTTAATATTGAAACTGCTACTAAAAACTGTTCTGTTTCACTTGCTGAAAACGGAAATGTTATTGCGTTAAAAGAACTTAACGATGGCAACTATTCACATGCCGAAAAACTTCATGTTTTTATAGATGATATTTTAAAAGAATCAAATAAATCAGTTAATGAAATTAGCGCAATAGCTATAAGTAAAGGCCCAGGTTCTTACACAGGTTTGCGTATTGGCGTTTCGGCAGCAAAAGGACTTAGTTTTGCTTTAGATAAACCATTAATTTCCATTTTAACCTTAGAAGCTTTAACACATCAAGTTGCTTGTAACGAAGGTGTTATTGTTGCTATGTTGGATGCGAGAAGAATGGAAGTGTATTCGACTATTTTCGATTCCAATTATAATCAAATTAGAGAAACTGAGGCACAAATTTTAGATGAAAACGCTTTCGCGGAATATTTAAATAAGGGTAAAGTCTATTTTATTGGCGATGGTGTCGAAAAAACCAAAACTCTAATAAAACATTCCAATGCTATTTTTATTGATGATAAATTGCCATCGGCAAACGAAATGGCAATGTTATCGTATAACAAATACAAAATAAGCGACACAGAAGATGTTGCCTATTTTGAACCCTATTATTTGAAAGACTTCGTAGCATTAAAACCAAAAAAGAAGTTTTAAAATTATTTGGACGTTTCTTTTTGTATCCAAAAAGTCAGGCTTTCCACTATATCTTTTCATTCTGTTATTCCTGCGTAGGCAGGAATTCCACAATAAAAAGGATGCCGTTTCAATCCTTAACGCAGTTATAGAAACTAAAAAAACCTCACAGGTTATAAAAACATGTGAGGTTTAAAATATTATTAGTAAAAACTAATTAAGCTTTCTTTTGAATCTCAACCGCATGTGGATAAGGAATTTCTATACCAGCAGCATCAAGAGCTATTTTTACATTTTCAGTAACGTCAAAGTATACATCCCAATAATGTTCAGTTTTACACCAAGGTCTTACAGCAAAATTTACAGAACTATCAGCTAATTCAGAAACGTTTACTGTTGATACAGGTGTTTTTAAAACTTTAGGGTGTGATGTTATAACATTCATTAAAACATCTTTAGTTTGTTTAATATCGGCATCATAACTTACTCCAAAAGTTAAGTCTACACGACGTGTTCCTTCAGTAGTATAATTAATAATATTACCATTAGATAACGATCCATTTGGGATTATAATTTCTCTATTTGATAAACCAGTTAATTTCGTTGTGAAAATTTCAATTTCTTTAACCACGCCAAGTTCACCTTGTGTTTCAATTAAATCGCCAATTTTAATGGGTTTAAAAATCATAATTAAAACACCACCAGCAAAATTAGCTAAAGAACCTTGTAGAGCTAAGCCAATTGCTAAACCAGCAGCAGCTAAAATGGCTGCAAACGATGTGGTTTCAACACCAACAGTACCAAGAACTACTACAATTAATACAATTTTAAAAATCCAATTTAGAAGGTTTAGTAAAAACTTTTTTAAACTAGCATCATAGTCCTTTTTATCCATTACTTTAGAAATCGTTTTAGATATAGCTTTTATTGTCCATAAACCTATAATCCAAATAGCAAGGGCTCCTAAAATTTTTGGTCCAAAATCTATAATTAAATCATAACCTTTTTCAATCCACTTTTCTAAATCCATAATTTTTTTAATATTAATTAGTATGCGAAATTAAAGCTATTTTTCTAAAAAAAACAAGTTACCAACGCAACAATTGCGGGAATAGATTGCAAATAAAATAACTTAATTTTCTTTGTAGAATAAGCCCCATAAATACCTGCAATAGTCACACAAATAAGAAAGAAAACAGCAAATTTTATATCTTTTTCAATAATTGAAAACAGTAATCCTGCTGCTAAAAATCCATTATATAAACCTTGGTTTGCTGCTAAAACTTTGGTGTCTTCTGCAAACTCTTTCGATTTTAATCCGAATGCTTTTATGCCTTTTGGTTTAGTCCAAAAAAACATTTCTAATACTAAAAAGTAAAGATGTTCAAAAGCAACAAAGGCGATAAGAAATATTGTTAAAGTTGTCATTCTTTTAAAAATTTAATGGCTTGACTAACTTCAGAAACTGGAAGTTTACAAGCTCTGTTTACGCAAACATAAATAAGTGTGTTACCTGGGTTGTAGCGATTTTCTAATAAAGGCAAGTTATTCTCGGAAGTACTACCAGCAATAAGTTTATTAGGTATGTATGTTTTGTTTAATTCTGTTATTTTTTGTTTTACATCTGTACCAACAATAGCAACTTCGTAAAACGGATTGGTGTAATTCATCATTAAATCTAACCAATTGGAATAGCCAGAAGCATATTCTTGCATTTCTGGTTTTACATTATTTAACATAGTTATTGCTGTGTTTCTATAATGGTCGTTATCAAAATAGTGAGATAACTTGAATAGATTTTTTGCCATCATTGAATTACTGGCAGGAATTACATTATCACGATACTCGATACTTCTTGATACTAACGATTTGTCTTCATCTGATGTGAAATAAAACATTTTGTTAGTATCATCATAAAAATGGTCGAATGTATAGTTTGCTAAATCTCTAGCTGTTGTTAACCACGCTTCGTTTAATGTATTTTCATAAAGTGATAGAAATGCATCTATAGTTGCAGCATAATCTTCTAAATAACCATTAATGGTACTCTTTCTGTTTTTGTAATTATGATTTAACCCACCATCTTCTCGTAATTGATTGTCTAAAATAAAGTTAGCATTTTTTTCCGCGGAAGCGAGATAATCATTATTTCCAAAAACACGATATGCATCAACGTAACCTTTAAGCATAATAGCGTTCCAAGAGGTTAATGTTTTATCATCCAATCTTGGTTTTTCTCTTTTGTTACGTTCTTTTAAAAGTAATGTTTTCCAAGAACTGATTTTTTTATTTAAAATATCATTTGAAATATTATGTTTTTTAATAATTGATGCATCATCATCTTTTCTAATAAGTACATAATTTTCATGTTCCCAAAACCCGTAATTATTAATGTTATAATAATCAGAAAACAAATCAAAATCATTTTGTAAAAGCGTTTTAAGCTCGTCTTTTTTCCAAACATAAAAGGCACCTTCTTCAAGTTTGCCTTCAGGTGTATTGCTGTCGGCATCTAATGAGGAATAAAATGCACCTTCAGAATTTGTAAGTTCTTGTTTTACAAACTCTAAAGTTTCTTCAACTACATTTTTATATAATTCATTTTTTGTGATGAGGTAAGCATCGGTATATAAACTTACTAATTGACCATTATCGTAGAGCATTTTTTCAAAATGAGGGACATGCCATTTGGCATCAACGGAATATCGTGAAAAACCACCACCAATTTGGTCAAAAACACCACCATAAGTCATTTTTGTAAGCGTTAAATTGACATAATCTTGAAGTTTTTTATCATTATTTTGATAAGCATAACGTAATAAAAAATGATAGTTATTTGGCATCATGAATTTTGGAGATTTATTCATGCCACCTCGGTTATTATCAAATTGTTTCGACCAAGTTTGAATAGCATCTTCAATAAAAGGTTTTTTAAAAACAGGTTCGTCAGTATTTAAAGTAACAACATCTAAGGATTTGATGCCTTGTTCTAATTTATCAGCATATTCATGTAGTTTTTCTGGCTTTTCTTCATATAACTTTGAGATTTGCTCTAAAGCATCCGTCCATTGTTCTTTCTTAAAATACGTGCCACCAAAAACGGGTCTACCATCGGGTAAAGCAATAACGTTTAAAGGCCAACCGCCACTACCAGTCATTAACTGTACAGCGTTCATATATACTTGGTCTATATCTGGTCGTTCTTCTCTATCAACTTTTACATTAATAAAATTTTTATTCATTATTTGCGCCACTAAACTGTCTTCAAAACTTTCATGTTCCATAACATGACACCAATGGCAGGCCGCATAACCAACACTAATAAGTAGGAGCTTGTTCTCTGCTTTTGCTTTGGCTAAAGTGTTTTCATTCCAAGCATTCCAGTTTACTGGATTATGAGCATGTTGCAACAAATATGGACTTGTTTCGTGTATTAAATCGTTTGTATATTTATAATCCATAGATGTTGTGTTCTGTCCTTTGCAACTTATTAATATAGCAATAAATAGTATTGGTAAGTACTTCATACGTCAAAGTTAGCGAAATTTAGGCACAAAAAAAGCGTTCAGTTATTGAACGCTTATATTATATAAAAGTTTGAATAATTAATTTACTTCAAAAGTAATTTTTACATTAACTCTAAAGTCTGTTACTTCACCATCTTTTACACTAGCACTTTGATCTTGTACATAAACAGAACGAATGTTTTTTACACTTTTTGCTGCATGTTTTACTGCTTTTTTAGTTGCATCTTCCCAACTTTTATCTGAATTAGATAATACTTCGATTACTTTTAATACTGCCATTGTATTTTTTTATAGGTTATTATAATATAGTTAACTTCTTTAAAGATAACTGTTTTTTTTACACAAAGCAAAACTAAAAGTTACATTAAACCTTACCCATTTATAGCTTCAACCAAATTTATTTTACCAGGAAGCATTTCGCGTAGCATATTTTCAATACCATTTTTTAGAGTAAATGTTGAAGACGGGCAACCACTACAAGCCCCTTGAAGCATTACACTTACATTTTTGCTTTCAGCATCATAAGATAAAAATTGAATATTACCACCATCGCTTGCCACAGCAGGTTTTATATATTTTTCAAGAATATTTATAATTTCTTTTGAAGTATCATCAAGTGATTCAAAATGAGAATCTATTTGTGTGGTAGATTTTTGTAAGGTTTCAGTAGCATTTACTGAAACTATTTCTTTTCCGTTTTCAATATAATTTTTAATAAACTCACGAAGTTCCATTGTTATTTCTTGCCATTCTGCAATATCATATTTAGTAATTGACACATAATTTTCGTCAATAAAAATACTTTTTACAAATGGGAAGTGAAACAATTCAGTTGCCAGTGGCGATAATTTTGCTTCGTCTATAGAAGTAAATTCAAATGCTGTTGTAACTATTTTTTTATTTGAAACAAATTTTATTACAGATGGGTTTGGAGTGCTTTCTGCATAAACAGTAACTGCTACTTTTTTTGCAGTTGCAGTTTCTTCAATAACAATACCACCATCGTTTAAATAGGTTTCAATTTGTTCTGCTAATTCATCTTGTACATCTGACCACTCAACAATGTTATATCGTTCAATAGCAACAAAATTACCTGAAATATAAATTTTCTTTACAAATGGTAAATAGAATAATTGTTGTGCTAAAGGCGATGGTTTAGCTTCGTCTATATTATTAAATTCAAAGCTTTGATGCTTTGTTATAAATTGGTTTAATTCGAATTTAAGAATCAAATTATTTGAAGTTTCTTGCACGGAAACCTTAAAAGTATTCATTTTAGCTAATTTTTTGTAAAAATACAAAAGAAACTTTTAGTTATATATATATTTGATGTTTTAGGTTTCTGAAATATTGTTTGAAA